>CAYLYV010000194.1:0-7410 GCA_964387655.1 uncultured Cypionkella sp. | reverse complement strand
ACCGAAAGCTTTGGTGGCCAAGGTAGAGCAAGTGGCGCGCCTGATCCGATCCAAAGGCGTCGGCGTCTATTTCATCACCCAGAACCCCGCCGATGTGCCCGAGATGATTCTGGGCCAATTGGGCAACCGCGTGCAACACGCTTTGCGCGCCTTCACCGCCAAGGATCAGAAAGACCTGAAACTGGCATCCGAGACCTATCGCCCCAATCCGCGCTTCGCCATCGAAGACGCAATCCGCGATGTTGGCACAGGTGAAGCTGTGACCTCTTTCCTTGAGGCCAAGGGCGTCCCTGGCGTGGCCGAACGCACGCTGATCCGCCCGCCATCGTCGCAGCTTGGGCCGATTGACCCCGTGCTGCGCGCGCAACTGATTGCGGCCTCACCAATGGGGGCGAAATATAACACCGTGGTTGACCGTGACAGCGCCTATGAACGCCTGCGCGTCCGGTCCGAACATGCGGCACAAGAAGCCAATACGGCCGAGACGCAAAGCCAGCAGCAGGCGGATCAAGCGGATGCCGAGTTCCGTAACGCCCGTCGGTATGATGGCGGCAGCGCCGGGCGAACTACCTCTGCGGCCCCGAAGAAAACCACCTCCAGCCGATCCGATTCGATTGGCGAGACTTTTGCGAAAAGTTTTGCCAGAAGTCTTGGATCAAAAACCGGGCAAGCGGTGATCCGGGGCGTGCTGGGGTCACTGTTTCGCAGCCGCTGACACAATCGTGTCGCGACTGCGTCCCGGCTTCGCCGCATTCCCTCAGCAGGGTGTGCCCGAATGATGAATGGGGGGAAGCGGCGATGGCATTGACGGCTGCTGAGCAATATCTGCTGGAACTGATCAACCGGGCGCGACTTGATCCAGCGGGTGAGGCCGCGCGCTATGGCATTGATCTGAACGCAGGCATTGCGGCAGGAACGATTTCGACCGCCTCTAAGCAGGTGCTGGCCCCCAACGCACTGCTGGAAAACGCGGCGATTGGCCATTCGCAATGGATGCTGGCCGCGGATGTGTTCTCGCATACCGGCAGAGGTGGCTCGCAACCTTGGGATCGCGCGGCGCAGGCGGGTTATGGCTGGTCGGGTATCGCCGAGAACATCTCGTGGCGCGGTTCCACCGGAACGCTGGATCTGAACGCCGCAATCGCATCGCACCATCAGGGTCTGTTTCTCAGCACGACGGGTCATCGCCAGAATATGCTGAATGACGCCTACCAAGAGATTGGCATCGCGCAAGAATACGGCAGCTTCACCCAAAGCGGGAGGAGTTATAACGCGTCAATGCTGACCGAGGATTTCGCCAAACCTTCGGTTGCGAAGACATTTCTGACTGGAGTCATTTACAACGACACCGACCGGAACGGTTTCTACTCGATTGGCGAAGGTGTGGCGGGGACGACTTTTTCCGCGCAAGACATATCAGCAAGCAGCGCGGCGGCTGGCGGGTATGCGATTGGGCTGAAGGCGGCAGCGGAGGTTACGGTAACCGGGAAAGTCGACGGGCTGGATTTCGCGTTTTGCGTTGGGATGACGACGGGCAATGTGAAAGTCGACATTGTGAACCACAATGTTCTTCTCTCCTCCGGCAGTATCGGTCTGAATCGCGGGATCAATAACCTGACACTGCTTGGCAATGCCAACCTGTTTGCGACGGGCAACGCAAATGACAACGCGATAACAGGAAATGACGGCGCCAATCGGTTTGATGGTGGCGCGGGCAATGATGTGCTTCTGGGCAGGAACGGTGTCGACAATCTGATGGGCGGTCTGGGCAGCGATAAGATTATCGGTGGCAATGGGGCAGACCGGCTGGCTGGCGGCGGCGGCGCGGACCAAATTGACGGCGGCAGCGGGAACGATGTGCTCGTCGGCAATCTTGGCAGCGATGCGTTTGTGTTTGCGAATGATTTTGGGCGCGACGTGGTGGTTGATTTTACCCTTGCTGACAGAGAAAAGCTGGTGTGCGATGATATGATCTGGGGCGGCGCTGCCTTGAGCGCGCAGCAGGTGGTTGCGCAGTTTGCGCATGTGGTGTCGGGCAAAGTGGTGTTTGAATTCAGCGCCAATGAAGTCATCACGCTCAATAATGTGTCATCAACGGCTGGCCTCGCCGACGCGATGATGATCGTCTAAAGAGGGGTGCGTTTTATCTGAGCCGAAAGTGTTAGAATGCGCGCCGGTCATGCCGCGCATTATGAGGCAAGACAAACCCCAACCGATCTAGCTCTGCTCGGCCACCCGGCGCAGCTTCACCTTGGTGATGCGGTTCTCACGGCGCTGCACCACCTCGATGCGGAAGCCGTAGAAGTGGAACACCTGACCCTCTGCCGGGATCATCTGTGCCTCGTGGATCACCAGACCGGCAATTGTATTGGCTTCGGCATCCGGCAGTTGCCAGTCGGTCGCGCGGTTCAGATCGCGGATCGTCATGGCACCGTCGATCAGATAGTCGCCACTGCTGTCGCGCTTCAGGCCAGAGTCGCGGGCCACCACGTCGAATTCGTCCGTAATATCGCCGACGATTTCTTCCAGAATATCCTCAAGCGTGATCAGCCCCTGTAGCGCGCCGTATTCGTCCACAACCAAAGCAAAATGCGTGCGGCGCTTGAGAAATTCGCGCATCTGCTCGTCAAGGTTGGTGGTGTTGGGGATAAAATAGGGTTTCTTGGCCACCTTCAGAATATCAAGGCTTTCCAGCCCTTCGGGGGCATCACCACGCAGCAGACGATCAAGTTCGCGCAAGAGATCCTTGGTATGCACCACGCCAAGGATGTTCTCGGTCTCGTCGCGGTACACCGGCAGGCGTGAATGCGGCGAGGAGAGCATTTGGCTGACGATATCGCCGGGCGAATCATCGGCGTTGATCATCTCAATCTGGCGGCGGTGGCGCATGATTTCTTCCACCGCGCGGTCGGAAAGATCCAAGGCCCCCAGCAGACGGTCACGGTCCTCCTTTTGCATCGCCCCACCAGAATGGCCCAAGGCGATGGCTCCGGCGATATCATCGCGCAGCGCATCGTGCTGTTCGGACACGTCGAAGGTGAGCCCGAAACCCCGCAGAGCGGCTTGCTTCAGGACCTGCATTAGTGCTGCGAGCGGCGCGAATATCCACGCTGCGATCAGGCCGAACAGGCTGAGACGGCCAAGCGTGGCCTCGGGCGTGGCGGTGCCGATGGCTGAGGGGATGATGCGGCCCAACAATGCCAGAGCGATGCCTGCGGCGAAGGTCAGCCCGGCAAAGTCAAACCCCGTCCAGTCGCGGGCTTGCCACAACAGCCCGGAAAGGGCGGCAAGTGCCGTCAGACTATGGGCAAGTCGCAGCGCCATCAGGCCCATCTCGGCCTGCGCGATCAGCTTGGCCGAGGCTGCGGAATGGATTGAGGCGCGGCCGTGCGGCAGGTTTTGCAGAGCTGCTATCACGGCGGCAAGCAGAGCTGCGGTGGCGAGCGTGGCAAGGATCAGCACGTAAATCCATAGGTTGTGTATCATATCTTGGTCTTATCCGAAGTCGCCAAAGGGTGATGCATCAGCACCAAACGGCGCAAATCCTCATCCAGAACATGGGTGTAAATCTCAGTGGTGGCCACATCGGCGTGACCGAGCAGGGTCTGGATCACCATCAGATCGGCACCGCCCGCCAAAAGATGCGTCGCAAAGGCGTGGCGCAGGGTGTGGGGGGTGACGGTGCTGGGATCAACGCCGCCTTGAACCGCGATATCCTTGATCAGCAAGTAAAAATGCTGCCGGGTCAGGTGGCCATCGACGCCGGGGCCGGGAAACAGCTGCTTCGAGGCAGCCTTGCCCAGCTTACGTCCGGCATCTTCCTGCGCATCGCGCTCGGCCAGCCATTCCTGCACAGCCACGCGGGCGGGGGGAGACAGCGGCACCATGCGTTCTTTGTCGCCCTTGCCCTTGATCAGAATCATCTTGGGATTCCCGCGCACCGCCGCCACCGGCAGGCCGACCAGTTCCGACACCCGCATCCCTGTGGCATAAAGCAGTTCGACCAAAGCGCAGTTGCGCAAGCGTTCCGGTTCAGACCGACCTTTGCGGCGGGCAGCATCCAGCAAACGCTCTACCTCGGGCAAAGACAGCGTGCCGGGCAAGCGCTGGCTGGCACCGGGGCCTTTGATGCGCAGGGCGGGGTTGTCGTCGCGCCAGCCTTCCTCATGCGCAAAGCGGTACAGCTGCCGGATCGCCGACAACCTGCGTGCGCGGGTGGCTTTTGACAGGCCCTGCGCGTCGCAAAACACCAGATAAGCCTCAACCTGATCGCGGCCCGCGACGGCAAAGCTGCTGGCATGGCGGGACAGCCAATCGGCGAAATCCTTCAGATCGCGCCCATAGGCCAACTGAGTGTTTTTCGCGGCACCAAGATCAGCGGCATGAGCGGCGAGAAAGCTGGAAATCCAACTGTCAGGATGTGTGGGCGCGGGCATTTATCCGCGCCGTTCCAGCAACATCAACTGCAAGGCCGTGCGCCGCGCGATATCTTCCAGCCCAAGTTTGCGCAGCACGGAAAGGCCGTCGGTGACCTTCACCAACTCACCCCGTAGGCCGGATTCAATGCGGATCATGGCTTGCAACATCGCCTCTCCCACGCGTTTTTGCGCCACCAGATCGGCAATATCAGAGGGAAGTTGAGGATCGGTGAAGGCGGGGGCGATGGCGCGGGCCATGCTGTCCGGCGCGATCAGGCCTTTGACCGAACCAGCGGCGAGGCCCGCCAGAAACACGCTGCGCGCATCGGTTCCGGCATCCGGGGATTTGGCAAGGCGTTCATATTCCGGCGAAAGCAGGCCCAATTCATAGCTGATCCGCGCTGCATCGCCGGTCAAATGAAGGGTCGCGAGCGGCCCCGCGAACAGGGTGGCGAATGGCACTTCGACCTCGACATCGCGCATTCGGGCATAGGCCAGTGGCAGGCGTTGCTCCACCGCCGCCACGTCACGCTTTGTTAGCGCCGCATCAAAGCGCTGGAACGCATCGGCACGGTCCCAAACCCCACCCGAGGCCGCAGGCGCTCGGTCAGTATAGAGGCCCAGCAACACGTTCGGCGTGATCGCGCCGGCAGACGACAACCGCTCGGCGGCCTCAATCTGCGATTTCCATCCGGCATGGTCCGAGAGGTCCGCATGGGCAAAGGCCGGGGGTAGGGTGGCGGTGGGCAAGGGTTCGCCCAACGCATCATAGATGCGCCAGACGAGGGGCGTGATCGGCTTCGGGGCGGGCGGCATCGGCTCGCCGTCAAACTGCTCGGGGTCAAGGAAGCGCGACAGCAGCGCATCCTCCTCGGCGCTGATGTTGCCCAAAGCTTGTGCAGTGCGGAGAGTCAAAGCGGCGGCGTTCCAGTCGCCCGCGCGGGCCAAGCAGAACACACGGGTGGTCAGCGTCGGCGCAAGGCCGGGGGCGGATTTCAAAACCTCGCAGGCACTGTCTTCTTCGCCGGTTAGCAGAGCTACGTCAAAACTGCGGCGAAATAATTCGGGCGAACTACTTGCCCCCGCCGCCGTGATCAGCGCTTGCGCCTGATCCAAAGCCCCCATCGTCAAGAGCTTGTCGATCCGCGCGATCAGCAAATCCCCCGAACCTGCCGAATCCGCAGGCGCATCGGCCTCGGCCAGCAGCAGGGTCATCAGCAAGGATTGCAGTGCAGGCACATCGCCTTGCCCGGCCTCGGCGATATCTGCGGCAATCTCGGCGCTGTGGCCGATGCCCCACAGATCATGCGGAAATCCGGTCACCTGCGGCGGCAACAACCCGACCGCATCCAGCGAGGTGCTGCCCAGCACAGTGGTCGCCACCTGATCAGGCAGGGCATCAGTGGTGACTTTCGGCTCATCCGCGACCGGTGGCAGATTGGCCTGCGTGCCATTTTTCACCGCAGCCCTGACAGGCTCGGCCGGCGCGCGCGGCGCGACGCTGCCTTTCGGCATCGGCGTTTTCACCGATTGCGACAGCCAGTCGATCGCGGACAATGGCTTTTTCTCGGCCAAAGCGGCTGTTGGCAGCGCAAGTGCCAAAGCCACGCAGAGGCCGAGGTGGTTAATCGACATTCAGGGTCACCGGCAGCTTCACCTCTGACGCGGTCGGAGAAAGATCCGCGAGATAAGCGTAACCCGTAAGCCCTATGAAGCCAAGCACCGCCAAAACCACCAAAACCTTGATCAGACGCCCCATGCCCGCTTTGCCTTTACTGCTTGCCGCAGGTTTACCCCGCGCGATTGTTGTTTCCGTGCTGCTGCTCCTGAAAAGGCTTCGCAGCTTCGTGCAGATTATATATGGCATTTGCGCCGAGTTCACGCCATTCAGGCAAGAAAGATTTGCCTTGGGCGGCGATGCGCCATCTGTGCGTCGGAAGTCAAGGCAGACAGGGAAAAACATCGTGCTGCTGAAGAAAACTGTGGTGATGGTCGGGATGATGGGGGCGGGTAAAACCGCCGTCGGCACCGCACTGGCGCGACTGCTGGGCGTGCCCTTCGTTGATTCGGACGAGGAGATTGTGCGCGCGGCAGATCGCTCAATCGCCGAGATTTTCGCGCGCGACGGCGAGGCGTTTTTCCGCGCGCGTGAAACCGAGGTGATTGCCCGCTTGTTGCGCGGCGCACCCTGCATCCTGTCGACCGGCGGCGGCGCTTATCTGTCGCAAGCCAACCGCGCGCTGATCCATGAGGCGGGCGTCTCGATCTGGCTGCGCGCCGATCTCGAGTTGCTCTGGCAGCGTGTGCGCCACAAAACCACGCGGCCTCTGCTGCGCACTTCAAATCCGCGCGAAACCCTGCGCGGGCTTTACGACGCCCGGCTTCCCTTCTACCAGATGGCCGATCTGGTGGTCGATTCCTCTGCGGAGTTGTCGGTTGAGGATATGGCGCAGCGGGTGGTCGAAGCGTTGACGACCCGCGCGGACGTGCTGGAAAGGATCTAAGATGAGCCTGAATGTGGTCAATGTCGATCTTGGATCGCGCAGTTACGATGTGCGTATCGGTCAGGGTCTGATCGCGCAGGCGGGCCGCCAGATCGCGCCTCTGCTGCATCGCCGCAAAGTCGCAGTGATCACCGATGACACGGTTGCTGCCTGTCATCTGATGGATCTGGCGAAGGCCTTTGAGTATGAGGGCATCGCGATGACCGCGCTGACCATCCCGCCGGGCGAGGGCTCGAAGGGCTGGGAGCAATTCGCGCGTTGTGTCGAATGGCTGCTGGAGCAGAAGATCGAGCGTCGCGATGTCGTTGTGGCGTTTGGCGGCGGCGTGGTCGGTGATCTGGTCGGCTTTGCCTCGGCCGTGCTGCGGCGCGGCGTGCGGTTTGTGCAGATCCCTACCACGCTTCTGGCGCAGGTGGATAGCTCCGTCGGCGGCAAGACCGGCATCAACACGCCGCAGGGCAAGAATCTTGTCGGCGCGTTTCACCAGC
>CAYLYV010000193.1:0-7507 GCA_964387655.1 uncultured Cypionkella sp. | reverse complement strand
TCCTTGCGGAGCCTGAATCACGGCTGCGTTGCAAAATCAATAGGTCCTGACCCTACGCCCCGATCTTTGTCCGAAACCCAAATGCAATACCGAGGTGTTGCATTTATCATTTCTTGCGAGCCGACTATTGGGCGAACAAAATCTGATACTCGCGAATCTTCCTTGATCAATGCTCGTAGAGCATCTGAATCTAAGAGAAGGTGGCCGCCATCGATCGGCATGCCACCAAATCGCATTTCAGACAGGGCCGAGATTGGCTTTGTGCTTTTTGCTACGATCTTAGTTGCCGCGGGAACAAGGTAGGGCGAAATTTGATTCACTTCTTGTTGAGTTTCATCAGAATACAGAATTTTTGCACGGTAGTAGTCCCTGCCAAAGCCAACAATATTGACTGTGACCCCCGCATTGTTGCTGGCTAGATTGGCCCATTTCAGCGAGACATGTGCGAACGCGATCTCAAACCCATTTTGCAGAAGCAATGGCCACAGCACGCCAACCTGACGCCCTTGGTTGATGCTGTTTGTTGTCACAAAGGCGCTTAGGCCAGGTGTGCGTTCCAGATATCGACGCGCCTTGAAGAACCATCCACAAACGTAGTCTAGCGACCCTACGGACTTGGTCTCACCCGCAACCGCACTCTCCAAGTCCTCTTTTTGTTCAATGGTTCGTTCATTTCCCCAAACATAGGGCGGGTTCCCGCAGATGTACGTCTCCCCGCCCTCGTTCTCGAAATCGATCTGCGCCTGATCCAGCGGCGTGTGGAACAGGTCCTCGGCCTGAAACCGCACCCCTGTCCCGGTGGGCGGGCAGATCGACAGCCAGTCCAGCCGCAGGGCATTGCCTTGGGTGATCCAGTTCTGCGCGTTCAGTGGCAGGAACTCGGCCCGCGCCTGCACCTCGCCGCGATAGGTCACGTCGCACTGGAACTCGGCGATGATCAGCGCCAGACGGGCGATCTCCGCCGCGAAGTCGCGCAGCTCGATCCCACGGAAGTTGGTTTTGGGGATGGCGGTCTTTGCGTCAGCCTCGCCCCGGCGCTGGTTGATCACCGCCTCGATCGCGCGCATTTCCTTGTATGCGATGACAAGGAAGTTGCCCGAACCGCAGGCAGGATCAAACACCCTGATCTTGGCCATCCGATTGCGCAGGTTCAGCAGTTTGCGGGGGTTGTCGCCCGCCTCCTCCAGTTGCGCGCGCAGATCATCCAGGAACAGCGGGTTCAGCACCTTCAGGATGTTCGGCACGGAGGTGTAGTGCATGCCCAGCGCGGACCGCTCGCCCTCATCCGCGACGGCCTGGATCATAGATCCGAAGATGTCGGGATTGATCTTGGTCCAGTCGAGGCTGCCGATGTGCAAAAGGTAGCTGCGCGCGATCTTGGAAAAGCGCGGAACATCGGTGTCGCCGGAAAAGAGGCCGCCGTTTACATAGGGGAAGGCGTTGGCCCAGTTGCGCAGGTCAGACTTGGGGCGCAGGTCTAGCCGGGTGTTCATCGCGCGGAAGATTTCGCTGATGACCCAATGGGTGTTGGTGCTGGCCGGGTCGCTAAACTGGCTGACGGTGGTGGTGAACAGGGTGCCGCCGTTGAAGATGCCGGTGTCTTCGGCGAAGAAGCAGAAGATCAGCCGGGCCATGAAGTGGTTCATGTCGTGGCGGCGCGCCTCGGTTCCCCATTCGGGGTTGTCCTTCAGCAGTTCGACATAAAGCCGGTTCAGGCGGCCGGTCGCCTTGATATCAAAGGCGCTTTCGCGGATCTGCTTGACGGTGGTGATGCCTGCCAGCGGCAGGAAGAAGCCAAAGTAGTCGTGGAAATCGGGATAGGCGCAGGCGACGGGCGGATCGTCGGAGGTGAGGTCTTCGGCTTCGAGCGTCTCGCCATCGGTGGCCAGGATGAAGCGTGCCTTGCCCTTGGCCGTGGCGGGGCTGGCGCGCAGGACGGCGATTGTGGCGGATGTCTGGCCCGGTTCGCAAGTGGCGATGTGGATGTTGTTAGTCTGCAGCACGCCGCCAAGGTCGGACTTGTTCGACACGCCGGTGCGCAGGCGTTTCAGCGTGGTTTCCTTGTTCCCGAAGGCTTCGAGGAACTGAAACGGGAATTCCTGCCGGTCAAAAGGTTTCTCAGCCAGCTCGGAAATGGCCTGTTCGATTTCTACGGCGTTCATTGATCGTTCCAGGGATTAATCAGGCGAATGCCGCAGCCGTCGAAATCCTTGACGTTGCGGGTGGCGACAGGGGCATTGGTTGCGAGTGCGATGGCGGCGATCTGGCAGTCTGCCTCGGCGATGGGGCGGCTTCGGGCGCGGCGCTGGGCTGCGATTTTGGCATAGGCTTTGGCGGCCGGGCTGTCGAAGGAAAGGACGCGTGCCTGGAAATCCAAGTCGATCATGGCGTCGATGGCGACTTGCAGCCGGTCGCGACGCTGGCCCTCTGGCAGGATCGCGACGCCGGTGCGCAGTTCCGCTTCGGTGACAGCCGAGATGAACAGATCAGCCGCGTCGTGCTTGGCAAACCAGTCCAGCACGGGCTGAGCTGGCACAGTGCGCATCAGTTCCGAAACCACATTGGTATCGAGCAGGATCATGGATCACTCAAAATCCGGGGTGGACCGCATCGGCGTCCGGACAGGCAGCGCCAGATCGACGCCGCCCAGCGCCGCAAACCGCGCATGGATAGCCTGACCGAGGTTTCTTGGCGCGCCGGGCTGACCGACAACTTGCCGCAAGATATCGCGCGCCTCCTCCTCCATCGAGCGGCCATGCTCGGCCGCCCGCACGCGCAGGCGGCGCTTCACATCATCGTCAAGGTTCCGAATCGTTATGCTGGCCATGGCACCCTCCGGTTGCAGCGCCAAAGCTAGGCAATGATTGCAATGCAATCAAGCCACGTTTGGGCGATCGGTAGTCGCATTCCCGCCTGCTACCACCTTCAACCGCGGCCTGCGCATCTCGCCCACGGCGTTCACCTCGCCAGCTGCGGTAAGTCGATCAAGTGGGCATACAGCGGGAATGCAAGCGTGTGGCGCAGATGGTGGATGCGGACGCCGAGACGTGAGTCACTTTTGCAAGCTTTCGCGCGTCAAGATTTGGAGCAAGGTTACTGTCGGGAGGTCGTGGCATCTTGGCTATGTCCTGCGATGGGGCGACCTGTCCGATACCCGTAAAAATCCGCATGAATTTCGATATCAGAACCGGCCGCAAGCCAAACGCGACTGACGAATAACAAAATGTGGCCTGAAAATATACGTTTGAAAGCAATGACTTAAATCTGCGGACCAAAACACCGTAGTCCACAGTTTCGGAGAGAATTGGCACTGAGAGAGCCTTTTTCATGCTTCGACTGAAGCAATCGGTCCTCAGCCAAACCCGCATAACCTTCTAAAACAACAGGAAATTCCCGCGGTCTTTCGACAATAGATTTGTTGGGAGATCTAAAGTGGTGGACCCAGAGCGATTCGAACGCCCGACCCTCAGATTCGTAGTCTGATGCTCTATCCAGCTGAGCTATGGATCCACTCTTGCGGCTGCATTTAGCCCCCCCTGCCGGGCATTGCAAGGGCGAATACGCAGCGAAATGCAACTTGATGCGCAATCCGCAGCATAACCTTGGGCAAATCGCGATCAAGCCGCCGAGCCGATGGTTTTCGGCAAATGCACCAGAAACTCCGTGCCATCGGCATCACTGCGCGCCAGTTCCAACCGCCCGCCATGACCGCGGATCAACTCAGCCGCAATCGCCAGACCCAAGCCGATACCGCCTTTGCGCGCGCCGCCCTGAAACGCCTCAAACAAATGCTCGCGGGCCTTTTCTGGCAGGCCGGGGCCAGTGTCGCCAACCCTGATCCACCATTCCGAGGCACTCTCGCCAGCAGAGATTTCGATGCTGCCGTCAAGCCCTGTCGCCTCAATCGCTTGGCGCGCGTTGCGCACAAGGTTGGACAGCACCCGGAACAACTGATCGTAATCGGCATGGATCACCAGTGCCTCGGGCACTTCGATCAGGCAAGTCACCGGGCCTTCGCCCGCAAGGCCTTCGCCCTCCGCGACATCTTCGGCCAGCGTGGCCAGAGCCACCTCGCGCAGTTGCGGTTTCGGTTCTTCCGCCTTGCCAAACGCCAAGGTTGATTCGCACAGGGCCACGGCGCGGGCGATAGAGCCGACCAGTTTGGGGGCGGCGCGCGCCACCATCGGATCGGTGCTGCCCTCGATCCGGTCAGCGAAAAGTTGCGCAGTGGTCAGAATGTTGCGCAGATCGTGGCTGATTTTGGCAACGGCACCCCCCAGTTGTGCGAGACGTTCTTTTTGCCGCAGCGAGCCCGTCAACTGGGTCTGCATCGCATGCATGGCTTCTTCGGCATCGCGCAGTTCCACCACCGAGGCGGTGGGGGCGATCACCCGGCGGGCATCCTCGGGCGCTTCGGCATAGGCGGTCATATGGTTGACCACCCGGCGGATCGGCAGCACGATCAGGCGTTGCACGGCGAGGAACAGAAAGAACGCCGTCACCCCCGAGATCAGCGCCGACAGCAGCAATATCCGCCCGCCGTAATCCAGCATGGCGCTGCGCATCGGCGCGGAATCCATCGTGATTTCAATCAGAAGCCCAGCAGATTGCACCGGATAACCGATCACCCGGATGATCTGATCGTCGGGGTCGAGCAGGCAGGCAAAGGCATCTCGGATCAGCGTCCAAGGCCCGGCCTCGCGCAGATCGAACGTGTTTGAGATCGGCGTTGGGATAGGCGAAGACAGCACGAGCTGGCGCACCTCATCCCGGCGCAACACGACGTTATAGACCTCGGCATTGGCCAGCAGCTCTTTCTCCAGCGCGGGCGTCACCATGTCTTCTGCGGCCAACTGCGCCAAGGACGCGATCTGCGCCTTCTCCAACCGCATGGTCAGGAAATCCGCGCGGAACCGGGCAATGGAAGGCACGAAGATCAGCACTTCGGCTAGCATGACAAAGGCCACGGTCAGAGCCAAAAACCGCCCCGACAGGGTGTTTATAAATCCGCCCCGTCTGACTGCCACGCTTCTGGTCATCCTCTGCGTATAAATATCCTCAGGGGGTCTGGGGGGTGAAAGCCCCCAGCCTGCCCCAAATTCAGCTTATGGCAAAAGCCGCTGCGCCAGCCGCACCACCCGCTTCACCGCCATGTTATCAAAGAGTTTCGGTGAGAAATAGGCCCCCGCTGCACGCTTGGAAATCTCGCCGCGCGTCGGATATGGCGCGATCATTGCAGCCAACGCGCCGATCTTCAGGCCAGAGCTTATCGCCAAAGCCCAAAGCCCAATCAACTCGCCTGCCCCTGCGCCAACAAGGGTGACGCCAACCGGGCGGCCTTTCAGCAGCATCAGCTTGAGAAAGCCTGCGGTTTTGCCATCGGTCACCGCGCGGTCGTTGTGCAGAAACTCTTGCCGGATCACCTGCACGCTCGGATGTTTGGCGCGCGCCTCTGCCTCGGTCAGCCCGATCTGCGCCAGTTCAGGGTCGCTATAGGTGACCATCGGCACGACAGTCGCCTGCTTGGCGGGCAGGCCGAACAGCATTTGCTTGATCACCACCCCCGCATGAGCGCCCGCGACATGGGTGAATTGCAAGCCCCCTGCCACATCGCCCACCGCATAAATCCGGCGATTGCTGCTGCGCAGGTTGGGCCCCACCGTCACACCTTTATCGCTGTAAGCCACGCCTGCGGCGGTCAAATCCAGCTGTGCGATGGCAGGCGTGCGCCCGGTGGCAATCAGCAGATGCGATCCGGTCAGCGTGGTGCCATCGTTCAGCACCGCTTCCAAGCCCTGCGGCATGGGGCGCAGCCGGGCGATGTCGCGCCCCTCCAGCACCTCGACGCCTTCGGCACGCAGAGCACCCAGCACCACCGCCGTCGCCTCAGGGTCAACGCGGCTCAGCACCCGGCTGCGGGCGATCACCGTCACCGCACAGCCCAAACGGCGATGCGCTTGCGCCATTTCCATCGCAATCGGGCCACCGCCGAGGATCAGCAGATGCTCCGGCCGCGCGGTTTGCGCAAAGATCGTCTCATTGGTCAGATAGGGGATCGCGTCGAGCCCCGGCAGCTCTGGAATGGTCGGATGCGAGCCGGTGGCGATCACAAAACGCCGGGCGCGGATGATCTTGCCGCCCGCCTCCACCTCACGCGGGTTGATAAAGCGGGCATAGGCGCGGATCACCTGCACGCCCAAGCCCTCAAACCGCTCTTGACTGTCTATGGGCGCTATCTGTGCGATCACCGCCGCAACCTGCGCCTTGACGGCAGCAAAGTCGATCTGCGGCTCAGCGCCCTGCACTCCCGGTACGCCCACACGAATCACCTGCGCTGCCCGGCCCGCCGCCAGCAGCGCCTTTGACGGCACGCAGCCATGGTTAAGGCAATCGCCGCCCATCGCGGCACCTTCGATCAGCACCACGCGCGCGCCCATCTGCGCCGCCCCCGCCGCCACCGAAAGCCCACCCGAACCTGCACCAATGATGCAGATATCTGTCGAAATCCGCTCCATTCAGCCGCCTTTCTTGTGTTTTTTCAACAGGATCGGCACAGCGGACAAAGCGGCCAACCCCAGCAAGGGCAGCAGCACGGGGGCCGAGAAAATCACCCCAAGATCGGGCCGCTCGCCACGCGCAAACACCTCACCCAGCCCTGCACCGATCGAGGTGAACACCAAGCCCGCCGGAATAATGCCGAAAAATGTCGTCACCACAAACGGCAACAGCCGCACCCCCACAACTGCGGGCAGCAAATTGGCCAGCACGAAGGGTAGCGCAGGCACCAGCCGCATGATGAACAAGGCCGACCATTGGTTCTCGCGCAACGCAGTTTGCACGCGCGAGGCCGAGCCGCCTTGCAACCGCTCGGCCAAGGTAGCCCCAAAGCCCGCGCGGGCGGCCAGAAAGATGCAGGTAGCCCCAATGCTCGCGGCGAGTACGTTATAGAATGTGCCGGGGAACAGGCCGAACAGGAAGCCGCCGGTCAGGGTGGCGATGGTGGCACCGGGCAGGCTGAGGCCGACGATGACGATATAGACTGCGATAAAGCCGAGGCTCGCCCACAGATAATGCGCGTCGCGGTAGGCCAGCAACGCCTCGCGGTTCTCGGCCAAAGCCTCAAACGACAGCCGATCACGCAGAAACACCGCGCCAGCAACAGCGGCGCAGAGAATCAGCACAATCGGGATCAGGCGCGCGCACTTGGTCATGGTCTTCCTTTAACCCAAGATGGTCGGATTGGCCTGCCCACGCCAGTCGTCTCACGCCAGCTTGATCAGGTTCGCGAAATCGGCGATCTAAAGGCGCGGATTTGTAACAGTTTGCCTCGCCCCAGTCGCGATGATCGGCAAATGTTGCAGAAATCTCGCAGGACGCGCGTTGACTTACCGCTGATCCGCCCCTAAAGACCGGGCTTCAAGTTTACGCCGTCGAATCTTCGGGTTCGCCGTGCCCGTCTGATGGAGACCGCGATGAAGCGCACTTTTCAACCGTCGAACCTGGTTCG
>CAYLYV010000192.1:0-7508 GCA_964387655.1 uncultured Cypionkella sp. | reverse complement strand
GACGCAACACCTGTTCCAGTTTCGCCGCACCCAAGGGCGCCATCGCCTTGGTGTGCTCGTGGCTGATCTGCTCATCCGACATGCCCGCCGCCATATTGGTGATGGTGGAGATTGCCGCGACCTTCAGGCCAAGGAAGCGGGCGAGGATCACCTCCGGCACCGTCGACATCCCCACCGCATCACCGCCAAGGATCTTGATCGCCCGGATTTCCGCTGGCGTTTCAAACGAAGGCCCGGAATACCACGCATAAACCCCTTCGGGCAGGGCGACACCGACCGCCTGCGCCGAAGCTTTCAGCCCCACCCGCAACCCCGCATCATGCGCCGTGGTCATCGGCACGAACCGCGCATCGGTTTTCTCCCCGATCAGCGGGTTCAGCCCCGAGAAGTTGATGTGATCGTTCAGCAGCATCAGATCGCCGGGGCGAATGTCGGGCCGCAAAGACCCCGCCGCATTGGTGGCTATCAGCGCCTCGGCGCCCAACCCCCTCAACACACTCAGCGGCAACCGCATCGCTGCCGCATTGCCGTTCTCATAGTAATGCTCACGCGCGCCAAACACCGCGACGCGCACGCCTTCCAGATCACCGATCACAAGATGGGGATTGTGCCCCGAAACCCCGACATGCGGAAACCCCGGCACATCGCCGTAAGGGATCGCCACCCCCTGCACCGCTTGCGCCAGATGACCAAGGCCCGAGCCGAGGATCAGCCCCAGTTTCACCGGGGCGCTGCCCGCGCGGGCTTGGATTTGGGCGACAAGAGCGTTGGTTTGATCGGTCATAGCGAAGTCCTTTGTGGCAAGCGCTGGGGGTTTCACACCCCCAGACCCCCGTGGGATATTTTTAGACAGATGAAAGCCGAAGCCTCAGCGTTCTTTCACATAAGGCTCGCCGCCGGCACGCGGCGGGATGGCTTTGCCAACAAAACCCGCCAGCACCAGCACCGTCAGGATATAGGGCAGGGCATCCAGCGCCGAAACCGGCACTTTGAACCGCGCGATCTTTTCCACCACATCGGGCCGCAGAGCCAAAGCTTGGAAAAACCCAAACAGCATCGTCGCGCCCAGTGCCTGCCAAGGCCGCCATTTGGCGAAGATCAGCGCGGCGAGCGCGATATAGCCGCGCCCCGCCGTCATCTCGCGGCCAAAGCCCGCTTGCAGGGCGGTCGCCATATAAGCCCCTGCAATGCCGCACAAAACCCCGGTGATCGCCAAAGCCGCATAGCGCAAACCCACCACGGAAACCCCCGCCGTATCCACCGCCGCCGGGTTTTCCCCCACCGCGCGCAGCCGCAGGCCGAACCGCGTGCGATACAGGATCCACCAGGTCAATGGCACGAACGCCACCGCCGCATAGACCAAGATCGAATGCCCCGAGATCACCTGATAATACAGCGGCCCGATCAGCGGCACGTCCTGCAAACTCTCGGCGAAGGGCAGGGTGATCGGGTTGAACCGCGCAGCCCCGGCCAAGGGCGGCGTTCGCCCGCCTTGGCCAAACAACGCCTGCGCCACCAGCACCGTGATGCCGGATGAGAGGAAATTCAGCGCCACCCCGGAAATCAACTGATTGCCCCGGAAGGTGATCGAGGCCACCCCATGCAGCATCGCGAAGATCATCGAGGCGCAAATCCCCGCCCCAAGCCCGACCCAGGCCGAGCCGGACATCGCCGCCACAGACCCCGCCGCCATCGCCGCCGCCAGCATCTTGCCTTCCAGCCCGATATCGAAAATCCCGGCGCGTTCGGAAAACAGCCCCGCCAGACAGGCCAACAACAGCGGCGTGCCCAGTCGCACGGTTGATCCCAAAATCTGCATCAGCGTTTCGTAATCCATCAGACCGCCGCCTTTCGCCCAAAGCTGAACAGCCACACCAGCAGCATCCGCACCATCTGATCCAGCGCCCCGGTGAACAGGATCACCAGCCCCTGCACCACGATCCGCATTTCAATCGGAATCGTGGTGTTCAGCCCCAGCGCCGCCCCGCCTTGATACAGGAACCCGAACAGCAGCGCCGCCAGCAGCACCCCGAACGGATGATTACGCCCCATCAGCGCCACCGCGATGCCGATGAACCCCGCGCCCTCCGCCGAGTTTTGCAACAGCCGCTCGGCGCTTCCCATCACGTTGTTGATCGCCATCATCCCGGCCAGGCCGCCCGAAATCAGCATCGCGATCATGGTGATCTTCACCGGATTGATCCCGGCATATTTCGACGCCGCTTCCGATTTGCCAAACGCCCGGATCTGATAGCCCAGCCTTGTCCGCCACAGCAAAAGCCACACCACGAGACAGGCCGCCAAAGCAATGAACAGCGTCACATTGGCTGGCACGTTGGAATACATCGCCACCCCGGCCTTGGTCAGCTTCGGCGTGCCATCCGGGTTCAGCTTGGCAAAAAATTCTGAAATATAAGGCATATCGCTCAGCGCAGGCAGCTTCGCGCCCACCGGGAACCGCGCCGAGGCCGGGTCCATCTGCCCCGCTGGCCGCAGCACATCGACCAGCATGTACACGATCAAAGCCGAGGCGATATAATTGAACATGATCGTGGTGATCACGATATGAGAGCCGCGTTTCGCCTGCAAATAGGCCGGAACCGCCGCCCAAGCCGCGCCAAACAGCGCCGCGCCCAAGGTTGCCGCCAACAAGGCCAGCGTCCAATGCGGCCAAGGCAGCGCCAGACAAACCAGCGCCACGCCCAGCCCGCCCAGTTGCGCCTGCCCCTCACCGCCGATGTTGAACAGCCCGGCATGAAACGCCACGATCACCGACAACCCGGTAAAGATGAACGAGGTGGTGTAATATAGCGTATAGCCCCAGCCATTCGCCGAGCCAAACGCCCCCTTCACCATAATCCCCAGCGCCGCCGAGGGGCTTTGCCCAATCGCCAGCAGCACCAGCGCCGCCACCAAAGCCGCCAGCAACAGACTGATCAGCGGCACCAGAACGACATCGGCCCATTGCGGCAGTTTTCTCATCTTAAACCTTCCCGCCCACGCCAGACGTACCCGCATCCGACACGCCCGCCATCAACAGCCCCAACGCGCGCTCATTCGTCGTGTCAGGGTCCGCCGTGCCCATGATATGCCCGTCAAACATCACTGCGATCCGGTCGGAAAGGCTCATGATTTCATCCAGTTCCACCGAG
The DNA here is from genome assembly GCA_964387655.1 of uncultured Cypionkella sp. Taxonomy (GTDB): domain Bacteria; phylum Pseudomonadota; class Alphaproteobacteria; order Rhodobacterales; family Rhodobacteraceae; genus Cypionkella. The sequence goes on along the minus strand of CAYLYV010000192.1, from coordinate 4,356 downwards.
ACCAGCAGAATCGCTTTCCCCGCATCGCGCAAAGCAATGATCTGCTTATGGATGAACTCAATCGCGCCAATATCCACCCCGCGCGTTGGCTGACCGATCAGCAACAGGTCCGGGTTCTGCTCCATCTCGCGCGCCACCACGAGCTTTTGCTGATTGCCGCCCGAGAAATTCTTCGCAGCCAGCGTCACAATCGGTGGCCGCACATCATAACGCGCCATCTTCGCCTCGGTATCCGCCCGCAATGCGTCGTTATCCATGAACACGGCGTTTTTCTGATACTTCGGGTCGTTGTGATAGCCGAACGCGACGTTTTCCCAAGCCGAGAAATCCATGATCAGCCCAAGGTGCTGGCGATCCTCCGGCACATGCGCAATCCCGGCCTCACGCCGTGTCTGCCCATTCGCCGCCAACCCCACCAAGGGCAGATCCACCCCCTTCAGCGTGATCCGCCCGGTCGCCCGCGCGATGCCACCCAAGGCCTCCAGCAGTTCCGACTGGCCATTGCCCGCCACCCCCGCGATGCCCAAAATCTCACCGGCCCGGATCTCAAAGCTGACACCTTTCAGCCGCTCGACGCCGTTCTCATCCTTCACCCGCAGGTTTTCCACCGCCAGCACCACCGCCCCCGGCGCAGCGGGACCCTTCTCGACCTCCAGCAGCACCTTGCGGCCCACCATCAACTCGGCCAGCGATTCCGGCGACGACTCGGCGGTTTTCACCGTTCCGACCATCGTGCCGCGCCGCATCACCGAGACGTTATCCGTCGCCTCCATGATCTCGCGCAGCTTGTGGGTGATCAGGATGATGGTTTTGCCCTGTTCCTTCAGCCCGTGCAAAATCCGGAACAGATGGTCGGCTTCGTCCGGGGTCAGCACGCCGGTCGGCTCGTCCAAAATCAGAATGTCGGCCTGACGATACAAAGCCTTCAAAATCTCCACCCGCTGCTGATGCCCGACCGACAGGTCTTCGATCAACGCATCCGGGTCGACATCCATCTCATATTCGCGCGACAGTTCCCCCAGAACCTTGCGCGCCTTTGCCAGCGAGGTGTTCAACATCGGGCCATCCTCGGCCCCCAGGATCACATTCTCCAGCACCGTGAAATTCTGCACCAGTTTGAAGTGCTGGAACACCATGCCGATGCCGGCGCGGATGGCGCTCTGGCTGTCGGGGATCGGAGTTAGCGTGCCGTTGATAAAAATCTCACCGGCATCAGCCCGGTAAAACCCATAGAGGATCGACATCAGCGTCGATTTGCCCGCGCCATTCTCGCCAATGATGCCGTGAATCGTGCCGCGCGGCACCGCAATATTGATATCCTTGTTCGCCTGAACCGGACCAAAGGCTTTGGATATGCCTTTCAACTCAATCGCATAGGGAGAGAGGGCGGCAGTTGCCTGCCGCCCCCCATTGGCCGTAGCCACCATCAGAACGACCCAGCCGGGCAGGTGTTGTCCGACATGTAATCATGCACAACCAGCTCACCCGATTTGATCTTCTCAGCTGCTGCATCGACAGCCGCTTTCATTTCCGGCGTGACCAGAGCCGCGTTGTTCTCGTCCATCGCGTAATCGACGCCGCCCGCTTTCAGGTCCATCACATTGATGCCGGGGGTCAGGTTTTCACCCTCTTTGAACGCCTCATAGACCGCGTTGTCGACCCGCTTCATCATCGAGGTCAGCACTTGCCCCGGATGCATGTAGTTCTGGTTGCTGTCGACGCCGATCGACAGGATTTTCTCATCCGCCGCCGTCTGCAACACGCCAACCCCAGTGCCGCCCGCTGCCGCATAGATCACGTCAGCCTTTTGCGCGATCTGCGCCTTCGCCAGCTCCGCGCCCTTCACCGGGTCATTCCAAGCCGCCGGAGTCGTTCCGGTCATGTTCAGAATAACCGTGGCATCCGGCTTCACAGCCTTCACGCCCTGCGCGTAGCCGCAGCCAAAGCGACGGATCAGCGGAATATCCATCCCGCCGATGAAGCCCACAGTGTTGGTTTTCGATGCCAGACCCGCCATCATGCCGACCAGATAGCTGCCCTGATCCTCGGTAAACACCACCGATTTCACGTTCGGCTGCTCGACCACCATATCGATGATGCCAAACTTCGTGTCGGGGAAGTCCGGTGCCACGGTGTTCAGCACGTCGCCAAAGGCAAAACCGGTCATGATGATCGGGTTCGCGCCATCTTCTGCCAAGCTGCGCAGAGCCTGCTCGCGCTGGGCTTCGGACTGCATTTCCAACTCTTTATAGGTGCCGCCGGTTTCCTTCGCCCATTTTTCCGCGCCGTTGAACGCCGCTTCGTTGAACGATTTGTCGAACTTGCCGCCCAGATCGAAGATGATCGCAGGCTCGGCCAGTGCCGCACCGCCCGTCAGCGCCAAAGTCGCTGCCGCACCCAGCAGGTGTTTCATCAGGGTCATGTTTTTCTCCCGGTTTACGTGTTGTTAGCGTTTTTGTTTTCCCATCGCGGCGCAGCCAACGCGGCCATCCTCCGGCGGGTCGTGATGGATTTAGGACAGTGCTTTGCGGGAGGGTCAACAGGAATCTGTGGCACGGTTGCGCGAGCAGGCAGCGCCGCCGCACCAGTGCGGTGAAAAATATACCATTTGGTCAGTAATTTGGCGGCAACGCTAGTTAAATCGCCCGCCCCAACACCAAAGCATCCAGCCGCGCGCCTGTCGGAGATTGGTAATATCCGCGACGTTTGCCTTTCTGCTCAAAGCCTTTGCGCGCGTAAAGGCTTTGCGCAGGCAAGTTGGTCGCAAGCACTTCCAGAAAAACTGATTCGGCCCCACGCGCTTTGGCCCCGGCCAAAAAACCATCTACCAACCGCCCACCCGTGCCCCGCTTGCGCGCGCCGGGGTCCACTGCAAGTGTCAGCAATTCCGCCTCACCAGCCACCACCCGGCCAATCAGGAAACCAGCGGGCTCGATCAGCACAAACACAAAAGGGCTGAGCAAAGTGCTGGCAATATCCGCCCGTGACCAAGGCTTCGGCGTGGTGAAACACGCGGCATGAATCGCCGCCATGTCGTCAAGCGTCATCTGATCCGGTGTCACGGGCTGACCAGATCAAGAATAACCGGCGGCGGATCGCTCGGCAGTGCCGCATCCGCCCCGCGCAGATAAAACGGCGCAGGCCGGGGCTGCACCGACCCGACGCGCGTCAAAGCAATCCGCGCTATCGCCTCGGCAATCGGCACGCTGTCCAAACCATCCCGACCCGCCACGGCCCCCTCCGTTGCCAAGCCCTCCGCCGCGACAATCCGCGCTTCGCCCGGTCCGCTCGCGTCAAACCGCTGCACATAAACCTCGCCGCGCCGCGCGTCCTCAACCACCGTCACCGGGCGGGTCAGGCCATAAGCCAAAGCTTCCAACCGAGTCACCCCAATCGCAGGCACACCCAAGCCCAAAGCCAAGCCCCGCGCCGCTGCCACCGCAATCCGCACGCCAGTGAAATTCCCCGGCCCAGTGCCGACCGCAATCGCCGTCACATCCGCCAAAGCCACCCCGGCCTCAGCCAGCAGGTCCGAGATCAAAGGCATCAGCCGTTCAGCCTGCCCCTTCTCCATCGCCTCGGTTTTCAACCAGACCCGATCTCCCAATAACAAAGCGGCGGCGCAATGCGCCGCCGATGTGTCGAATGCCAGTATAAAGTCAGGCCGCAACCGGACGCACCTCAAGCACTTCCGGGATGTAATGCCGCAGCAGGTTCTCAATCCCCATCTTCAGCGTCAGGGTCGAAGACGGACAGCCCGCGCAAGCGCCCTTCATATGCAGATAGACCACGCCGCGATCAAAGCCGTGGAAGGTGATGTCGCCGCCATCCTGCGCCACCGCAGGGCGTACCCGCGTGTCCAGCAATTCCTTGATCTGGTTGACAATATCCGAATCCTCACCGCTATGGGCAGCATGGGCCGCCTGACCCTCGCCCTCCATCACCGCCGCACCCGACTGGAAATGCTCCATGATCGCGCCAAGGATCGCGGGCTTGATATGCTGCCAATCGGCGGCTTCGGCCTTGGTCACGGTGATGAAATCGGTGCCAAAAAACACCCCGGTGACTTGCCCGGTTGCGAAAATCCGCTTCGCCAGTGGCGACTTTTGCCCAGCCTCAAGGCTCGGGAAATCCGCGGTGCCCATCTCCAGCACAGCTTGTCCCGGCAGGAACTTCAGCGTCGCCGGGTTCGGGGTGGATTCGGTCTGGATGAACATGATCTTTTCTCCGACTATTCCACTCGGATATGCGCCCTCAGCAGCCAGAAGTCAAGTTTGGAACCGTTCTAATTCGTTCCGCCGAATAGAAAGGGGCGCAGGGTTTCCCCGCGCCCCGGTCAGATCCGCGCTCAGAACT
>CAYLYV010000191.1:0-7512 GCA_964387655.1 uncultured Cypionkella sp. | reverse complement strand
GATGCAGTTGTCGATCACCACATAGGTCATGGTCCGCGCTCCTATTTCCGCGAGGTCTGACTACTAAAGCTGCGCCGATCATTCAAGCGGTGCATCGGCAGTTGGGGCAAGATCGTGATAAAGCTCTTGCGCTTCGGATGCCGGGCCCCGGCGTTCAGACAGCGCCAGCACGCGGATCACCCTGATCGCCCGCCCCTGCGGGAAGGTCAGCGTGTCGCCCTCCGTCACGCTATGACCGGGCTTTTTGCAGCGCTGGCCGTTCAGCCGCAAATGGCCGCTTTCGATCACTTCAGCGGCGAGTTCGCGATTTTTGAAAAACCGCGCTGCGAAAAGCCATTTGTCCAGCCGAAGCTTTGGCTGAACATCTTTTTGTGGTTTTGCCCCCGGCCCGGCCAATCAGATCCCGAAGATCAGAGCTTGGCCTTCAACGCCATCAAAGCGGCGAAGGGATTGTCGGGGTCAATCGGCTTTTCAGCGCGCGGTGGGCGCTGTTCGTAGGTTTTCGGCTTGTTATCGCGGTCACCGCCAGGTTTGCCACCATGCGGTTTGTTGCCCTTGTAGCCTTCGCGTTTTTCACCATCGCGGCGCGGGCCACGATCCGCTTGCGCAGGTTTGTCACCTTCAACACGCGGCGCGCGATCAGGACGCGGGCCACGATCTGCGGCAGGCGCATCGCCTTCCTTCTTCGGGCCGCGATCTTGCCGAGGTCCGCGATCCGGGCGCGCACCGCGCTCGGCTGCCGGGGCATCCGGGTTGCGCGGCGCACGTTCGGGACGCGCGGGGCGTTCCGGGCGGGGGCGAGGTTTTGGGGCCCAAGTGAAGGTGTAGAACGACTCCATCTCGGGCGCTGCTTCCGGGTCGGGCTGGATGAAGGCCGATTCGCCTTCGGGGATTGGCTGCACCGGGGCATCAGGATCAACCGCCACCGGGATCGGCGCGGCTTTCACCTTCGGACGTTCAGCCTTCTCGCCCTTGTAGCCCAAACCGCCCATCAGGTCGTTGAACTGCTCCAGCGTCATGCCGGTGATCGACAGCATGTCCGGCGTGGCCTCAAACCCTGCGCGGCTGTCTTTGGTGCGCAGGATGTCGGCCAGCCGCTCCAGCATATCAATGCGGATCGCGCGTGCGCCTGCCGGGTGATACCCCGCCAGAGTGTAGTGCATCTTCGGCACAGCGGGCAGGTTCGGGATGGTCACAAGGCCCGGAGGCGGGCTTTCGGGGAATTCATCCAGACCATTCCACAGCGACCACAGCACCAACCGCAACCGCGTCGGCGCGGGTTTCAGCAATGCAGGCAGGAATACGGTGAACTGACCGAAGCGCACGCCATGCTTGCGCAGAGCGCCGCGGGCCTCTTGGTCCAGCTCTTTCACTTCATTGGCGATATTCTCACGCGGGATCACGCCCAGACCTTCGGCCAGACGGAACGCAAAGCCGCGTGCGAGGCCCGTCAGGGTCTCATCGCGGCCCATCGCCAGCAAAGGCTCAAAATTCGCAGCCACCTTGCGGTCGATGAAATGCTGCAAACGGCGGCGCACTTTATCGGCGACATCCGGGCCAGCCTCGTCATCGACGAAGGCTTCCACGCTGGGACGGGCGGGTTCAGCGCCTTTGACCAGCTTGCCCATGGCCTGAGTGCCCCACATCAGGCCCCCCTGCTCGGTGAAATCCAACTCGGTATCGGGCGCGTTATAGAACCGATCCGCCCGCAGATGGAATTCTGGCTTCAGCGCCGCGAAGGCCGCTTGCCGCAGCGTTGCCGCTTCCTCTGTCGATCCGGTCGCATCCTGACGGAAACGGAACCCCTCAAGACGGCCGACGAACTCGCCTGCAACCGTCACTTCGCCTTTGTCATTCACCTCGGCCACGAGGGTCTCCTTCTGCTTCAACCGCCGCAACAGCACGGACGTGCGCCGGTCAACAAATCGTTGCGTCAAAGCGCCATGCAGCGCATCCGACAATCGGTCTTCTACAGCGCGAGTCTCGGCGCGCCAATGGCTTTCGTTCTCAACCCAAGCCCTGCGCTGCGCAACATAGGTCCAGGTGCGGATATAGGCCAGCCGTTTCGAGATGGTATCTATATCGCCGCCCGCTTTATCTATCCGCGCAATGGCCTTTTCCAGCCAATCCGAGGGAATGCGGGTTTGCGCAAGGCCGCGCCCGGTGAGGAAATCGAAGATGCGGGCCAACAGGGTGAAATGCTCATTCCCCGCCGCATTGCGGAAATCCGGAATACGGCAGACTTCCCACAGCAGTTTTATGCGCTGCGGGGTGTTCAGCTTTTCTTTGACCTCGGGCAGTTCCGACAGGTATTTCAGCGCGAGAACATCATCGGCATCGCGGGCGCGGGCGAGCCACTTGTTCTGCGTGGGGGCTTCCAGAGAGCGCACCAGCCGCTCAACAGAACCAAACTCCAGATCATGATTGCGCCATTCCAGCTTGCGCACCGGATCAAAGCGATGCTCTTGAATGGCCGCGACTGTTTCCTCGTCCATCGGCCGCACCTCGCCCGTCACGCCAAAGGTGCCGTTTTCCTGATACCGCCCTGCCCGCCCGGCGATCTGCGCCAGCTCCTGCGGATACAAAGCCCGCATCCGCCGCCCGTCAAACTTGGACGTGGCCGCAAAAGCGATATGCTTGATGTCGAGGTTCAGCCCCATGCCGATGGCATCGGTGGCCACCAGATAATCGACATCGCCGTTCTGATATAGCGCCACCTGCGCATTGCGGGTGCGCGGGGAAAGCGCGCCCATCACCACCGCACAGCCACCCTTGGTGCGCCGGATCAACTCGGCAATCGCATAGACGTTTTCGACCGAAAACCCAACGATGGCAGAGCGTTCTGGCATCCGGCTGATCTTTTTCGAGCCCGTGTAGGTCAGTTCGGAAAACCGCTCCCGCTTGATAAACTGCACATTCCGCACCAGTCCGGCAATCGCGGGTCGCATGGTTTCCGCGCCCATGAACAACGTCTCATGCAACCCGCGCGCCCGCAGCAAACGATCGGTGAACACATGCCCTCGCTCGGGGTCCGCACACAGTTGGATCTCATCCACCGCGACAAAATCCGCACCAAGATCCAGCGGCATCGCCTCGACCGTGCAGACCCAATACTGCGCGCGGTCCGGCACAATGCGTTCTTCCCCCGTGACCAGCGCCACCACCGATGGCCCGCGCGAGGCGACAATCCGATCATAGACCTCGCGCGCCAGCAGCCGCAGCGGCAGGCCAATCACCCCCGTGCGATGCCCCAGCATCCGCTCTATCGCGTAATGGGTTTTCCCGGTGTTGGTCGGCCCAAGCACCGCCGTCACCTGTCCGGCAGCAGTCATATCTTTGGCCCTGCCCTATAGGTCTTTGCCCTGAAGCTCGGTTTCAATCCGGCTTACGGCTTCGACCACCCCCGGCGCATGCGGGTCAATCCCCAGCACCGCCTTATAAACCTCCAAAGCCTGCGAAGGCTTGCCGAGTTCTTCGAAGATCGACCCCAGCCCCGAAAGTGCGCCAAAATGCCGAGGGTTCAGGGTCAGCACATGGCCAATATCGGCAATCGCCGGACCAAACTGACCCAGTTGATAATAAGCGGTCGCCCGCGCGTTCCAGCCTTCGGCGAAATCTGGCGCATGATCAACCAGCGCGGTCAAATGCTGCACCGCCACATCGGGTTGGCCATTCGCCATCGCATCCTTGCCGCGCTGCAACAGCAAATCCATCGCCGGCGAGCCGGATTTCGACCATTCCATCCAGATATCAGCTTCGATCTGGGTTGCTTCGGCCTCATCCGCCTTCTGCAGACGCCCAAAAAGCTCGTCCAGCTTGTCAGTTTGGGCCGCAAGCGGAAGGCATGACAGCAAAACCAGCATAAATGCCGCAACGATACGATTGTGTAACGAATGATGCGCTTTCATAAGGGTATAGGTAACGCAACGGGCGGGGAATTCCAGCCCCGCCTGCACAGATCGGAGAATGTGATGAGCGATGTGATCTCGACCGCCGTAGAGGCATTGGCGAAAAAGCTGCCGAATGGCTTTGATGGCGTGGCAAAGTTTGTGCTGGTGGGCGAAGGCTCGATCATGGTCGATCCGAACGGCGCGCGCGCGGGGGATGAAGAGTCTGACGTGACGCTGATCGCCGAACCGGAAGTGTTTCAGGCGATGCTGGCAGGCGAGATGAACCCGACCACCGCGTTTATGACGGGCAAGCTGAAAGTCGAAGGCAGCATGGGCCTCGCCATGCAGCTTGGCGCGGCGATGTCGTGAGCGACGCACCGCTCTATGACATTGCCGAAGGCCCGGATGGTGGGCGCGGCTTCTGGTTGACCGCAGCCGATGGCGTGCGGCTGCGGGTGGGCCTGTGGACGCATGACGGCGCGCAAGGCACTGTGCTGCTGCTGCCGGGGCGGACGGAGTATGTTGAGAAATATGGCCGTGCGGCGGGCGATCTGCGCGCCCGCGGCTTTGCGACTTTGGTGATCGACTGGCGCGGTCAGGGTCTGGCCGACCGGGCATTGGATGACCCGATGGGTGGCCATGTCAGCGATTTCGCCGAGTATCAGCTGGATTTTGACGAAATGGTGGGTTTTGCCCGCGCGCGGGGCCTGCCGGAACCCTATTATCTGATGGCGCATTCGATGGGCGGCTGTATCGGTCTGCGGGCGCTGATGCGCGGCGCTCCGGTACAAGCGGCGGCGTTTTCTGCGCCCATGTGGGGGATCGTCATCGCAGCCTGGATGCGACCAATGGCTGTGGCACTGACCACCGCATCCCGTTGGTTCAAGTTTGACAGCCGCTATGCGCCGGGCACTGGGGCGAAAACCTACGTGTTGACCGCGCCCTTCAGCGGCAATTCGCTGACGACCGATGCCGAAATGTGGGATTATATGCGCAAGCAGGCGCTGGCGCATCCCGAACTGAGTTTGGGTGGCCCGAGCCTTGGCTGGTTGAAAGCGGCGCTGACCGAGTGTCATGCCCTAACCCTGTTGCCTTCGCCCAAGGTGCCGACCATCACGGCCCTCGGCGCACAGGAAAAGATTGTCGACACCGCGCCGATCCATGCCCGCATGGCGATCTGGCCGGAGGGCAGTTTGGATATTTACCCCGGCAGCGAGCATGAAGTTCTGATGGAACGCGTCGCAGCCCGCAGCCGCTTTTTCGACACGTCAACCGCGCTGTATCTGAAACACCGCTGACGCCGGCACCCGGATCTTATCCGCAGGTTGGTTCGGGACGAAGTCCGATTTCCAATAAATCGGGCCCGTCACCTCACAACGTGATCTGGGTGAACCCATCGCGCAACGCCTTGGACCAAGCCTCGGACAGCGCGCGAAAACTCTCATCCCCGGCCTCAATCCGGCGTTTGCGGCTGACCCGGCAGGCATCTTTCTCGATCACGCAGAGGTCCAGCGGCATGCCAACGGAAAGGTTCGAGCGCAGGGTCGAATCCATCGACAGCAGCACCGCCTTTTCAGCATCGGCCAAAGACGTGCCCGGTTTCACCACCCGATCCAAGATCGGTTTGCCGTATTTATGCTCGCCGATTTGCAGGAACGGCGTGTCTTCGGTGGCCTCGATGAAATTGCCCTCAGGGTAGATCAGGAACAATCGCATCGCCCCGCCCCGACGCTGTGCCGCGACGATCATGCTGGCCGAAGCGCTTTGCTTCATCGTCGCCATCTTCTCATCAATCTCTTGCCGCACGCTCGACAGCGTGTTGCCGATGATCAACGCGACCTTCAGCATGGTTGGCGCTTTCATGATCGAGGTCGCCTCGGTCGAATCCGGGTCATCAATCGCCTCGCGCAGACGCGCCAGGGTGGTCTGCGTCACAGACAAAGATCCCGCGGTGACGATCGAGATCACCCGCTCGCCCGGTTCCTCAAAGTGGAACATCTTGCGATAGGTCGCGATGTTGTCCAAGCCCGCATTGGTGCGGGTATCCGACAGCAACACCATGCCCGCATTCAACAAAAGTCCGACGCAATAGGTCATGGCACACTCCGATCTTAGGCCGGGTGACCCTATTGCTCCTGCGTCTGGACCGCAACCGTCACCGACAAGATTTCCGAGCCTGAACCGCGCGAAATCCCGCGAATTGGCGCTGCATCTTGTGCATCAAGGCCCGAGCCCAGCCGGATATAGCGATCATCTGGGCAACAGCGGTTCGCCGGATCAAAGCCGATCCAGCCAATGCCAGCGATATACAACTCGCCCCACGCATGGGCGGCCTCGTGATCCACGCCGTCTTGCCCCGATTGCAGATAGCCCGAGACATAGCGCGCCGGAATCCCGCCCGCCCGCGCCGCCGCAATCAAGGCCTGTGCGTGATCCTGACAGACGCCTTCGCCTTGCGCCAAAGCCTCTGCCGCCGTGGTCCGCGCGCGGGTCGTACCGGGTTTGTAGGCAATCGCATCCGAAATCGCATCGCAAAGATTATGGCAGCCCGCCAAGGGCGACTCGGCGGCAGCAATGATCTGCGCCATCTCCAGCAAGGCGGCATCGGCGAAGGTGGCTTCGGTGTCGCGGAGATAGGCTTCTGGTGGCACAATTTCCTTATGCCCGCGCAAAACGCCGACCAGATCCGTGGTTTGAACCAAGCCCTTGACCCGCACCTCAATCTCATCGACCGGACCCGCCACCGTCCAGCCCTGCACCCAGTCGCCTGCGCCATCGCGAAACGCGCTGCCCATGGTGCCGCCGGTCATCGTCACCGTCCAATCCAGCACCTTTTGGCCGTCAAACTTTGAAGGCATCAGTCGGTGGCTTTGCACCACCCCGCGCACCGGGCGGTCATAGCGGTACACCGTGACATGATCGACGCTGAGCAACATTATTGCATATCCCCCGAGAGATAAGAATTGTGGATGATCGCGCCCAAGCCAGCCGCCTCGCCGATGAAGCGGGTCAGAAATTCGTGCAGACCCTCCTCAAATATCTGATCGGTCGATTGATTCTCCAGATCATGCAACAGCCGCGCCGCCACGGTTTGCGCCTCTGTCTCACGCCCGTAAAGCTTGGCCAGCCGGGTCAGATGGTTGTTCATACCCGCCACGCAGGTGATCAGGCTGCGCGGACACTGCGGGTTCAAAATCAGGAAATGCGCGATCTTGGCCGAGGTGATCTCGCCTCCGTAAGCCCAATGAAACGCCCGATTGGCCGACATCGCCCGCAGCAGCATCGACCACTGGTCATTGTCCAGACCCGAGCCGACGTAATCGGATCGTGGCAACAGCACATAGTATTTCACGTCCATCAGACGGGCGGTGCTGTCGCCGCGCTCCAGATAATAGCCGATATTCAACACGTTATAGCCGTCATTGCGCAGTTGCGTCGCGTCAATCGCCCCACGCACCATCGCGGTGTGCCGCATCACCCAATCGGTCAGCCGCGAGAGTTCATGCGGCGCGGTCTGGCAAGACAACTGGCGCGATTCCTGAAATGCGGTGTTCAGCGCATCCCAAACTTGCGTGGTCAAAGCGGTTCGGATGATGCGGGCTTTCTCCCGCGCGTTGGTGAT
>CAYLYV010000190.1:0-7575 GCA_964387655.1 uncultured Cypionkella sp. | reverse complement strand
GCATGCTTGCCCGCTTTCGGCAAGCCGAACACACAGCGGCGCAGGGCGGCGTATCGTTTGCCGAAGCGATGCGCATGCTGGCCGGCGCGAATTTCGGACCAGACAACGCCCCTATCGCCGATCCCGACTGGTCGAGCATCGCGGCAGGGCCGTGGCTGGCCGAAACACTTGCCGGGCTACGAAGCCCGGAAGGACTGGCGCACATCGAGCCGGGCAGCACACTGAAGACACAGCTTCGCTCCTATCAGAAGGCAGGAGTGCGCTGGCTGTATTTTCTACACCGCCCGGGTTTGGGTGCGTGTCTTGCAGATGACATGGGTTTGGGCAAGACCATGCAGATACTGGCGCTGCTGCTAGTGTTACGCGGGCAACGGCAACCCGGCATACAACCGCAGACGAGCCTACTGATCGCGCCGGCATCGCTGCTGGCAAACTGGGCCGATGAAATCACACGCTTTGCGCCGACATTGAACGCACGGGTGATGCATCCTTCGACGATGCCGGCAGCCGAATTGAAAGCGATCACTCAGCAACAACTCGCCGACGTGGATTTGGTCATCACCAGCTACGGCGCGATGCTGCGCTTGCCCTGGATGACCGACACCCGCTGGCATCTGGCGATTTTGGACGAAGCGCAAGCGATCAAGAACCCCGATACGAAACAGACACGCGCCGTCAAAACACTCACCGCCGGAACACGCATCGCGCTGACGGGCACACCCGTCGAAAACCGGCTCACAGATGTGTGGTCGATTTTCGATTTCATCAACCCCGGCCTGCTCGGTTCGAGCAAGGAGTTTACCAAATTCACCAAACGCTTAGCCGAGCGTCCCCATCACCCCTACGCGCCATTACGTGAACTGATACGCCCGTACATCTTGCGCCGTTTGAAGACCGACAAGTCGGTCATCGCCGATCTTCCCGACAAGACCGAATTAAAGGCGTTCTGCCGTTTAAGCCAGAAGCAGGCAGCGCTCTACCAGCAAGCGGTGCAGGACCTCGCCGCACAATTAAAAAACGCCGAAGGCATCACACGCAGAGGCACAATCCTGGCGTTTCTGATGCGCTTCAAGCAAATCTGTAATCATCCGTCACAGTGGTTGGGCGACGGCGCCTGGCATGAGGGCGATAGCGGAAAATTTTCGCGGCTGCGTGAGATCGCCGAAGTCATCGCCGCCCGGCAGGAGAAAGTTCTGGTATTCACGCAGTTTCGTGAGACGACTGGGCCTGTCGCCAGTTTTTTGGGATCAGTGTTCGGGCGTCCAGGCTTGGTACTGCACGGAGGAACGCCGGTCAAGAATCGCCGGCAACTGGTACGGCAGTTTCAGGAAGACGAGCGGGTTCCGTTCTTTGTGCTCTCGCTTAAGGCGGGCGGCGCGGGGCTGAATCTTACCGCCGCGACACACGTCGTCCACTTCGACCGGTGGTGGAATCCCGCAGTGGAAAATCAGGCCACTGACCGCGCGTTTCGCATCGGCCAACACAACCACGTGATGGTACATAAATTTGTGTGTCGGGGCACCATTGAAGAGAAAATAGACGCGCTGATCGAATCCAAGCAACGACTGTCGAACGATGTATTGGAAGGCGGCGCCGAAATGCTGCTCACGGAAATGAAGGACGACGAACTGCTCAAGCTCGTCGCGCTTGATGTTCACGCTGCGTTGCAGGAGGAATAACCGATATGTTCTATGGTTGGAAACCTTACGTATCCGTCGCCGAGCGCACACGCAAAGCTGAACGAGAAATTGCCAAATCGCAGAAAAAAGGCACGGCTATGACACCCATCGTCATCGCCGGTCGCACCATCGCCACGACTTTCTGGGGCAAGGCCTGGTGCCAAAACATCGAACGCTATAGCGATTACGCCAACCGCTTGCCACGCGGGCGCAGTTATGTGCGTAACCGTGCGGTGCTTGATCTGCACATCGCCGACGGCGTGGTCAAGGCGCTGGTCATGGGGTCACGGCGTTACCAGGTCGAAGTCAAGGTCACGGCGGTGCCACAGGCGCACTGGAACGCCGTCTGCAAAGATTGTTCGGGCGCGATCGATTCACTGGTCGAACTGTTGCAGGGGCGCTTCTCCAAACACGTCATGAGCGTATCTGCCGGCCGGGCGCCGGCCTGTTTCCGGTCCCCAAAGAGATCAGCTTCACCTGCTCCTGCCCGGACTGGGCATCCATGTGCAAACACGTCGCAGCGGTGCTCTACGGCATCGGCGCGCGGCTCGACGAACAACCGCAACTGCTGTTCACTCTCCGCAAAGTGGACGAAAAAGACCTCATCGCCAAAGCCGGGAAAGGCCTGCCCCTGTCGAGTCAGGCGCCCAAAACAGGCAGGTTACTCAAAGACACGGAACTGGCCGATGTCTTCGGCATCGAGATGGCGGAAATAGCCGAACCCCTGGCGAAGAAGAAGGCCGCGCGCAAGATCAGACAAAAGCCCACGCCCACACCTGCGAAAAAGAAAGCCACCAGAGCGCGTAAGCCGGGGGGCAGGGGCTGATATACGCATTCAGCCCGATCGTGCAGTGGTGAATGACCAGCCGCGTCCGCCGCTACCATCGCCAGTACCGGAGCCATAGTCATGTGTGGCAAGGCCGCTTCAAAAGTTTTCCGATACAACAAGACAGCCATCTCCTCACGGTCCTCCGCTACGTGCTCCGCAATCCGGTCCGCGCGGGGCTGGTCGAGCACGCGAGGGACTGGCCCTGGTCGAGTCTGCGCTTCCCGCATCTGAGCGATCCCGCTTCCATTGAGGCCCCGGCCGAGTGGGCTCCAGTGGATTGATCAGCCGCTCTTTGATCATGAACTCACCACGCTGCGCACCTACGTGAACCGCCAGCAGCCCTTCGGGACGGCAGACTGGCAAGCGACCATCGCGGCCACGTTCGGCCTGGAGTCCGCGCTGCGCCAGCGCGACCGGCCGAGAACGTCGCCAGAAAAGTAGCCTGTCCCCTTTTCTTGTTCGCAAGTGTCGCTTGTTGGGTCATGGTGCAATCTAACGTCACGGCTGAGCCGCGCGGTTTTCCGCGTCGGCTCCAGCCGTTGGTTGGGCCTCGTTAGGTCGTTCATGACCAGTCATAGATCTTCTCGCCGTCCAGTATCACAAACGACCTTCTAGCCTTGGTCGGCTTACAGCTTCCTAGGGTCACATGCGCCCCATAGTCGCTGGACTCTGGGGTACGGTTCGCCTCACATTGCGGACATGGAACTTCGTACTCTTCAGAGTCGATCGAGATCTCGTGCGAATGGCGCCCCCTACGTCGAAGCTCTATCAGAGCTCTGGCCGCATCGACCCTGTGGCCCGCTGAATTGCGTAGCCTCCACATATGCCAGCTGATCGGGAAGAGTAGTCGCCAAGCCACAACACAAGAGCGAACTGCAGCGGCAAGAAAAGCTACAATCCAACCGAATGGTGTCAAAGCTGCCAGTACTGCAGTGTCCACAGGCGCTCCTATGTCTTGCTCTCCAAGACCTTGTGCTTTCGGGCGGCCCAACGATGGAGTTGTGCGGCGCCCGCGCCACGGCTTGCCAGAGCTGCTGCGTCTCTGGGCGTCCGCACGAATGACTGGTTATGCGAACGAAAGCAGCACGACGCCAGAGCCCAACGACCCGCCCGTGTGCACCTCTTGACCCACGCTTCCGAGGAAACGTCGTCGCGCGCTGGCTGACGAGCCGGTTTCCATTCAAGTTGGCACATCCGCCCGACAGAACACGCGAGGAATCGTTCGCCTGCGACAACCCGGGTCACCCAACACACCTGCGCGGTCGCTGACAGAGCGCCATTGAGGTTACTCGCGACCACGCTTCGCGTCATACGCCCAACCCTTGATAGAACACGCGCGGAACCTGGCACCATGATTCATGCACCGCCCCTTTATGCGCATAACAGTGATTAGATGGATCCGCATAATATGCGGAGTTCTGATCTTCTGCCCGTATAACACGCCTTTGAATTTCTGTTGGTGCACAGCCTTGACTTGCGTGAGGTGTTCCTGAAGCGGCGCCTTGAGCGATTCGGGTAGCATGGTCATCCGGTCTTTCGCGCCTTTGCCGTCCCGAATCAGAATTTCGCTGCGAGCGAAATCGAGGTCCTGCACCCGCAGGCGCAGGCATTCCATCAAACGAAGACCTGCGCCATACATGATCGAGGCCATCAGCCACTTGGCGCCGGTCAGGTTTGCCAGTACGGCTTTCACTTCCTCGCGGGTCATGACCACGGGCAAACGCTCGGGCTTTCTAGCACGGATGACCTCGCCTAGGTCGCCTAGGTCACGCCCTATCACGTGTCGGTAGAGAAAAAGTACCGCCGCCAGCGCTTGATTCTGCGTCGAGGCACTGACCTTCTCTGTCACGGCCAGATGCGTCAGAAATCGATTGATCTCCGGTTCGGCCATCTCGGCAGGCTGGCGGCCATGATGAAACTGGGTAAATCGTCTGATCCAATGGCCATACGCCTGTTCGGTCCGGCGCGCATAGTGCCGAACACGCAACGCTGTACAGAGCTGATCGAGCATGGCCGAATATGTTTCCCGAACTCGCTTCTCCTGTCGAAGGGCTTCCAGGGCATCCAGCGAAGGATCGACTTCGGTCGGCTCTCCGGGAAAGAGGGCGAGCACCTGGGCGATGGTCCGATCCGTGCGGGGCACAGTCCAGTGTTTCTTGCTCATGCCACCGGCGACCGACAATCGTCTTGATCTTCGCGACACGATCGGGGGAATAAGGGACACGCACGATCAGCCTCCCTTCCTCCCCTGCCCTAATCTGTATCGGATCAGTCGGCATTTTCAGCCTCTCATCCCCACCGTGCCCCGCATTTCTTCTTGATCTCGCCGGCTCTTCTATATTTCTACGTCCCCGATGAGGACCGCAGAGGCAAGCGCGGCACATTCTCAGCAGATTTACGTTATCCGTCAAGCAGCACGTAGATGGGAGCCCTAAGAAATACTTCCATTTTTAAATGGGTTGTGGGTCTTGCAACCGAACATTTCTAGCCTCCGGTCCTGCGAAGACCTCTCCGTCATCGTGTCCGGATTGCTAGATCCAAAAGGACACCTTCCCGTAACCCCAGATCACTCACCAGGCACTCCGTCTTTCCCAACGTCTCCATCACGGTGCGGAGAATGATGACGCCGGCGGCGATGACGTCTTCCCGACCTCGCTCTAGGCCCGGCAAGCCTTCTCGTTGAGCTACCGAACGGCTGAGAAGTTGCTGCTCCAACTGTGTGATCGTCTCCAGCTTTAGGATGTAGTTATGAATCCTCGCCGGTTCATATGTCGGCAACTGCTGGGCCATGCCGGCCAGTGATGTGATCGTTCCCGCCGTGCCCACGAAGGTGAGTCCGGTCAGTCTGGGCATGTCCGCGACAGCTGCTACCGTCTCGTTCCTCACCCACTCACGCGCCTGCTGAACCTCGTCGACCGTCGGGGGATCGCCATGCAGGATTCTTTCGCTTAGCCGTACCACGCCGATGTCGATCGAACGCGCCATCGTCGGCCGACCAGGTCGATCCAGAATAAACTCTGTGCTCCCGCCGCCGATGTCCAGCGCCAGCATGTCAGTCACGCCGGAAGGCAGGCCGGAGCGGATACCAAGCATGGTCCGGCGCGCTTCTTCTTCTCCGGAGATAAGCTCAACGTCAAACCCCGTTTCACGTTTCACCAGGCCCAAGAATTCCTCGCGGTTCCTGGCATCGCGCACCGCACTGGTGGCCACTGCCGTCGCCGCCTCAACATGATAGCCGTCGATCACCTGGCGCCATTCCTTCAGCGTGTCCACCACCCCCTCCATGGCGTCGACACGCAGCACACGATCCCGATCGACCCCTTGACCGAGCCGAAGGATGCGCCGATCAGATCGCAGCTCTCGAAGCCCCCCGGACGGAGACATTTCTGCAATGAGCAAGCGACAGGTCAACGTGCCGATATCAATACCGGCAAGAATCCGTACCGAAGCGGTCGATGAGATAGTCATCCCCTCTGCCTCATTCCGCGTCTAACGCGATATCATTCATTTCGAGCAACAGTTTGGTCCGCTCGTCCTGAAGCGTCCGTACTTGTTGCATCATTCGGGTGACTTCAGAATCGGACAGAATACGGTCCGCCGCCTCACCGCGATCGTGCAACTCAATCGTTCGCTCGCCGATGTCACCGTGCAGGTCGTCGAGCTGCTGATCAACTTTGCGCAATTCCAGACGGTAGCGAAGCAATTCGCCTTCCTCCAACGCGCGCGTGGCGGCCTTGGCCGTGCCGTGCCGTAAGGTCACCCACCCAGCGCGCAAATCATGACTCAGTCGTTGCAACATTCCCATGTGTCGGCCCTCCACCGAATCGAAAGCCTCCTTACCGCTTAGCTCACATCTCCCAACGCGAGCTTAGGATGCCACCGCCGAAGCATCGCCGCTTTGAATGCGCGGTGCTGAGGCCATGTCAGACCGGGATCCTGTTCCAGTAACGTAGTGGCCTCTTGCCTGGCCTGTTCCAACAGATCAACGTCACGCACGAGATTGGCTGCCCGAAACTCCGGCACTCCCCATTGCCGCAACCCAAAAAACTCACCGGGGCCCCTGATCCGAAGATCCTGCTCAGCAATCAGAAATCCGTCGTTCGAGTTCACCATCGCCGCCAGCCGCTGTTGTGCGTGAGAAACACTTTGCTCCGGCCTCCCATCACGACTGACCCGCGCTCGGGGCTCGCGCGCGAGGTAGGAAGCCATGAGCAGACATAGCGATTGATGAGCGCCCCTGCCGACCCTTCCACGCAATTGATGCAACTGTGCCAAGCCAAACCGTTCGGCATGCTCGATCACCATCACCGTCGCATTTGGAACATCCACCCCGACCTCGATCACGGTGGTCGCCACGAGAATCTGAATCGACCCGGCCTTGAAGGCCGCCATGGTACGTTCTTTCTCAGCGCTCTTCAGCCTTCCATGGAGCAATCCCACCCGTGCCTGCGGAAAGACGTCGCGCTGCAGGTGTTCCGCCCCCTGGATCGCCGCCTTGAGATCGACCTTCTCAGACTCCGCTACCAAGGGATAGACGATGTAGACCTGGCGGCCGGCCTTCAACTCATCCCCGACCAGCTGCCACGCCTTGTGTCGTTGACCTTCACTATAGATCAACGTCCGCACCGGCTTACGGCCCGGCGGCAGCATGTCGATCACTGACACATCTAAATCTCCGTAGACGGTCATGGCCAAGGTGCGCGGAATCGGCGTGGCCGTCATGATCAGAACGTCCGGCCGATACCCCTTATCGAGCAGCATCTTTCGCTGCAGCACGCCGAATTTATGCTGTTCATCCACGATTACAAGTCCAAGCTTGGCGAAGTGCACGTTCTTTTGAATCAACGCGTGGGTTCCAATGGCCACCTGCGCCGCGCCCGACGCCAGTTGCTTCAATTTCTCATTCCGCTCCTTCACCTTAACGCCACTCGTGAAAAGCACCGTGTTCAGACCCACCGCCTCCAGCAGCGGTTTGAGGTTCAGATAATGCTGCTCGGCCAAGATTTCTGTCGGGACCATCAGCGCCGTTTGGCAACCCGATCCGCAGGCCATGACCAGAGCATGGAG
>CAYLYV010000189.1:0-7607 GCA_964387655.1 uncultured Cypionkella sp. | reverse complement strand
TGACGCCGGATTTCAAGAAGAAGTTCCTGCAAGGCTCGGATGAATTGGCACTGGTGCGTTCGGGGCTCGATGACACGATGCGCACCGCTTATCAGGCGATGCGCGAGGTCTGGCATGGGCGGCCCGAAGTGGGCGATCTGCGGGTGGCGGCGTATATTGTGTCGATTGGGCGGATTGCCGCGACCTATAAGTCTAAGGGGCTGTAAGGGCTTTCAGACTGGCTCAAATATCCCCGCCGGAGGCTCCTACGGCCAATGTCGATGCCTCCGGCGGGGATATTTAGACCAGTATGAAACCCTGAAGGTATGAGACGGCTTGCGACACAATTTGTCGCGGATGGCACAGTTATTCAGGTTTGACTGTTGAATAACCCGTGCAAAGCGGGTTCACTTGCCCGCAAGCAGGTAAGGAGCCTCCGATGCGTTATTCCGGCTTGAAGGTGATCACCGAAGGGTTGTTCGGCAACAAGGGCTGGGGGCTTGCGTGGCGCAATCCGGCACCCAAGGCGGAATATGACGCGATCATCATTGGTGGTGGCGGGCATGGGTTGTCGACAGCCTATTATCTGGCGAAAAACCACGGGCTGACCAATATCGCGGTGTTGGAGAAGGGTTATCTTGGTGGCGGCAACATCGGGCGCAACACCACGATTGTGCGGGCGAACTACTACATGCCGGGGAATTCCGAGTTTTACTCGCATTCCTTGAAGCTGTGGGAAGGGCTTGAGGCCGAGCTGAACTATAACGTCATGCACTCGCAGCGCGGTCAGTTGATCCTCGCGCATTCGGATGGGCAGCGTGACACTTTGGCGCGGCGTGGCAATGCGATGATCAATCAAGGCGATGATGCCGAGTTGTGGACGCTGGATCAGGTCAAGGATTTCGCGCCTTACTTGGATTTCGCGCAGACCCGGTTCCCGATTTATGGCGGCTTGATGCACAAGCGCGGTGGCACGGCACGGCATGATGCGGTGGCTTGGGGCTATGCGCGCGGCGCGGATCGGCGCGGCGTGGATCTGATCCAGAACTGCGAAGTCACTGGGATTGATATTGTGAACGGAGTTGTGACGGGCGTGCAGACCACGCGTGGGGCGATCCGGGCGAAAAAGGTCGGCATGGTGGTGGCGGGGCGGTCATCTCAGGTCGCGGCGATGGCGGGGATGCGGCTGCCGATTGAAAGCCATGTGTTGCAGGCTTTCGTGACCGAAGGGCTGAAGCCGGTGATTGATTCCGTGATCAGCTTCGGGATGGGACATTTCTATATCAGCCAGTCCGACAAGGGTGGCCTCGTGTTCGGCGGCGATCTGGATTTCTATGCGTCTTATGCGGCGCGGGGCAATCTGCCGATGGTCGAGCATGTGATGGAAGCCGCGATGACGTTGATGCCGATGATCGGGCGGGCCAAGGTGCTGCGGTCTTGGGGCGGCATTATGGATATGACGCCGGACGGCTCGCCGGTCATCGACAAGACGCCGATTGCGGGACTGTTTGTCGATGCGGGCTGGAACTATGGCGGCTTCAAAGCGGCTCCGGCCTCGGGCTGGTGCATGGCGCATCTGATGGCGACGGGTGAAAGCCATGAGGTGGCGCGGCGCTTCCGTCTGGACCGGTTCCGCAGCGGTCATGTGATGGACGAAGAAGCCACCGGCAGCCAACATAATCTGCATTAAGGGAGTAGAGAGATGCGTATACCTTGCCCCCTTTGTGGCACTCGGGATCGGCGCGAGTTTTATTACTACGGGTCCGAGGATTATCTGAAGCGGCCCTCGGATCAGGGGACGATTGATGATTTGGACAACCATTTGTTCCTGCGTGACAATCCGGCGGGGGTGACGCGGGATGTGTGGTATCACGAGGCGGGTTGTGGGGCTTGGATGGTCGTGACGCGCAATACGGTCAGCCATGAGGTTCTGGGCTCGGAACTTGTCGCTGCGATGAAGAAGGAAGCCTGAGCATGCGGATCGCGGGCAAGGGGTTGGTGGATCGCACCAAGCCAGTGAATTTCAAGTTTGATGGCAAGACCTATCAGGGCTTCAAGGGCGATACGGTGGCTTCGGCGCTGCTGGCGAATGGCGTCAAGCTGGTGGGTAGGTCGTTCAAATATCACCGTCCGCGTGGGGTTTTGACCGCCGGGTCGGAAGAACCTAATGCGATGATTGAGGTGGTTGGGACCAGCAACCAGACCCCCAATGTGCGCGCCACAGTGCAGGAGATTTTTGAGGGGCTGAACACCCGCTCGCAGAACCGTTGGCCTTCACTGCGGTTTGATGTGATGGCGGTGAACGATATGGTGTCGCCGTTCCTGTCGGCGGGGTTTTACTACAAAACTTTCATGTGGCCGCGCGCGTTTTGGGAGGCGATCTACGAGCCGATCATTCGCCGGGCGGCAGGGCTGGGCAGTCTGTCGGGCAAGCATGACGAGGGGCATTACGAGAAGGCCTTTGCGTTTTGCGATGTGCTGGTGATTGGTGCGGGGCCTACAGGTCTGATGGCGGCGTTAGAGGCGGCGCGGGCCGGGGCGGATGTGATCCTGTGCGAGGAGGATCGGCTTTTGGGCGGTCGGTTGCTGACCGATGACGCGCATCTGGATGGCAAGCCTGCGGGGGAATGGGTGGCTGCGGTTGAGGCAGAGTTGAAGGCGCTGCCGAATGTGCGGATCATGCCGCGCACCACGGTGACGGGGGCTTATGACGGCGGGCAGTATTCGGCGGTGGAGCGGGTGGGGCTGCATAAGGGGCCACGGCCGGACCTTCCGCGCGAGTGTTTCTGGCGGATCACGGCGGCGCGAACGGTGCTGGCGGCGGGGGCTTTGGAACGCTCGATTGCTTTCCCAATGAACGACCGGCCGGGGATCATGCTGGCGAGCGCTGTGCAAACCTATCTGAACAAGTTTGGCGTGGTGCCCGGCAAGCGGGTGACTTTGTTCGCCAACAACGACGGTGCGCGGGCGGTGGCGCGGCAGTTGATGGCGGCGGGCGTGACGGTTGCGGCGATTTTAGACAGCCGGACGGATGCGTCAGCCGTCGAGGATTGCCCGGTGTATCTGGGCGCGCAAGTCACCGATACCAAAGGCCGTCTGGGGCTACGGGCGATTTCCGGCACGCATGTCGGCGGCGAATTTGCTTTGGAAACCGACCTATTGGCGGTGTCTGGTGGCTGGAATCCGACGCTGCATATCACCTGTCATCTGAACGGGCGGCCGCGGTGGGAGGCGGCTTTGGCGGCCTTTGTGCCTTTGGCGGATGCGGTGCCGAATTTGCAGGCGGCGGGCGCGTGTAACGGGGCGTTTGATACGCTTGGCTGTCTGAGCGAGGGCCAAGCGGCGGCGCGGGCGGCGTTGCGCGGGCTGAATATCGCGGCGGCGGATGCGGTTTTGCCGACGGCGGAGGGGCTGCCCTATGTCATTGCGCCGCTGTGGCAGGTGGCGGGCAAGGGGCGGGCTTGGCTCGACTTTGCCAACGATGTGACGACCAAGGATGTGAAACTGGCGGCGCAGGAAGGTTATGCGTCGGTCGAGCATATGAAGCGGTATACGACGCAGGGCATGGCGCCGGATCAGGGCAAAAACTCGAACGTGGGGGCGCTGGCGGTGCTGGCGGATACCACGGGGCGGGGCATCCCCGAGACGGGGACGACGACGTTCCGTCCGCCGTTTGTTCCGACCTCGATTGCGGTGATGGGGGCGGGCGGGCGGGGTGCGGGCTTTGCGCCGCAACGGTTCTTGACCTCGGATCAGGCCAGCCGCGACCGCGGTGCGCCGATGATTGAGGCGGGGCTGTGGTATCGGCCAAGCTATTTCCCGAAGCCGGGGGAGACGAGTTGGCTTCAGTCGTGCAACCGTGAGATTGGCTATGTGCGGGGGGCTGTCGGGGTCTGCGATGTCTCGACTTTGGGAAAGATCGACATTCAGGGCAAGGATGCCGGGCGCTTCCTGGATCTGGTTTATACCAATACCTTCAGCACCTTGGCGGTGGGCCGGGTGCGCTATGGGCTGATGTTGCGCGCGGATGGCTATGTGCTGGACGATGGCACCTCAGCCCGATTGGGTGAAAATCACTTCCTGATGACCACCACCACGGCGGCAGCGGGGCTGGTGATGCGGCATCTGGATTTCGTACATCAAAGCGAATGTGCGGATTGGGATGTGCGGTTTATCTCGGTGACCGAAAGCTGGGCGCAGTTTGCGGTGGCGGGGCCGATGGCGCGGACCTTGCTGAACGGCTATCTCGATCAGCCTTTGGGCGATTTTCCGTTTATGGCGACGGGCAACGTCGCGGTGGGCGGGGTGCAAGCGCGGCTGTTCCGCATCAGCTTCTCGGGCGAGGAAGGTTATGAGATCGCGGTGCCGACGCGGTATGGTGAGGCTTTGTTCCGCGACCTCGTGGCGCGGGCGGAAACCATGGGCGGCGGGCCCTATGGCATGGAAGCGTTGAACGTGCTGCGGATCGAAAAGGGCTTGATCACCCATGCCGAGATTGACGGTCGGGTGGCGGCGTTTGATATTGGCGCGGCCAGGATGGTGTCGGCCAAGAAGGACTGCATCGGCAAACTGGCGGCCACGCGCCCCGGATTGCTTGGGCCAGAGCGGGCGCAGATGGTGGGACTGAAGCCACTGTCAGCCGAGAAGATCACCTCGGGATCGCATCTGTTCATTCCGGGGGCGGATTTGAGCCGGGTGAACTCACAGGGCCATATCAGCTCGGTTGGCTATTCGCCGATGTTTGACCGTGATCTGGGGCTGGGGTTCTTGGTGAACGGGCGCGCGCGGATTGGCGAGACGGTGCGGGTGGTCGACCGTCTGCGCGGCATTGATGTGTTGGCCGAGGTCTGTGATCCGGTGTTCCACGACAAAGACGGGGAGAAATTGCGTGCCTGAGTTGATCGCAAAGACCGCTTTGGCGGGGAAGAAGCTGGTGGTGGCGGGGACGGTTTTGGCCGAGGTCGATCATGGCGCGGTCAGTTCCATCGCGCCCTATCCGGGGCAAAGCGACGCAGTGGGGGATGCGTTGAAGCCGTTGGGGTTTGGCTTTCCTGCGGTGAATAGTTTTGCTGTGAACGGTGGGGCGATGATCGCTTGGGCGGGGCGCGAGCAGGCCTTTTTGATCGGGGCAGAGTGCCCGGATCTGAGCGGGTCGGCTGCGGTGACGGATCAGTCGGGCGGTTGGGTCAGCCTGTCGTTGCAGGGGCCTTTGGCGGCGGAGGCTTTGGCGCGCTATGTGCCGATGGATCTGCGACTGGCGGCGTTTCCGGTGGGGATGGCGGCGCGCACCCCGCTTTACCATATGTCGATGGTGCTCTTGCGGGTGGCCGAGGATGGCTTCCGGCTGATGCTGTTCCGCTCGATGGCGCGGACGGCGTGGCACGAGATTGAGGTGGCGCTGAAAACCTTGGCGGCGCGGGCGGCGTGATGCTTTCGGCGGATGATCTGCGCGATCTGACGGTATTTCGGCAGCATTTGCATCGTTTCCCCGAGGTGTCGCGCGAGGAAACTGTGACGGCGGAGCGGATTGTGCAGGCTTTGGTGGCGCTTCAGCCCGATCAGGTGGTGACGGGGCTGGGCGGGCATGGTGTCGCGGCGGTGTTCAATGGGCTGGCGGATGGCCCGACGGTGCTGTTTCGCGCCGAGTTGGACGCGCTACCGATTGAGGAATTGTCCGAGGCCGCGCATCGCTCGACCATTCCCGGCAAAGGGCATCTTTGCGGGCATGATGGGCATATGACCTTGCTGATGGGATTGGGGCGCTTGATCGCGCGTCAAAGGCCCAAGCGGGGCCGGGTGGTGTTGATGTTCCAGCCTGCCGAGGAAGATGGCTCGGGCGCGGCTGCGGTGGTGGCCGATCCGCGCTATGCGGCGTTGTGGCCAGATTGGGCGTTCTCGATCCACAACATGCCGGGGCTGCCGTTTGGGCATTCGGCGCTGAAGGCTGGGGCGGTGAATTGCGCAAGCCAAGGGTTGAAGATCACCCTGACCGGCAAGACCGCGCATGCGTCTTTGCCGGAAACCGGAGTGTCCCCGGCGCTGGCTTTGGCGCGGCTGATCCCGGCGATTTCGGCTTTGGGGCAAGTGGGGCCGTTGGGGCCGGAGTATCGTTTGGTCACGATCACCCATGCGCAGCTGGGTGAGTCGGCGTTCGGGATTGCGCCCGGAGAGGCGGAATTGTGGGCGACGCTGCGCACGATGGAAGACGGGCAGATGGCGGCCTTGCGCGATGCCGCGATGGATTTGGCGCGGGCGGAGGCTGCGGCGTGGGGACTTGGGGTGCGGTTCAGCCATCACGATGATTTCGCGGCTTCGGTGAATGATCTGCAGGCCACGGCGCATCTGGCCCGCGCGCTGGATGCTTTGGGGATGCCTTACGATGAGGGCGATCTGCCGATGCGGGCTTCGGAGGATTTCGGGCGGTTTGGGCAGGGGGGCACGCGCTCGGCGATGCTGTTTCTGGGCGTGGGGGAGGATCACCCGGCGCTGCATAACCCGGACTATGATTTTCCCGACGCGCTGATCCCGCTGGGGGTGCAGATTTTCCATCGGGTGATGCGGGATATCTTGGGCTGAGGCTGTGTCCGCGTGTGGACAGGTAGGCCGTGTTATATGAATCAAGGGGTTATCGGGGGCTTGTTCAGACTTTCTTAAGCTTTGCCCACCTGAGGCATCTGAGCCGGGCCGCAGAAGCCTCCGGCGGGGATATTTAAGGACAGATGAAATAGACTGCCGTGGACTGGACAGAGCACCTATCAGACCTGATATAACGGGGCATGAGTCTGCCACCCGGTTTCCTTGACGAATTGCGCACCCGCGTCTCACTGTCCTCGGTTGTGGGCAGGAAAGTCACTTGGGATGCACGCAAGTCCAATCAGGGCAAGGGCGATATGTGGGCGCCTTGCCCGTTCCATCAGGAAAAATCCGCCAGCTTCCACGTCGATGACCGCAAAGGGTTTTATTATTGCTTTGGCTGCCATGCCAAGGGCGATGCGGTGACGTTTATCAAGGAAACCGACAACCTCAGCTTCATGGAGGCGGTGGAGGTTCTGGCACGGGAAGCCGGGATGCCGATGCCCGCGCGCGATCCACGTGCCGCACAGGTGGCGGATCGGCGCACGCAACTGGTTGAGGTGATGGAAGAGACGGTGAAGTGGTTTCGGCTGCAACTGCGCACCTCTGCTGCGTCCGAGGCGCGGGCGTATTTGGCCAAGCGCGGGCTGTCGGTCGAGGCGCAGGACCGCTGGGAGATCGGCTTTGCGCCGGATGCGCGGCAGGGGTTGTATCTGGCGCTGCGGCAAAAGGGTGTGGCAGATGATCTGATCGTGGCGTCAGGGGTGTGTGCCAAGCCGGATGATGGCGGCGCACCTTATGATCGGTTTCGCGGGCGGATTATTTTCCCGATCCGGGATGGTCGGGGCAGGGCGATTTCCTTGGGCGGGCGGGCGATGGACCCCAACGCGCGGGCGAAATATCTGAACGGGCCAGAGACGGAGCTGTTCGACAAGGGCCGCAATCTGTTCAACCATGCCCCGGCGCGGGAAGCCTCGGGTAAGGGCGCGGCTTTGGTGGTGGCCGAGGGCTATATGGATGTGATTGCGCTGTCCGAGGCTGGGTTCAAGGCCTCA
>CAYLYV010000188.1:0-7951 GCA_964387655.1 uncultured Cypionkella sp. | reverse complement strand
CTCGGCGGCCTCAATCGCCACGTCATTCAGGAAAGCATTGTCGGCGGGATAGATGTGGCAAGAGAACATGAAATCCTGCCAGACCATCAGGCCCAATTCATCGCAAAGGTCGTAGAACCAGTCCGGCTCGTAGCGCCCACCGCCCCAGACCCGGATCATGTTCATATTGGCATCCACCGCCGATTGCAGCAGATCGCGGGTGGCCTCACGGGTGATCCGGCCCGACAGCGCATCCTGTGGGATCCAATTCGCGCCCTTGGCAAAGATATCGCGGCCATTGATCCGGAACTTGAAGCCAAGGCCTGCGGCGTCTTTGACATTGACCAAGGCGGCATCGCGCAGGCCGATGCGGCGGGTGAGTGTCTGATCGCCAAAGCCGATCACCAGATCATGCAATGGCTGCCCGCCCTGCCCTGCTGGCCACCACAAAGCCGGGTTCTCCACCACCAGCGCCGCCACCGCCTGCCCGCGCTGAACTTTGGCTTGGACGGCAACACCGCACAGCGCAAAGGAAACCTCGGCCCCTTCGGCCTCGCCCTCCACATCTGCCGTCACCGTCACCACAGCGCGATGCGCGGAATGGGATTGCGTGATGCCCACGGCAGCGATGCGCGCCGGGGTCAGTGGTTCAAGGTAGAAATCACCGTAAACCCCGAAACTGCCCAGAGCGATGTTCCAATCCCAGCCGAAATCGCAGGACGGCTTGCGCAGCATATTTCCGTTGTGGATCGGGGTGTTGTTGGCGCTAAATGGCACGAAATACGGCTGCGCCGCCTGCCGCTTGGCGGCCTCCACCTCTGGCGAGCGGAAGGTGATCGCGATGTCATTCGCCCCCAACCGCAACGCGGCTGAGAGATCAACGCGGTAGCTGCGGAACATGTTGTCCGAGGCCAGCACGGTGACACCATTCACCGCGATTTCCGCCACGGTGTCGAGCATCGACACCACCAGCGCCAGATCGGTGCGCGTGACGCTGAAGCTGCGCTTGGCCACCCAATCGCGGCCACAAATCCAGCGCAGATCATATTCGTTGCGGCCCCAATAGGGATCGGCAATAGCCCCTGCGGCGTGCAAAGCGCTGATGCCATCCCCCGGCAAAGCGAAGGCGACAGAATATGCGCCGCTTTCGTCAGAAAGCGTCCAGCCTTCGGCCAAATTCATCATCTCAGACCCGTTGTTCGCTCGCCGTGTCGAAGATCGACGCTTTCGAGATATCCACTTTCAGATGCACCTGCGTGCCCGCTGCCATCCGCCGTTCCACCGGCACACGGACCGACATTTTCAGACCGCCCTCAGCCTCCAGCCAGACCAAACTGTCCGCGCCCATCGGCTCGTCAATTTCCACCACCGCCGGAATGGTCAGGCCCGGTTCGGCGTGATCCTGAATGTGCAGATGCTCGGGGCGCAGGCCGAGAATGGCTTTCGGGCGATTCAAGATCGCGCCGCCCTCATAGCCCGCGAGGTTGATCTTGGTGCTGGCGAATTGAAACGCCGCCCCGCCGTCAATCGTCGCGCCATGCAGGAAGTTCATCGACGGGCTGCCGATGAAACCCGCCACGAACAGGTTCGACGGCCGGTTGTAGATTTCCTGCGGGGCGGCGAGTTGCTGGATCAGACCGCCGCGCATGACGGCAATGCGGTCGGCCAACGTCAAAGCCTCAATCTGGTCATGCGTGACGTAAACCATCGTGTTGTTCAGGCGGCTGTGCAAGCGCTTGATTTCCACCCGCAATTCGCTGCGCAGCTTGGCATCCAAGTTCGACAAAGGCTCGTCAAACAGGAACACATCGACATCGCGCACCAGCGCCCGCCCAATCGCCACCCGCTGCCGCTGACCACCCGACAAAGCCGCCGGTTTGCGATCCAACAACGGCTCGATCTGCAAAATCCCCGCCGCCCGCGCGATGCGTTTGTCGATTTCCTCCTTCGGCATCCGGGCGTTTTTCAGCCCGAACGACAGATTCCCCCGCACCGTCATTTGCGGATACAAAGCGTAGCTCTGGAACACCATGCCGATGCCGCGCTCGCTGGGTTCGGCCCAAGTGACGTTCTTGCCCTTGATCCAGATTTCGCCGTCGGTGATGTCCAAGAGCCCCGCCAGACAATTCAGCAGCGTTGATTTCCCGCAGCCCGACGGCCCCAGCAGCACGATAAACTCGCCCTCGGCCACGTCGATATTCATGTTTTTCAGCACCGAAACCGAACCGAAATTCAAGCTCAGGTCTTTGACTTGGATGGAATGGGTCATGTGTCAGCCTTTCACGGCGCCAGCAGCAATGCCGCGAACAAAGAGTTTGCCAGAGACGAAGTAGATGAACAGCGGCACAAGGCCCGTCAGCAAGGTCGCCGCCATGTTGACGTTGTATTCCTTCACCCCCTGCACCGAGTTGACGATGTTGTTGAGCTGCACCGTCATCGGGTAAATCTCGGGCTTGGTGAACACGACACCGAACAGGAAGTCGTTCCAGATGCCGGTGATTTGCAGGATTAAAGCGACGACAAAAATCGGCAGGCTCATCGGCACCATGATCTGAAAGTAAATCCGCCAGAACCCAGCGCCATCAACGCGGGCGGCTTTGAACAATTCCTCGGGTAAGCTGCTGAAATAGTTGCGAAACAGCAGGGTCAGGATCGGCATGCCGAAGATCGTATGCACAAGGATCAGCCCGTAAAGCGTGCCGTAAATATGCATCTCACGCAGCAGGATCACGATGGGATACAGCATGATCTGATAGGGGATGAACGAGCCGAAAATCAGGATGGTGAAGAACACTTCACTGCCTTTGAAGCGCCAGTTCACCAGCGCGTAGCCGTTCACCGAAGCCACGATGATCGAGATGATCACCGAGGGCACCGTGATCATCACCGAGTTCCAGAAGCCGCGCGAAAGCCCGTCACAGTTCAACCCGGTGCAAGCCTCGGACCATGCTTTGACCCAGGGTTGAAAGGTGATCTCGACCGGCGGCGCAAAGATATTGCCCATGCGGATTTCCGGCATGCCTTTCAGCGAGGTCATCACCATCACCCAAAGCGGCAGCAGGTAGTAAATCGACACCACAAACAACGTGCCGTAGAGCATGATATTGCCGCCCGAGAACCGCCGCTTCGGCTTGGCCCCGCGTGGTTGCACGACCGTCGCGCCGTGAATTGCTACATCAGCCATGCTTTTTGCCTCCAAATTCCAGATAGGCCCAAGGCACCAGCACGATCAGCACCGACAGCAGCATCATCGTGCTGGCGGCAAAGCCCTGGCCGAGGTTTTGCGCGGTGAACATGTAGCGATAGACATACATTGCGGGCACTTGGCTGGCATTGCCCGGCCCACCCGAGGTTTGCGCCACCACCAGATCATAAAGCTTGATGATGCCCGCAGCGACGATCACCAAAGTGGTCATAAACACCGGGCGCATCATCGGGATCACCACGAAGATATAGGTCTTCCATTTCGGGATGCCGTCGACGCGGGCGGCTTTCCAGATATCTTCGTCAATGCCACGCAGGCCTGCCAGCATCAGACACATGGTGAATCCGGTGCCCTGCCATAACCCCGCGATCAGCAGGCCATAGAGCACCGTATTGGGATTGTGCAAAGGATCGAAGGTGAAAGTCTCAAACCCCATCCGGCGCACCACTTCTTGAATCCCCATCTCGGGGTTCAAAATCCACTGCCAGACGAGGCCGGTGACGATGAACGAAAGCGCAAACGGATAGAGCATGATGGTGCGGAAGGCGTCTTCAAAGCGGATTTTCTGATCCAGCAGCACCGCCAGCACGAAACCCATCACGATGGTGAAAATCAGCGACATCACGCCATAAAACGCCAAATTCCAGATCGCGGCGTTCCACAGATCATTCGACCACAGCCGCTTGTATTGGTCGATGCCAACAAACTCCAGCCGCGGTAACAGCTTGGAATTGGTGAAGGAATACAGCACCGTCCACAA
Source organism: uncultured Cypionkella sp. (assembly GCA_964387655.1). GTDB lineage: Bacteria > Pseudomonadota > Alphaproteobacteria > Rhodobacterales > Rhodobacteraceae > Cypionkella. The sequence continues at coordinate 4,007 of CAYLYV010000188.1, read as the reverse complement.
TGTGCCGCCGACAAACACCACCATGGTGGTCAGCACCATCGGTACCGCCGCGACCTTGGCGTTCAGGTTGCGAAACAGCCGCAGCCCCTTTGGTTTTCCTGCCATGCTCTGCCTTCTCCCCCGCAAATCCGCACTTGGTCACAAAAGCGCCGCCCGAACGGGTCGGACGGCGCTTTTGCAGTGGAAGGCTTAAAGCCCGGTTTTCAGGATTTCGACGTAACGCGCTTGGGCGTCTTCCGGGGACATATCGCCGCTCCAGAATTCGCTTTGCATATCGCCGAGTTGGGTCTGCACATCTGGCGACCAGACCTGATCACCCGCAGGCACAACATTGCCGGATTTCAGGATCTCAAGACCCTTCTTCATGCAATCGTTGGCCGCAGACATGTCGATATCACCGCGGATCGGCAGCGAGCTTTTCTTCAGGTTGACCGCGACCTGCACTTCCGGGCTGACCAGCAAGGCTGCCAGACGTTTTTGCGCGGCTTCCTGCTCGGGGTCCGCCAGTTTCGGGAAGTAGAACGCGTCGCCACCGGTTGAGAGGTATTCGTTCAGCCCCAGCCCCGGCAGGCAGGTGTAATCCTTGCCCGCAACCTTGCCAGCAACGGCAAATTCACCTTGCGCCCAGTCGCCCATGATCTGACCGGCTGCATCGCCGTTGATCACCATATTGGTGGCTTGGTTCCAGTCTTGCACCGTCGATTTCGACGCCAGCTTACGCGCCTCGGCCGAGGCTTGGAACACTTTCAGCATTTCCGGGCCAGCCGCCGCATCCATGTCCTTGTCGACGTTGACCTTCTTCCACAGATCAAGCCCGCCGACGCCGACCGTGATCGCGTTGAACGCGAGGTTCGACTGCCAAGCCTGACGGCCCAAAGCCAAGGGGATCTTGCCAGCGGCTTCCACTTGCGGGGCAGAGGCCACAAATTCCGTCCAGTTGGTCGGCACCGGGATGCCCAGATCTTCGTAAATCTTGTTGTTGATCCACAGCCATTCCGGCGAGTGGATGTTCATTGGCGCACAATAGACCTTGCCATCAATCGTGCAGCCATCCAGCAGCGAGATCGGGTTGACCACATCCCGCCACTTCTGCGCATCTGCCACGTCGGTGAGGTCCAGCATCAACCCAGCCTGCACCAACTCCAATGCCTGCTGACCGTGGTTGAACTGGGTGGCCCCCATCGGATCGCCACCGGTGATGCGTGCGATCATCACCGGACGGGCGGTATCGCCGCCGCCTGCAATCGCGCCATCAACCCAGTGATCGCCCGACGCGTCAAAGGCTTTGGCAAGTTCGGCCACCGCCGCCGCTTCGCCGCCAGAGGTCCACCAATGCGTGACTTCCAGATCGGTGGCATAGGCCCCAGATGGCAGCGCAACAGACAGCAACAGGCCAGCGGCCAGTTTCCAATTCTTCATGTGATCCTCCCAGATCGTTTGGTATTCTGATCGTCTATATCGTTATAGTTCGATCCTATAACGTTATAGTTTTTCCAATCAAGCAATCTTTTCGCTTGTCGGTTGTAAATTTCTGCGCCTTGATTGGGGGTGGTATCTGCGGGGCGGTTGGTTTTGGTCTTGGGGTTTGCGCGTAGGGAAGTCGCTGAAATTGCGGGCAAACTGGTAAGCCTTGCCAGCACATCGCACAGCGTCTCCCCACAGGATCGCCAAGCCAAACGGCGAATCACAGGGCTGGAAGATTGCGCGGATTACCGCCAAAAGAAGCGGCAGGCTTCGGGAATGGATGCGATGACAGAATCACCCCTGCCCCTTGTCGGGGCGGAACGGCCCACGCTGAAAACCATCGCCGCCGCCACCGGGCTTGCGATTGCCACGGTCAGCCGGGCGCTGAAGGATGCCCCCGACATTGGCGAGGAAACCAAGCGCCGGGTGCGCGAAACCGCGTTGAAACTCGGCTACCGCCAGAACCGCGCGGCTGTGCGTTTGCGCACCGGAAAGACCAATGTGATCGCGCTTGTGCTGTCGACTGAATCCGATGTGATGAACCACACCTCCAAGCTTTTGTACTCGATCGCCGACGCTTTGCGCGGCACCGCCTATCATCTGGTGGTGATGCCGTTCTTCCGCGATCAAGACCCGATGGACCCGGTGCGCTACATTGTGGAAACCGAAAGCGCCGATGGCATCATCCTGAACCAGACCAAGCCCGATGATCCGCGCATCCGCTATATGACCGAGCATCATATCCCCTTCGCCACGCATGGCCGCACCGATATGGGCCTCGACCACCCCTATTTCGACTATGACAACGAAACCTTCGGGCGTCTTGCCGTGCAGGCCCTGGCCGAGCGGCAGCGCCGTCATGTCTATATGATCGCCCCGCCGCGCAATCACATGTATGCCCGCCATATGATCATGGGGGCCAGCCAAGAAGCCGCCGCGCGCGGCATGCGGTTTGAATTGGCCGATGGCGTCACCTCGGACAGTTCTGCCGATGACATCGAAGCCGACATTGCACGTCGCTTTTCCGACGCGGCCCCCGATGCGATCATCGCTGGCTCCACCACCGGAGCGATCGCGGCGGTGGCGGGTGCGGAAAGCACGGGCTTGCGCATCGGCCAGGATTTCGATGTTGTCTCAAAAGAAGCCATCCGGCTGTTGCACCGTTTTCGCAAAGAGATGATCGTGGTGAACGAGGATGTCGCCCGCGCCGGGAATTTTCTGGCCCGCGCCGTGATGGCTGCGATTGAAGGCCGCGCGCCGGATGAAGGACAAGCATTGGAAGTGCCGCAAGCGGCGGATTTCCGTACGGGACTATAGGGAGAGACCATGAAGACGATCAAAGGACCGGCGCTGTTTTTGGCGCAATTTGCAGGCGATGCCGCACCGTTCAACAGCTTCGATACCATCACCAAATGGGCCGCCGATTGTGGCTATAAGGGCGTGCAGGTGCCGTCTTGGGACGGACGGCTGATTGATCTGGACAAAGCCGCCAGCTCGAAAACCTATTGCGATGAGTTGAAGGGGATTGCCGCGCAAAACGGCGTGGAAATCACCGAGCTTTCGACCCACCTGCAAGGCCAGTTGGTCGCCGTGCATCCGGCCTACGACACCCAGTTCGATGGATTCGCAGCACCTTCGGTACGCGGCAATCCGAAGGCCCGGCAGGCTTGGGCGGTGGATCAGGTCACCAAAGCGCTGACCGCCAGCAAGAACCTTGGTCTGAGCGCCCACGCCACTTTCTCCGGCGCTTTGGCTTGGCCTTACCTCTATCCATGGCCGCAGCGCCCGGCAGGTCTCGTCGAGGAGGCGTTTGACGAACTCGCCCGCCGCTGGACACCTTTACTGAACCACGCCGATGCCTGCGGCATTGATCTGGCCTACGAGATTCACCCCGGTGAAGACCTGCATGACGGCATCTCGTTTGAGATGTTCTTGGAGCGTGTCAACAACCACCCCCGCGCAAATATGCTCTATGACCCCAGCCACTATGTGCTGCAACACCTTGATTACCTTGAGCATATCGACATCTACCACGAACGGATCAAGATGTTCCATGTCAAGGATGCTGAACTCAACCCGACAGGCCGCCAAGGCGTCTATGGCGGCTTCCAGTCTTGGGTCAACCGCGCGGGCCGCTTCCGCTCGGTCGGCGACGGTCAGGTCGATTTCGGCGGCATCTTCTCTAAACTCACCCAATACGGCTTTGACGGCTGGGCGGTGGTCGAATGGGAATGTTGCATCAAGCACCCCGAAGATGGCGCGCGCGAAGGGGCGGCCTATGTCGCCAAACAAATCATCCGCGTGACCGAGAAAGCCTTCGACGATTTCGCCGACGCCGGCACCGACCGCGCCGCCAACCGCCGCATGTTGGGATTGGAGTAAACCATGGCGATCACCGCAGCCCACACCGCCCGCGCCCCCCGCATCCGCCTTGGCATGGTCGGCGGCGGTCGCGGCGCCTTCATCGGCGCCGTCCACCGCATCGCCTCGCGCATTGACGATGAATACGAACTGTCCCCCGGCGCGTTTTCGTCCGCACGCGA
>CAYLYV010000187.1:0-7963 GCA_964387655.1 uncultured Cypionkella sp. | reverse complement strand
TAGGGAGATGCGCTGAAATCCTCTGCCGCGAAGGCCACGTTGTCAACCAGCGTGATTTCACGCGCATCAGTCCTGCCCTTGGCTTGGCCGTTGATCACCTGCCACAATTCGATCACCGGATGATCGGGCGCAAGCTGTTGGATCTCGCCCTCGATCCGGGTCTGCTCGGGATATTCGACGAAAATCGACGAGCGCAGCAGGATATCCTTGTGCAACTCGGTCTTGCCGGGGCAATCGCCGCCCACCGCGTTGATATGCACGCCCGCGCCCACCATATTATCGGTCAGGATGGTGGCGTATTGCTTGTCGGCGGTGACAGTGGTGATGATCTGCGCGCCCAGAATGGCGTCTTCAGGGCTGGCACAAGACACCACCTTCAACCCACGCCCCGCCAGATTCGCCGCACATTTCGCGGTGGCCTCCGGGTCGATGTCATAAAGCCGCACCTCGGTAATGCCGCAGATCGCCTTGAAGCCCAAAGCCTGAAACTCCGACTGCGCGCCATTGCCGATCAGCGCCATCGTGGTCGAACCAGCCGGGGCCAACCACTTCGCCGCCATCGCACTCGTGGCAGCCGTGCGCAAAGCCGTCAGAATGGTCATCTCTGATAACAACACCGGATAGCCCGTCGCCACATCCGCCAAAAGTCCAAAGGCTGTAACGGTTTGCAAGCCTTGCTTCATGTTGCTGGGATGGCCGTTGACGTATTTGAAACCATAGGTTTCACCATCCGAAGTCGGCATCAATTCGATCACGCCGACATCAGAATGTGACGCCACCCGAGGCGTCTTATCAAACAACGGCCAGCGGTGAAAATCGGCCTCAATCTCGGCGGCGAGGTCGCGCAGAACCCGCTCCACCCCCAGATGCAGCACCAGTTTCAGCATATTATCGACAGAGACGAAAGGCACATAGGCCTGATGCGACGGCGTGTTCATCGGGTTTCCTTAAAGGCGAGGTGTCAGATGGATGCCCGCGATCATGCAGCGCACCGAGCCGCCGGCGAGTTCGATGGTCGGCACCTCCAGCGGCACCAGCGGCAGCAAAGCATCAATGCGGTCGCGGTTCACCGGGGTCAGACTGTCATAAGCGGTGCGGGAAAGCGCCAGAAAGCGGCCGTGGGTGCCGGAAAGTTCAATCGCATTGCCGGCGAAACCCGCGATTTCGGCAGGCGACAGATCAATCACCTCGCGCCCACCCTCGGCCAGACGCTGCGCAATCTCGTCCCGCCGCGCCGGGTTCACCACATTTGCCAGCCCGACCATCGCCAGTTCGGTGCCGATGCACATCAGCACATTGGTGTGGTAAATCTCGCGGCCCGCCTCGTCATGCGCGTCAAACACCATCGGCTCATAGCCGAAATGCGTGCAAAACCGCTCCAGCGCCACCGGATCGGCGCGGTTGGATTTCACCGTATAGGCGATGCGGCCAACATGGTCCAAAACCATCGCCCCGGTGCCTTCAAGGGCGATGCCGTCGGCCTCCAGCCCCGAGTAATCAATCACATCCTGCACGCGGTATTTCGCCTTCAGCATCTCGATCACATCGGCGCGGCGCTCACGACGACGGTTCACCGCATGCATCGGATAGATCGCAATATGGCCGCCGATATGGGTGGAAAACCAGTTGTTCGGAAACACGGAATCGGGCGTATCTCGGCTGCCGTCATCCTCGAACACATGCACGGTAACACCCTGATCGCGCAGGGTTTTCACCGCCAGATCAAACTCGGCCAAAGCGCGGGCGGCAATGCTGTCAGCCGCACCGTCGCCCTTGCGCTGAAACGCATTGTCAGCGGCGGTTTCGGGGTTGGAGTGAAAGGCGTGCGGGCGGATCATCACCACCGCTTCGGGGGCTTGCAGCAGGTTGCGGCGCATCAGAAACTCCGGGTGGGGCGGTCGAACACTTTGCGGCCCATCAGGCTGCCGACCAATTCGACCATCAGTTTCGCGGTGCGGCCACGTTCATCGAGAAACGGGTTCAACTCGACCAGATCCAGCGAGGTCACCAGCGCGGATTCGTGCAAAAGTTCCATCACCAGATGCGCCTCGCGGAAGGTGGTGCCGCCCGGAACCGTGGTGCCGACCGCCGGCGCAATCGACGGGTCCAGAAAATCCACGTCCAGCGAGACGTGCAGCATCCCGCCCGCTGCGCGCACCATATCGAGAAACTCCCGCAACGGGGCCACGATACCGCGCTCATCCAGCACCCGCATGTCATTGATCGCAATGTCATGTTTCAGCAGTGCCGCATGTTCCGCAGGGTCCACCGAGCGGATGCCATAGAGACAAATCTGCTCTGCCGGGATCGGTTTGGGGAAGGGCGGGAAGGCCTCAAACCCCGCGCGCCCGGCGATATAGGCCACCGGGGTGCCGTGCAAATTGCCGCTTTGCGTGGTCAGCGGCGTGTGGAAATCCGAATGCGCGTCCAGCCACAGCAGGAACAACGGGCGGTCCACCCGCGCGGCATAGGTCGCGGCCCCGGCAACCGAGCCCAAGGCCAGCGAATGATCGCCGCCCAACACGATCGGCAAACCGCCCTGCGACAAGGCATCGTCAACCTTATCGGCCAGTACCTCAGTCCAGCCCAAGACCTCGGCCAAGCTGTGCACCGCCGGGTTCGGGCAACTGACCGCCTGCAAATCCGGCAACGCCATATCGCCCCAATCCTCCACGCCATGGCCCAGTTCCCGGATGGCTTGCGCCAGTCCCGCGACGCGATACGCGGTCGGCCCCATCACGCAGCCGGGGCGGCGCTGGCCTTCGTCAATCGGCGCACCGATCAGAATGGTGTTGGGCATGGAATTCTCCTTTGGCGCGATACTCTTTCCATCTTGCGTCGAATCATACAGATATTTATGGCGATCCGCATAAGCAGCTTCCCATAACGGCAGGAAAATTGCCCATGTTGGACGAAACCGATACCCGCCTGATTGCCGAATTGCGCCGCGATGGCCGCGCGGCTTTGTCAGACCTTTCCGAACGGCTTGGCCTGTCGCGCGCCACCGTCCGCACCCGGATGGAGCGGCTGACCGCCAAGGGCGAGGTCGCGGGTTTCACCGTGTTGACCCGCTCCGATGTCGCCGAAGCCCCGGTGCGCGGGTTGATGATGATCATCATCGAGGGCAAGGGCGGCGAGAAAGTGATGGCGCGGCTGGCGGGTATTCCCGCAGTGATGGCAGTGCATTCGACCAACGGCAAATGGAGCCTGATCGCCGAGATTTCCACCCAAACCCTGATCGAGCTGGATGAGGTGATCAACCGCATCCGCAATATCGACGGTGTGCTGACCTCGGAAACCAACCTGCTGCTGTCCACCCGCAAGGCCGGGCGGCGTTAAGCCTTAGGCACCGCGAAACTTCGCCGCGCGTTTCTCCAAGAACGCCGCAACACCTTCGCGGAAATCCTCGGTCGCGCCACAAGCGCCCTGCAACCGCGCCTCCAGCGCCAGTTGCTGATCCAGATCGTTGCCGAATGAGGCGCGCAACGCGGTTTTCACCCCGCGATAGGCCAAGGTCGGCCCCTGCGATAACGCCAAAGCCCTTGCTTGCCAATGCGCGCTAAAGCCTTGATCTGGCACGCATTCATAAATCATGCCCCAGTCCGCCGCCTGCCGTGCCGTCACTTTATCCGCAAACAACACCGATCCCATCGCGCGGGCAAGGCCAATCTGACGCGGCAACCAATAGCTGCCCCCGGCGTCCGGCACCAAGCCAATCCGGGTGAAGGCCTGAATGAATGATGCACTCTCGGTGGCAATCACCACATCTGCCGCCAGCGCCAGATTCGCCCCAGCCCCCGCAGCAGCCCCCTGCACCGCCGAAATCGTCGGGATCGGGCAATCGGTGATCGCTTTCAGCAGCGGCACATATTCCTCGTTCAGCACGCGCTCCAAGTCCAGCGCGCCCGAGGCATCGCCCAGATCCTGTCCCGAGCAAAACGCCCGACCCGCCCCGGTGATCACCAACACCCGCGCCTCAGAACCTGCGCGCAGCACCGCCTCGCGCATTTCCGCCCGGAGCAAAGTCGAAAGCGCGTTCATCACCTCGGGTCTGTTCAGCGTGATCACCGCCACGCCCGCCTCAAGTTGATAAGAAATGCACTGAAACATCGTGTCCCCCTGTTTGCGCCCAGAGTATCAGGGCAGGGGGATCGGGCCAGTGAAACCCCGCGTCACTTTTCCAGCAACTCGGCCAGCCGCGCCTTGTCGGCCTCGGTCAGCGTTTCCGCCTCGGGGGCAACCGCCCGTTTGCGCGACATCGCAAATGCAATCGCAGCCCCTGCCAGCAGCATCAAAGGCCCTGCCAGCCACAGGATCAAACTTGACCCTTCCGCGCGCGGGCTGAACAGCACGAATTCGCCATAGCGCGCCACCACATAGTCAACGACCTGCGCGTCACTGTCGCCCGCCACCAAACGTTCCCGCACCGCCAGCCGCAAATCCCGGCTGATCGGCGCGTTGGAATCATCAATATCCTCACCCTGACACACCGGGCAGCGCAGGTTACGTGAAATCTCACGCGCCCGCGCCTCCAACCCCGGATCTTGCAGCATTTCATCGGGTTGCACCGCAAACGCAGGCGAAGCGACCAACGCCAAGGCCAAGACAAACCGCCGCATCATTCCGCCGCCACCGCAACAGGCTCAGACCGCCGCGCCCCCGCCGCCACCCGGAACCGCCGATCCGACAGGCTGAGAATTCCGCCCAAAGCCATCAGCAAAGCCCCGCCCCAAATCCAGTTGGCAAACGGCTTGATATAGCTGCGCACCGCGTAGCCGCCATCATCCTGCGCATCGCCGATCACCAGATAGAGATCGCGAAACACCCCCTGATCAATCGCAGCTTCGGTGGTCGGCATTCCGGCCACCGGATAGATCCGCTTTTCAGGATGCAAACGCGCCACCTGCACCCCCGCTTTACGCACGATCATATCCGCCATGGTCGAGTGGTAATTTGGCCCCTCCACCTTGTTCACCGCCTGCAACGTCACATCATAATTGCCCAAGGCAAAACTTTCGCCGATCTTCACGGTGCGGATATCTTCCGTCACCCAAGCCGTCATCGCCGCCACCGCAAAGATCGTCACCCCCATGCCGGAATGCGCCAGCACCTTGCCCAGATCGGCACGGGGCAGGCGGGTCAAGCGGCCCAGCCGCGCGCCAACCGAACCGCGCCCCAGCCGCTGCCACAGATCAATCAGCGCGCCCATCACAACCCAAGCGCCCAAAGCAGCGCCGACCGGACCCAAAGCGGATTTTCCCGTCTGCATCGCATAAACCAGCAAGCCCAACGCCAAAGCCAGCACCAAAGCCCCGCGCAAAGGCCGCAAAGCCCGCCGGATTTCCGCCCGTTTCCACGGCAGCATCGCGCCCACCGGCAGGATGATCGCCAGCGCCACCATGAACGGCGTGAAGGCCGCATCAAAGAACGGCGGGCCGACCGACAGCTTGCGGGCGAACACCAACTCGGCAATCAGCGGCCAGATCGTGCCGGTAAAGACCACAAACGCCGAGACTGCCAGCAACAGATTATTTGCCACCAGCGCCGTCTCCCGACTGACCACCGCAAACACACCCTTGGCCTCTAACACACTGGCCCGAAACGCAAACAAAGTCAGCGCCCCGCCCATGAAGAAGCCCAGAATGCCTAAGATAAACACCCCCCGCGCCGGGTCATTGGCAAAGGCATGAACGCTCGTGATCACGCCCGAGCGTACAATAAACGTCCCCGTCAGGCTGAAACCAAAGGCCAAGATCGCGAGCAGAACCGTCCAAGCCTTCAAACTCTCGCGCTTTTCGACCACAATCGCCGAGTGCAACAAGGCCGCCGAAATCAGCCAGGGCATGAAACTCGCGTTCTCCACCGGGTCCCAGAACCAGAACCCGCCCCAGCCAAGCTCATAATAGGCCCACCACGAGCCCATCGCGATGCCGATGGTCAGGAAAATCCACGCCGCCAGCGTCCAGGGCCGCACCCAGCGCCCCCAAGCCGCATCGACCCGGCCCTCCAGCAGCGCCGCGATGGCGAAGGAAAAGCTCATCGAAAGCCCGACATAGCCCAGATACAGGAACGGCGGATGAAACGCCAAACCGGGGTCTTGCAACAGCGGATTGAGATCATTGCCATTCAACGGCGGATTTTCCAGCCGGACAAATGGGTTCGAGGTCAGTAGCATAAACGCCATGAACGCCACGCCAATCGAGCCCTGCACCGCCAACACCCGCGCCTTCAACCGCGCCGGAAGATTGCCGCCAAACCATACCGCACAAGCGCCAAATCCCGACAGGATCAGCACCCAGAGCAGCAAAGACCCCTCATGGTTGCCCCAGACCCCGGCGAATTTATACAGCATCGGCTTGGCGGTATGCGAATTCTCCACCACCAGCTTCAGCGAGAAATCCGAGGTCACAAAGCCATAGGTCAGTGCCGCAAAGCTGGTGGCGATCAGCAAAAACTGCACCACCGCCGCCGGATCGCCCACCGCCATCAGCCGCGCATCGCGCCGATAGGCACCCCACAGCGGCAGGGAGGATTGCACCAGCGCCACCATAAACGCCAGCACCAGGGTGAAATGTCCGAATTCAATGATCATCGCGGCCTCCCGATTGCTTTTGGTATAGGCCAGATCGGGCGTGTCGGAAATGGCCTGCGCGAACGTGTCGCGCAGGCGTTACCCTCACACCCCGCGCGATAGGGCCGCGACGCCCGTCCGTGCCATCTCGCGCAGGCCCAAAGGCCGCATCAACTCGGCAAAGCTGTCAATCTTCTCCGGCGTCCCGGTCATCTCGAACACGAAAGATTCCAGCGTCGAATCCACCACATGCGCGCGGAAAATCTCGGCCAGCCGCAAAGCCTCAATCCGCGCCTCGCCCTTGCCCGCGACTTTCAGCAACGCAAGCTCCCGCTGCACCGCAGGCCCTTCGACCGTCAGATCATGCACCTCATACACCGGCACCATCCGCGCCAGCTGCGCCTTGATCTGCACGATCACTTCTGGCGTGCCCGTCGTCACCACGGTGATCCGGCTGCGATGGCTGGTATGATCCACCTCCGCCACCGTCAGACTGTCGATGTTATAGCCGCGCGCGGTGAACAAGCCGATGACGCGGGCCAAAACCCCCGGCTCGTTCTCGACGATCACCGCCAGAGTATGCGTCTCAATCACCGGCGCATTCGGGTCGCGCAACTCATAAGCCGAGTGGCTGGACGCGCTTTTCTTGATGTTTAGCGGAGACATATCTGCCCCTTTCATCTGTCTAAAAATATCCCACGGGGGTCCGGGGGTAAGTCGCATTGGCAGTTGCCAATGCGACCCAAACCCCCGGTTCTACATCTCACACCAGCACCGCGCCCTTGGCACCGATCACGCCCTGCGTATCCGCATCGCCCAAAAGCATCTCGTTATGCGGCTTGCCCGAGGGGATCATCGGGAAGCAATTCTCGTGCTTCTCGACCCGGCAATCGAAGATGAACGGCCCGTCATAACGGATCATTTCCATGATCGCATCGTCGAGGTCTTTCGGGTCCGAAACCTGTATCCCCTTGCAGCCGAACGCTTCCGCCAGCTTGACGAAATCCGGCAGGCTTTCCGACCAGCTTTGCGAATAGCGCTCGCCATGCAGCAATTCCTGCCACTGCCGCACCATGCCCAGCCGCTCGTTGTTCAGGATGAACTGCTTGACCGGGGCGCGGAACTGCATCGCCGTGCCCATTTCCTGCATGTTCATCAGCCACGAGGCTTCCCCGGCGACGTTGATCACCAAACTGTCAGGATGCGCAATCTGCACGCCAATGCTCGCAGGCAAGCCATAGCCCATCGTCCCCAACCCGCCGGAAGTCATCCACCGGTTCGGTGCCTCAAAGCCCAGATACTGCGCCGCCCACATCTGATGCTGGCCGACTTCGGTGGTGATATAGCGGTCCATGCCGCGGGTTAAGGCTTCCAGCCGCTCCAACGCATATT
>CAYLYV010000186.1:0-8057 GCA_964387655.1 uncultured Cypionkella sp. | reverse complement strand
GGGAAGCGGGCGGCAAACAGGTCAAGTCCCGTGCCGTCGGGCATGGCGGCGGTGATGGCGACGATTTTGTCGTCGGACTCAGCCTCGCGGATCAGGCTTTGCGCGAAAACCTTGGTGTAGCTGGGGGCGTTGGAGGCGGCTTTTTGCTGCACGCCGGTCAGCACATCGAATTTGCCCGTCGCGTGGCCTTTGTCGCGGGCAGCCTCGGCGGGGCCATAGCCTTTGCCCTTTTTGGTCAGCACATGGATCAGCATCGGGCCGGTGGCGCGGGCTTGCGCGGTGCGCAGGACGGGCAGCAGTTGGTCAAGGTCGTGGCCGTCGATCGGGCCGATGTAGGAGAAACCGAGTTCCTCAAACAAGGTGCCGCCAACCGCCATGCCTTTCAGCATTTCCTTGGCGCGGCGGGCGCCTTCCTGGAAGGGGCCCGGCAGCAGCGACACCATGCCTTTGGCGGCGGATTTCAGATCCTGATAGGGCTCACCCGCATACATGCGCGACAGATAGGCCGAGAGCGCGCCAACCGGGGGGGCGATCGACATTTCATTGTCGTTCAGGATGACGAACAGGCGTTTTTTCAGGTGGCCCGCGTTGTTCATCGCCTCAAACGCCATGCCTGCGGACATCGAGCCATCGCCGATCACCGCAATGGCGTCACCCGGATCGCCGCCGAGGTTTGCGGCCATGGCGAAGCCGAGGGCGGCGGAGATCGAGGTGGAGCTGTGGGCCGCGCCGAACGGGTCATAGGGGGATTCGCTGCGTTTGGTGAAACCGGAGAGGCCGCCTTCGGAGCGTAAGGTGCGGATGCGGTCGCGGCGTCCGGTGAGGATTTTATGCGGGTAGCATTGGTGGCCCACGTCCCAGATGATCTTGTCGCGCGGGGCGTGGAAGGTGGCGTGCAGCGCGACGGTCAGCTCCACGACGCCAAGACCCGCGCCGAGGTGGCCGCCTGTGACTGAGACGGCGGAGATGGTTTCAGCCCGCAGTTCATCGGCGAGTTGTTTCAGCTCACGGTCCGACAGCGATTTCATATCCGAGGGCAGCTTGACCCGATCAAGCAGCGGGGTGTTGGGTTTGTCAGCCATATTAGCCTCAGCTTTCCCGCGCGATGGTGAACCGGGCGCAGTCGATCAGGTTTTGCGCGGATGCGCCGTAGGGGGCTACGTGGTCACAGGCCTGTTCTACCAAAGATTTGGCGCGGGCACGTGCGGCATCAAGCCCCAGCAAGGATACGAAGGTGGCTTTGCCCGCGGCTGCGTCTTTTTGCAGGCGTTTTCCGGCTTTTGTCGCGTCTCCGGTGACGTCGAGAATATCGTCAGCAATCTGGAAGGCGAGGCCGAGGGCGGTGGCGTAGGCGCGCAGCGGGCGGGGGTTTTGCTCGGCGAGGATCGCCCCGGCCTCGGTCGCAAAGCGGATCAGCGCGCCGGTTTTTCCGGCTTGCAGGGCGGTGATTTCGTCGAGGGTGAGGGGGGGTGTCGCGGATTCGGCGGCAATGTCGAGGGCTTGGCCCAGCACCATGCCCTGCGCGCCCGAGGCTTTGGCGAGGCCTGTGATCAGCTTCAGGCGCATCTCGGCGGGGCCGAGGGCGGGGTCGGTCAGCAATTCAAAGGCAAGGGTTTGCAGGGCATCCCCGGCGAGGATGGCGGTGGCTTCATCCCATTTGACATGCACGGTCGGCAGGCCCCGGCGCAGGGCATCGTTGTCCATCGCGGGGAGGTCGTCGTGGACGAGGCTGTAGGCGTGCAGGGATTCAACAGCGGCTGCGGCAGAGACCGAGACCGAAGGGGGAACGCCGAGCATGCGGCCAGATTCCAGCGTGAGAAAACCGCGCAGGCGTTTGCCCCCCGTGCAGGCATAGACCATGGCGTGAATCACCGGCTGGTCGGGGAGTGGGGCAAAAGCGGCGTTTAGGCGGGCTTGGATCAGCGCGGCATCGGCGGCCAGAAGGGCGGGAAAGCTCACATCCCCTCCACCGGGGTAGTGCCTACGGCGCGGCCTTCGGCGGCGCGGATCAGTTCGACCTTTTCCTCGGCGGATTTCAGTTTGGCGGCGCAATGGGCTTTCAGCAGTGCACCGCGTTCGTAGAGGGCGATGCTTTGTTCCAGCGCCACTTCGCCGCGTTCCAACTGGGTGACCACGGATTCGAGGGCGGCCATGGCTTCCTCAAAGGACATATCTGTCACGGACTTGTCGGTCATTTCCCGCGCTCCTGCAAAACACCCACATGTGCGGCAACCGAAGCGGTCAGCGCGGGCAGATCATAGCCGCCCTCAAGACAGGATACCACCCGGCCCGCGCAATGGGCATCGGCCAAATCGCAGATGCGCCGGGTGAGCCAGGCAAAGTCTTTGGTCTGCCAGTCGAGGCCTGCGAGCGGGTCGGCTTCGTGGGCGTCAAAGCCCGCGGAAATCAGGATCAGATCGGGCTTCCAGGCGGCGATGCGGGGGAAGATCAGGCTTTCATAGGCTTCCCGCATCGGGCCACCGCCGGTGTGTTCGCTGAGCGGGACGTTCAGGATCTGGCCATGCGCGCCTTTTTCCGAGGGGCTGCCCGTGCCGGGATAAAGCGGCATCTGGTGGCTGGAGCAGAAGAGCGCGCGGGGTTCGTTCCACAAAAGATCTTGCGTGCCATTGCCGTGATGGACATCGAAATCGACGATAGCGACGCGGGCAAGGTTGTGGTGGTGCAGGGCGCGCAGGGCGGCGATGGCGACGGTTCCCAGCAAGCAGAATCCCATCGCGACCTCAGATTCGGCATGGTGGCCGGGGGGACGGGCGGCAAGGAAGGCGTTGCTCGCCTCGCCTGACAGGACGGCATCCACCGCAGCGCAGGCTCCGCCCACAGCGTGCAAAGCGGCGGTGACAGAGCCGGGGGAGAGATGGGTGTCTGGGTCAAGCTGCACCCATCCGGTCGCGGGCGAGGCAGCGCGGAGTTTCGCCAGATAGCGGGCGGGATGTGCGCGCAGGATGTCGGCATCATCGGCCAAAGGGGCGTCGCGGTGGAGCAGATCGAGGTCGTTCAGACCAGCCTGCACGGCGGCGTAGCGGGCAACCTGCTCGGGGTGGCCGGGTGGGGTGACATGGTTTTCGGACTGGGGGGAGTGGAGGATAAGCGTGGTCATGCGGTGCCTTTGGCTGCGATCTTTGGAAGATAGTACAGGCAGCGCGAAACGGGAATGGTGGTTTGTCGGGTAGGTCGCCGGGGGTTTCACACACCCCATGCCATTGATTCTCAAACCGATGGCGAACCAACGGCAAGCCCCGTGGAATATTTGAACCCGTATGAAAGCAAATTTTAGAAAAATTCTATGCGTTTGCGGAGATAGTGTAATTGGTTTGAATACGCGCGCACAGAATATGGGCCAGCAGGTAGCGCCGTTGCAGGCAACGAGCTTCGGTTTCGCGGAAGCTGTATGGAATCAAAACCGTCGATTGCGGCGGGTTCTCTGCGCCAAACCCGGACTCATAAGTAATAAGCCCGGGTTTGCGGTATTGCGGGTCAAAGATCATCTCTGCGGTCACGTCCGCTGGGATCAGTGATGATGTTCCGGCAGGTCTGCCAGTTGCTCTTTGGTCCACGAGGTGACGCCGTGGATGTTGCCGTCCTCATCCCGCATCAGGTTGAGTTGATCGACGC
Source organism: uncultured Cypionkella sp. (assembly GCA_964387655.1). Classification (GTDB taxonomy): domain Bacteria; phylum Pseudomonadota; class Alphaproteobacteria; order Rhodobacterales; family Rhodobacteraceae; genus Cypionkella. The sequence goes on along the minus strand of CAYLYV010000186.1, from coordinate 4,424 downwards.
TGACCAGCACGGGTTTCGAGCCAATGCCGAGAAAACCCCCGACATCCAGCACAACATCGGTGACGGCGCCTGCGCCATGCACATGCGAAATCGTGCCGATCTTGCGATCATCCGCACCATAGACGGGCGCATCTTCCAAGACCGCCGTGTTGAGTTCGGTGCGGTCCAGTGGGGTATGGTTGCTGTGGTCCATCTTGCTTGTCCTCCAGAGTTACGGGTGTGAAAGGGTGAAAGCGCCGTCCACAAACGGGATAGAAGCTCGACTGCCGTTGCGTTGGCCAAGGTGGGAGATCGGGAAAACCACCCTGTTCTTCATGCCGTTGCGCCCGATTGACATGCGGGCTGCGCTTTCAGGGGGAAAACCCGCGCCGACCGCGACGGTTCCCTCTGCGGTTTGCAATGTGTGGAGTCGGCAGGAACGCGCCGAAGGCCGGATACGGTCGAGCGGTTTTCCCACTTTACGACGCCGGCGAAGCGGATATGTGTGGGCTTGCTGGGCGCGGCTTATGCGCGGGTGGCGTCAGAACTTCGGATCGCGCAGCACGATCTGAGTTTGTGTCACCATCGCCGCCATTTTGCCGTCGCTGCGCGTCAGCGTGGTCTGCCAGACCATGGTCTGCCGCCCGCCATGCAACAGCACACTGACGCCGCGCAGCATGTCGCCCGCTGGAATGGCGCGGAAGAAGTTGGTTTTGCTTTCCACCGTGGCGGTGCTTTCGGTCGGGCCGATGTTCATGAAAGCCCCGAGCCCGCCGAGATGATCGGCCATCCCCATCACCGCCCCGCCATGCAAGGTGCCGTTGCGGTTGATCAGTTGCGGCGAGGCCAGCATTTCAGCCTCAATCCGGTCAGGCTGGGCCGACAGGATGCGCAGGCCGAGATGATCGGCAAACGGCGGCTGGACGCCCAGCAGGGGATGGTCGGGGGTCATGCGCGCTCCGTTCTGCGGCGCGGGCAGCCGATGCCCCCCGCGCCAAAGCTGATCTCGGGGTCAGCCCTTCTCTTGTTCTTCTTGGCAGGCGACGGTTTCGGTGATCGCCTCATCACTGCCGGACAGGTCAATCGACATCACATCGGCGCCTTCGCTTTGCAGCGTCATGGTGGTTTTCGCGGCCAGATCGGTGAGGAAATCAACGCTGTCGAAGGTGACCATCACACCGGGCAGATCATCCAGATGCAGACCCTTGGCGCTGCCGTCGTATTTCTGATCATCCAGCATGAAGCTGATCGGATACTCGGTGCCGTCGGTGATTTCGCCCCAAGCGGTGTTGGCGGCGATCACATAGCCATTGCCCGCCGTGCGGTCAAAGCCGATGCGGACATGGCTGCCGTCTTCAAAATCCGAAGACAGCAGGCAACCGTTGCCCAGGGTTGGGTCAACCTCTACCGCCCAACCGCCGGCCTCGGAATAGGGCACGAGGTCTTGCGCAAAAGCGGTGGTGGACAGCAGCGGGGTGGACAGCAAAGCAAAGCCGCAGGCGGCGGCGCAGTTCAGCAGGGTCATGGTCTCTCCCAAAGATTGTTATTTGGCCTAACTGGCAGGAAATTGTGAAGGAACTGTGGCTGGCTACATCAATCGGTTTGCAGCATATAGCCCTCGCCGCGCACGGTTTGCAGATAGCGCGGCGATTTCGGATCGTCTTCGATCTTGCGACGCAGACGGGTGATTTGCACATCAACCGCGCGTTCCTGGCCCGCGCTGTCTTCGCGCGGCATGTCGCCGACCAGTTTATCGCGCGACATTGCGGTGCCGGGTTGCGCCGAAAAGATCCGCATCAAGGCGGCCTCGGTCGAGGTCAGGCGGATCAGCTCTTGACCGCGCCACAGCTCGCCGCGATCCATGTCATAGCGGACCGGGCCCATGTGCAGCACTTTCGGCGCGGGGCTGGAGGCTTTGGCGGCAGGCACACGGCGCAGGATGGCGTTGATGCGCAGCAGCAGTTCTTTCGGTTCAAACGGCTTGATCAGGTAATCATCTGCGCCGGCTTCAAAACCTTCGATGCGGTTGTTGGTCTCACCCTTGGCGGTCAACAGCAGGATCGGCACCGTCAGGTTTTGGCGCAGGGCCCGGGTGAGGGAGATGCCATCTTCGCCGGGCATCATCACGTCCAGCACCAGCATGTCAAACTCCAGCCCGGCCAGCAGGCGACGGGCTTGGGCGGCGTCGCGGGCGGTCGACACAAGAAAGCCATTGCGGATCAGGAATTTCTGCAACAGGCCACGGATGCGCTCGTCGTCGTCAACGACCAGCAGGTGAGCGGGTAATTCGGTCATGTGCTGCCCTCTTTCAGGCCTTGATACTGGCGGCGTTGCTCGGCGTCCATCATTGCCTCCAGCACGGTGCGAAAGCCTTGCACGGCAGAGGGGCCAGCGGCGCGGTAGGCGGCGCGCATCCTTGCACGTTGGGCATCCGACAGGGCGCGTTCAAGGCTGTGGCCCTTGTCGGTGAGGTAAAGGTGACGTTCGCGTTTGTCTTGTTTGCCGACGCGGGCTTCCACCAAGCCATCGTCGAACAGGGTGCGCAAGACGCGGTTCAGCGATTGTTTGGTGACGCCGAGGATGGTCAGCAGGTTGCCCACGGTCGTACCGGGAGAGCGATTGATGAAATGCACCGCGCGGTGGTGGGCGCGGCCATAGTCCATATCCTCAAGAATGCGGTCGGGGTCAGCGGTGAAACCGCGATAGGCGAAGAACATCGCCTCGATGCCCTTGCGCAGGTTTTCATCGGTCAGGAACAGCAAGCTTTCGCCGCCAGTGCTTTGTTCGGCCATGGACGTCTCCTCGCCGCGCAAGATACGTCAGCCTTGTTGACATTCCAAGACATAAGGTTTAGCGGATTCGCAATTTCGCGCAATATTATGTCCGCATAGGACCTATGCCGCGCAACATTCACAATACTGGAGGCGAATATGGCTGGATATGACGATCGGGACGGGTTCATCTGGATGGATGGCAAGCTGGTGGAATGGCGTTCGGCGAACGTGCATATCCTGACCCATGCGCTGCATTATGCCTCGTCGGTGTTTGAGGGCGAGCGCTGCTATAACGGCAAGATTTTCAAATCGGTGCAGCATTCGGAGCGGCTGCGCAAGTCGGGCGCTTTGTTGGATATGGAGCTGCCCTATTCCGTGGCCGAGATTGAGGCGGCGAAGGAAGCCACGTTGAAGGCCAACGGGCTGACCGACGCTTATGTGCGGGCTTTGGCTTGGCGCGGGGCGGGCGAAGATATGGGGGTGGCGTCCAAGCGCAACCCGATCCGGATGGCGGTGGCGGTGTGGTCTTGGGGCAATTACTACGGCGATGCCAAGACCAAGGGCGCGAAGCTGGACATCGCCAAGTGGAAGCGGCCCAGCCCTGAAACCATCCCGCATGCGGCGAAGGCGGCGGGGCTTTACATGATCTGCACGATGTCGAAACATGCCGCCGAAGCGAAGGGCTGTTCGGATGCGATGATGTTCGACTATCGCGGCTATGTGGCCGAGGCGACCGGGGCGAATATCTTCTTTGTCAAGGATGGTGAGGTTCACACCCCGCTGCCGGATGCGTTCCTGAACGGCATCACCCGGCAGACGGTGATCGGGATGCTGCGGGCGCAGGGCGTGACGGTGCATGAGCGGCACATCCTGCCCGCCGAATTGGAGGGCTTCCAGCAATGCTGGCTGACCGGGACGGCGGCGGAAGTGACTCCGGTTGGTCAGATCGGGGACTATAACTTTGAGGTCGGGGCGCTGACTTTGGATGTGTCCAGCAGCTATGAGAAGCTGGTGCGGGCCTGAAGGTTTCGGGTTCGAATTTTGGAGAGAAGGAAGAAGGTCCCAACTCGGGACCTTTTTTATTGGTTTGGAGTCATGGGGTTAGGGGTGTGGATTTAAGGGTTTGTTAAGGATTGAGCGGTTAAAATGGCAGTTTGGCCTCAAGCACTATTCTGTGCGAAACTTGTTAACAGGTGCGAATATCTTCTTTGAACCCCTTTCGTAAATTGTGGTCGAACTGGTGCAACCATCCCCGCGTTGACGCTACTTACTTTCTCGGCTGTCGGCCCAACTACAGGCTCTCAATTCTCCACGAAGCACCACGAATCTTAGTGTCGGCCTCCTCCACAATCCGTCTATCTGACGTCAGCGTTTCGATCATCGCCCAACCAAGCGAAAATGATTGAACGGGATCTACGCCGTAGATTTTTTTATTTTCGATGTAGCCTTTGATGCTGACCACAGAATAATAGTCCTCTTGGCCGCCTTGGCTGCCATCACAAATAATAGTGGCCTCAATCCCGTCGACTGAAGTTACTTTCAAACTAATCAGTTTCACCTTTTTTGAACTCCATTGTCCGGTTGAGATTTGCACTGGTAGGAAACCTTCGCAATCGCCTAGGGTCAGGACCTATTGATTTTGCAACGCAGCCGTGATTCAGGCTCCGCAAG
>CAYLYV010000185.1:0-8106 GCA_964387655.1 uncultured Cypionkella sp. | reverse complement strand
CAACTGGCCGATTTTTGCTCCGCCCCAATGGCAGGGTTTTACGCCGCCGTTGACACCGCGCCCTGGGCGCATGTCTCAGAACGCGGATTTGACGCGCATCTTTTGAAGACACTGCAGGGTATTTTGCGCCTCACTTGCGACACCGATGCCGAGCGCGCCGGGCAGTTCATGCAAATCGAGCTTCATGGTGCGGCCAAACCTGGTGCCTATAAAATCCAGATCGGGCAGAAAAGCGTAAGCCTTGTCGTGGCGCGCGAAATTATCGTGGCGACATGGACCCTGCCCAGCGTCAACCTGGCCGGGTTTGGTCAAGATTTTGCGTCCGCAGAGGCTGTCACAGTGACCGGCCCTGATGGATCGGAAACGGTCTTCAAACTTGGAAATGACCGTCCCGCTTGGTGCCTCTGATCGGAAGACCCAAATCCGGCACCTACTATCTTGCAGCTAAAATTTCCAAGATCGCAGCATCGACGTATGGCCAAAGTGCTTTGGCCATACGTGCGTTTACCAGCCCGACACCCTTCACCCCGTAGTGCGGGAACAATGTCTGGCAATCGTGCACAGACAGCCGGCGGCGCAGAATATGTAACTGTTCGGGCTTGGCATCGGGGCTTGGCCGCAGGTTTTCTGCTTCTGTAACGGCCTTCATCCAGAGCCCCCAAGCCGTTTTGCAGGCCCGGACGATGATCAACCGGGTTTCGTCGGATGAGTCCGTGGCGGCGTCCAAGGCTAATTTCACGCTGGGCGATACAAGCACCCGCCATTCATAGCGGATAGAGGTTTCTGGTTTGGATTTTGCGGCCTTGGAGACTGGACGCGCAGCGCGCGGGGGTGGTTCGGGCGCAATGCGTCGTGGCAAAGCATTCTGCGCTAGCGTTTCCGATAGTGTTTTTGCTTGGGCGTCGGCGGGCACAGCCGTTGGCATCGGGGGCTGGCTGGGGCGCCGCTGGCCGATCAAGGAAATACCCGCGACCGCCGCATCAGGCTTCGACGGCGTTTCCGCGCCAGGCATATAAACACCAGCTGGCGGTGCGATGATGGGACGACGGGCCATGTTATTTCTCCCCTATTGCATCGAAGCACAAGTCGAGTAGCGCGCCCATTTCGCGCAGCGCGTCCAGAAGTGGTTTCGGATTCCGCTGCATCGGCAATGTGCTGGGATTTTGGTTGTGCCGCTTGATGACCTCCGTAATCGGGCCGTGGATGCCCATTGTGACATAGGCGTCAGCACGTTTCACGGGCATGTCCAGAAGTGGCAATTTCACATCGAGGCCCAGCTTGCCGACAAATGTCATGACTTGCGCGGCCGCCAGCACCGCGCTTTGGCTCTTGCTCAAAGTCAGGGGGATGTCGTTGACAATGACGCGCAGCTTGGGAGCGTCGGTCGGGTCTTCCAGTCGCGTGGTAAGCTCCTGAAACCACTCGACAGTGTTGATTGTTTGCTCCAGGTCAGGACCAGAAAGCTTCAGCGGCACCACGATCAGATCCGCCGCCGAGGAGGCCTCAAAGACGTGTGATGCAGCTCCGGCATTGTCCACGATCAGAAGATCTACGCCCCCCTCTGCCTCAAGTGCGTCGATGTGGTCATAAATTGCGTCGGCCGTGATCAGGGTTCTGCACGGAACCAGACTGCCGCCATTCAATGCATTGGCCCTTTCCGCCCATTCGCGTGAAGTGCCGTTATCGTCTGTGTCAACGATCCTGAAATTGAGCCCGCGATGGATCGCCGCACTGGCCAAGCCAAAAACGATCGTGCTTTTGCCCGCACCACCCTTCCGGCTTACCACCGAGATAATTTTCATCTTGCATCCCTTTTGCCCGATCACGACGGGCTTCCGTGTTGCCGTGTTGCCGTGTTGCCGTGTTGCCGTGTTGCCGTGTTGCCGTCAGTCCGTGTTGCCGTGTTGCCGTCAGTCCGTAATTCCGGCTTTCCGCTATGCCGCATTGCCGCCTGCCTCCCGTGCGAGGGGCTTCGGGTTTAACGGGAGCGCGCGCCAAACCCTCCTGCATTTCACGCAGAGGCCGCGTCAGATCGCCTGGTCGGCGAAATTGCGACGAAACCATTTCTCTGTAACGTATAGATATGGTTTGGCGTCAATAGATATGTTACGAAGTCGAAAGACGTTGGCAGGATATGCCTAACGTGACACACGTTATGTCGGCGGGGGTCCATGCGGCGCGAACGAAGGAAATTGACGGTTGAAACCTCGATTGAGGTAGCTCGCAGGTTCAGGGCCGGTGAGGCCGCCTCGACATTGGCCGACGCGTATAAAGTGTCCCCGGATCACATCCGCCGGATCGCCAGAAATCAACGCAATGAGACGGCGCGCAGTACTTTCCGCGACCGTGTTTTCCATTTTCGCGCCACCGTTGAGGAAGTCTCTGGCTTCGATCAGGCCATTGAAGGGCTTGGCTACGCCACGCGCAGCGCGGCATTCCGGGGGCTTTTGCGCAATGCTCAGGGTTTGGCCACAGTCTTTCGGGCCGATCTTGAAGGGTTCGCGCGCATCACTTGGTCGATTGAAAAGCCCGCAGTGAACATCAACCAGATTGCCCGCAAGGTGAACCGGGGCGCTGTGAAACTGAGCCTACAAGACGCCGCTACGCTCGCTGACCTGCTGCGGATCAATCGTCAGATTCTTGATGCTGTCAAAATGCTCGATGGCCGCGCTTTTCGGGCATGCCGCAACGTACTGTTAACCAGCGAGGTCGCCGCCGATGAGTGATCTTTATACCGCCTTGTTTGGCAAGTCCTGGTCCGACGATCTGGCAACAGCGCAGCGCGCGAAAACGGAAGCTGGCGCGCGCCAGCCCCGCAGTTTCCGCAGCGCTGGCAAGGCTTCGGTGCGCAATGTTGTCAAAAGCGCGCATGGCTCAAAGGCAGCAGTTTTCAAACGCATCAGGGCAGGGGGGTGCAAAGGCCCGCGCGCGCTTGCAGCCCAGATCGCCTATGTGAACGACAAGGCCCATGCAGTGTTCCGCTCGGATGGGGTGATGGAACCAAACGGCCTCACCATGACCGAGGCCGAGAAGCAAGATTTGGTGGAGTCCTGGTCGGCCAACTGGCGCGGATCAAGCAAACTCGGCTTCACCAGTCATATGCTGCTTTCCTTCCCGCAGGGCACCAATCCCGGCATCGTCAAAGCTGTCGCGGAAGACTGGACAGAGCATTTATTCGATAAGGGGCTTTTCGGCGACCGCTGGCAATACATGGTCGCGATCCACACCGACCGTGACCATCCGCACGCCCATATCATTCTGAACAATCGCGGTGAGGACCATGGCACATGGTTTTCTTGCTGGGAAAAGGGCGTCATGTCACCCCAGCTCATGCGCGAGAAACAGGCCGAGTTTGGCGAGCGGTACGGGCTTCAACTTGACGCAACCACCCGCCTCGAACGCGGGATTTTTGCCAAGCCAGCGGGTCTGGAGGAAATCTATCTGGCCAAGGCGGAAGGCCGCACGGCGACAGAAATCGCTCTATCACCAAGGGAAATGGCAATTGCCAAAGTCGCGGTCTACGCTTTTTCAAAAGAGTATAAATCGGTTGCAGAACATATGAAACGACTTGAGTATGTCGCCATGTCCCGCGCCGTTGAACAGATGGCAGATGCATTGAGCGACGGCCAGCCGTGGGCAGATACTGCAGAAAGGATACTGTCTATGAAAGACCTGAACGATTATTCCACTCTGACCGTGGCCGAGGGGATCAATATTGCGAGCAACGCGCTCACCGCCCTCATCGAGCGCAGCGAAGAACTCGAAGGGCGGGAACGCATCGCGTTTGAGCTGAAAGTTGTGCCGATGATTGCCACCTTGTCCTCGATGGTGGGTGATGCAGAACAGCATACGGCTTTCAACACACGTCTTGAGAATGCCTACCCGCCAGAACTGGATCCCTTGCATCAATTTACATTGAGCGTTTACCCTGAACTTTTGGACTCTGCGCGCAGTATCGGCCTGGACCCTGAAGAAATCCTGGCCCGCCTCGAATTGGGCGGCACAGAGAACGAAGGCTTGGCGCAGCGTTGGATTGATCGGGATGTGGAGGCAGTGCAAAAGAACATGGCCCCCAATCCTGATCTTTCGCCCGAGCAAGCCAGGTCTGCGGCTTTGTCCACCATCGATGATTTCTACATGGGCCTGCCCGATCAAATCGTGGCGCTTCAGGCAGAGATCGACGCAAATCAAGCCGTATTGCAACACGATGATCCAGACTATCTTGGCCACCAGGCGGAGCACGCCTACAACCGCACGCTTACGCATGATCTGCCCGAGATGGAGTTTCCAGACGTGGCAGATGCCCGCGAAGAACTCCGCCTCACCCAGCTTGGGGAAAGGCTTGTCCGGTTGGCCGACACCTTGGACAATCCAACCCTTTCTGCGCGCGAAGAGATGCAGATCGGCCGCGAACTCGGGCTGGAATTGACGCGGGCACTTGGCAATAATGGCATGGCAATGATCGAAGCGGGCGAAACCCAGCCGCTTGAACATATCATCCCCAATCAGCAAGACCGCCTGCATGTCGTTTCCGAATATCTGCACTTCGCCAGCGAAATGTTGGAACCGGAAAATCCTAAGCTTGACGAAAGCTTTGTCCGTGTCTCACGCGAACTGGCCGCCGCGCGTGGTCTCAAGCTGGAACTTGACGACGATTTGGGGATGGAATGATGGTACCGACCTCTCTTCCAATCCCCGTCGCAGCCGCGATCGGTGCGGGCGTGGGGCTTTTCCTTGGTGGGCTGATCGGATCAGCCTACCTGTCCTTCACAGCGCATCACGATATGCAGCAGATCGACCCTTTCGCACTCTTCCGCTGGACGGCCGATGTTGCGGGCGCCCGGTCAGATCGGTTGCGTGTCGCCCTCGGCTTTGCAGCCGGAGGGGCTGTCACACTTTCTGCTTTCGCCGCGATCTGGACCCGCCAGGGAAAAAGCGATGCTTACGGCAAGGCGCATTGGCAGTCGGCCAAAGAACTGCGCGATAACAAAATGCTGGAGGCCGTGGGCAAGGGTTTCCTGTGCGGCAAACTCGCACGCCCGGACCAGCGCGGGCAGTATGTTTCATCCAATGCCGTGCCGCATGTGATGATGATCGCACCAACCCGCGCCGGTAAGGGGGTGGGCTTTGTGATCCCAAATCTTTTGGTCTTCAAAGGCAGCCTTGTCGTGCTGGACGTGAAGGGCGAGAACTTTGAGGTGACCGCGCGCCGTCGCGTTGCCATGGGCGACAGGGTTTTCCGGTTTGCGCCCTTCGATTGGGGACAGGGGACACATCGCTACAATCCACTGGCCCGTATCGCAGCCATGAAGGAATTTCGCCGACAATTCACCGAAGTTACAATTCTTGCCGATCTCTTCCTGGAGCAGAAAAATGACCAGAACAGCACCTTTGTTCAGGCTGGGAAAAGTATCTTTATCGCGGCCTGTATGCTGGCCTTGCAGCGAGGCACACCGACTTTTGGCGCTGTGAACGCCATTATCTCCGCAGGTTCTGACAAGAATAAACTCTACAAACTCTATGCGGCCGCAGCAGATCAGCCATTGGTACAGCAGCTTTGGACCACAGCGGCCGGGACTTCGGAAAAGCTGCTGTCTTCCAACCTTCAGGCCCTGAAAACAGCCGGTCTAAATCAGTGGGACAATCCTGCAGTGATTGATGCAACCAATGCCACGGATTTCGATTTCAACGATTTTCGCTCGATCCCGACGAGCCTTTATCTGGTGATCTCGGAAGATCATATTTCCCCATTGGCTCCCTTGATCCGGCTGCTCTTTGCGGATTTGATCGCGACGTTGCGCGACCATGAACCGGGCCCAGATGAACCTTTGCCGGTGATGATCATGATTGACGAGTTTCAGCAGCTTGGTTGCATGCCATACATCGAGCGCGCGATACACACGCTTGCCTCTTATGGCGGCCGTTTGGCGATGATCGCGCAATCTGTTGCTGCACTGGATCAACTCTACGGGTCAAACGGAAGGCAAAGCCTTGAAACCGGGGCAGGGCTGAAGCTTTATATCACGCCGCGCGACTACCAGACGGTCAAAGAGGTTTCCAGCGCTGTTGGCTCGACCACACGCGAAGCCGTATCACATTCGTTTGGACGCTCACGCGGTGTTCTTGGCTCGACAGGAACCACGATCAGAATGGAAGAACGCCCGCTCTTGAGTGAAACCGACGCCCGGATGATGGATCCGGATAAGGTGGTGATCCTTGCGTCACCACAGCAGCCTATTCGCGTTTCTCGGATCAAATACCATGAGGACCCCATTTTCTTGGCGCTTTTGGCCCAAAGCGCCGATACCCCGCTGCCTTTGCCACCAGCGCCCATGTTGGCTTTGCCCCCGCCGCCTGTTCTGGCTCTCCCGGCAACACCAGTACAAGCCTCCGGGGTTCAGCCGGATGCACCAACACCGCCCCCGGTATCGACGGAGACAGGACCAGCCCCAGCACCAGTGCCTCATCATGTCAAAGATCCTGTCGCGGGGCAGGGGGCGAAAGCCAAGCCTAAATCCCGCGCTCGCCGTGCAATCGCCCCTGTAGCCTCTCCCACGCAGATTGTTCGCAATTCAAATGCCGTATCCGTCCGGGCTTTGTTCGATAGCTTTGAGGATCAAGAAACTCTTAGCGACCCGCTGCCCGAGGATTTTGCTTCGGCCTTAGCAGATACGATTCCGGCGGTTGAAGCCGCCATTGGACGGCCACTGGCAGCCTAAGACGTTGGTCGACATCAAACGACGGGTGGGCGGTAATTCGCGGGGAGCATCGGAACTGACCGAAGTTTACGGCTTTGCCCGGCAAGAACTCAAATATGGAGAAGTCCATGGAAGTCAAAGTGATGCGGGTATTTGCGGACAGCAATGCGGATTTTGGGGGCGTCTGGGCGGAGTTTGAAGCCCAGCGGCGTGCGTTTTGGGGGATGGTGTGTCAACTTTATCATTCGAGCGATCAGGAATTGGCCCCGCTGCCAACTTATAATGCGTTTCTCCAGTATGGCTTGCATTTGCATCGGTCCGGAGGTCCGGAAGCCTGTCGGGTTCTGGGTCTTGCGCTTGTCCAAGGTCATCCCGAGCCGCGGAAGGCAGAGGCAGCGCTCAATCGTTTTTGGTCAGGGCTGTTGCCAGATGGCGGGTTAAACACCCGCTTATCAATGCACTAACCGGAATCGCAGCACCACTCTGGCGGGCTGGCCAAATCAACAGCAAGCGCACGGACCAGCCGCGCCGGCCTAAATGGCGATCCGTCGGTGAAGCACGTCCACCGGCTCAATCGCTGACGATGCGAATATGATACTCCGCCCTTGGAGCTCGCCTTGCGCGCGACCGCGTTGCTGTTGGTGGCAAAGGGACTGACTCAGTTCGGCGGCAAAAACTGCCCTTGGGCAGCGGATTGAGGCACGTTCACTTTAAGCGCATCTGAGACATTCGACCAAACAGCAGCATGCCACAGCCTTCGCTGCTTCAGCGGAAGACTTGGCCCAAAGGAGCCGCTCGAGCTCTCGTGCATAATTCCGCAAACCGGTCATTCGGATCCGATGCGGCGACGACGGAAACCGCTCGTCGTCGAGCCAGCGGCGCAACTCGAAGTATAGCCCCTAGCGCACTGCTATTGATGAAAAAGGCTTCCCTCGCGCCCATGATCGCTAGTCACGCCGTATTTTGAATCGGCGCACGTGTCAGTCCGGTTGAGCTCGAGTTTGACAGCATGATCCCAAGAGAGCAGAAGAAAGCTTCACATGACACGGGATCACCAGATGCAGACCGAAAGTACTTATCGGGACAGTGTTCGGGAACGTGACCTGGACAACTTCCTGGTCGAGGAATTGTCTGCTTCCTTCGAGTTCCGAGAGTTGGTCTTGGACAAGGTCGCAGCCAACTTCATTGCACCCGCAAATACAGAGGTCCGAGTCCGTAAAAGCCCACTGCGTGAAAGCAATGACGGTCGGCAGACCGATGTCCAGCTCGGATGGTTTTCTGCGGACGCCCTACTCGCCAGCATCCTTCTTGAAAGCAAGGTCACCGACGCTTTCCAGCTTGGACAGGCAGAGTCCTATGCTGGCGAAGTACGGGCCCTGCGCGACCGCCTCGGAGAACGGCAGGCAGT
>CAYLYV010000184.1:0-8115 GCA_964387655.1 uncultured Cypionkella sp. | reverse complement strand
GTCGCCGAAGTCCAACCGGCGCCGAAACCCCGCGCAGCCCGAACCACACCCCCGCGCAAGACCAAGAAGGCGGATGAAGCATGAGCCATACCGATGATGTGGACGCAAGCGCCGCCCCGCTGATCGAGCATCTGAAAGAGTTGCGCAACCGCATCCTGATTTCGGTCGCGGTGCTGGGGGTGGCCTGTCTGGTGGGGTATCTGCTCTGGATCCCGATCTTTCATGTGCTGTCGATCCCGATGTGCAATGCGATGGCGGACTACGGCCAGAAGTGCCAGTTCGTGCTGATCAAGCTGCAGGAAGGCTTCTTTGTTGCCGTGAAAATCGCGGTCTGGGCAGGCTTTGCGATGTCGTTCCCGGTGATTGCGTTTCAGCTGTGGCGTTTCGTGGCGCCGGGGCTCTACCGCAATGAAAAGAATGCGTTTTTGCCGTTTCTGCTGGCCTCGCCTGCGATGTTTATCGCCGGCGCGGCGTTTGCCTATTACATGATCCTGCCGGGGGCGTTTCACTTCTTCCTGTCCTATCAGGGCGATTTCTCGGCGGCGATGAATCCCGGTGCTGCCCCTGTGGCACCGTCGATCACCAGTGCGGCGGCCGGGGTGCTGTATCAGGGGTCGGTGGAAAGCTTCCTGTCGCTGACCATGCAGTTCATCATGGCGTTCGGGTTGTGCTTTCAACTGCCGGTGCTGCTGACACTGATGGGCAAGGCTGGGATGATCTCGGCGAACGGCCTGCGGGCGACGCGGAAATATGCGGTGGTGGCGATTTTGACGGTGGCAGCCGTCGCAACCCCGCCGGATGTGATGAGCCAGTTGATCATGTTTTTCGCGATCTATCCGCTGTACGAGTTGTCGATCTGGCTGATCGCCGGATTCGAGAAAAAGCGCGAAGCCCAAGAGCGCGCGGATGGCACTTGGGTGGACCCGGAAGAATGACCGACGCCTTGTTGCGGATTGCCGAGGCGCTGGAGCGGTTGGCTCCACCGCCCGTTGCAGCGCCGGATTTCAGCGCCGAGGCCTTCGCCTGGCACACCGGGCCGGATCGGCTGGAGCCGGTGGCCAAGGTGTCTCGGGTGGATATCGGGTTGCTGATCGGGGTGGATCGGTCGCGCGATACGCTCTGGGAGAACACCCGGTATTTCGCGCGGGGCTTGCCTGCGAACAACGCGCTTTTGTGGGGCGCGCGGGGGATGGGGAAATCCTCTCTGGTCAAGGCGATCCACGCGGCGGTGCGCAAGGAAGGCCATGATCTGAAGATCGTGGAGCTTTCGCGCGAGGATTTGCCATCGGTGCAGCGCTTGCTGGCGCATCTGCGCAGCGCTCCCTACCAGTTCATCCTGTTCTGCGATGACCTTTCGTTCAGCCACGATGATCAGCATTACAAATCGCTGAAAGCGGTGCTGGATGGTGGGATTGAGGGGCGGCCAGAGAATGTGCTGCTCTATGCCACTTCAAACCGCCGCCACCTGATGCCGCGCGATATGATCGAGAATGAACGCTCGACCGCGATCACGCCGGGGGAAGCGGTGGAAGAAAAAGTGTCCTTGTCGGATCGGTTCGGGCTGTGGCTGGGCTTTCATCCCTGCTCGCAGGACGAATATCTGGAGATGATCCGGGGCTATGCGGCGGCTTATGGCGTGGCGGTGGACGCGGACACTTTGCGGGCCGAAGCGATTGAATGGCAGGCCACACGGGGCAGCCGCTCGGGCCGGGTGGCGTGGCAGTTTTTCTGCGATCTGGCGGCGCGGCACGGGGTTTCGTTGTGACCCCTTGCCATTTCTGCGTGTGGGCGTGATCTTAGCGACACCATGATCATAGAAATCCTCGTTCTCGCTGCGCTGATCGTTTTGAACGGCGTGCTCTCGATGTCTGAAATGGCGATTGTCTCGGCGCGGCCTGCGCGGCTGAAATCGCTGGAGGGCAAAAGCAAAGGCGCGGCTGCAGCGCTGAAGCTGGCGGAAAATCCGGGGCGGTTTTTGTCGACCGTCCAAATCGGCATCACCATGGTTGGGGTGTTGTCGGGGGCTTTGTCAGGGGCAACCTTGGGCCTGCGGTTGACGAATTGGCTGATCAAGATGGGGATGGATGCCGATTGGGCCTCGACCGTCGGTGTCGGTGGGGTGGTGGTCAGCATCACCTATGTCTCGCTGATCATCGGCGAATTGGTGCCCAAGCAACTGGCTTTGCGCAATGCCGAAGGCGTGGCGATCCGGGTGGCACCTGCGATGGCGGTGCTGAGCACCGTGACGACCCCGGTGGTGTGGTTGCTGGATTGGTCGGGCAAGACGGTGCTGTGGCTGCTGGGGCAGCGCGGTGTTGGCGGCAATAAGGTGACGGAAGAAGAAGTCCACACCCTGCTGACCGAGGCGCATGAAGGCGGTGTGCTGGAGGATGGCGAGCGTGAGATGATGGCCGGGGTGATGCGACTGGGCGACCGCACCGCGCGGGCCTTGATGACGCCGCGCCATGAGGTGCAGATGCTGGAGTTGGAGGCAACCTCGGCCGAGGCGGTGGCGCTGATCCGCAAGATCGCGCGGCCGCGGATGCTGGTGCAAAGCCGGGCTACGGGTGAGGTGGTGGGGATTGTCACCCTCGCCGACGTGTTCAACGTGGTGTCGCGGCGCGAAGCCTTGGATTTGAAGGCGCTGGTGGTGGATGTGCCGGTGGTGTCGGATCAGGCGGATGCGCTGGATGCGTTGGTGGTGCTGCACAAATCTCTACATCACATCGCACTGGTCTATGATGAATATGGCCACTTTGAGGGCATCATCACCACCGATGACGTTTTGGAAGCGATCACCGGGGCGGAAAGCTCGGCGGATGCGGACGAGCCGGCTTTGCTGGTGCGCAGCGATGGGAGTTTGCTGGTGTCGGGGTGGATGCCTGCGGACGAGTTCTGTGATCGGCTGGGGTTGTCGCGCGGGCTCGCGGGGGAATACGATACCATCGCCGGGTTGGTGCTGCATCAACTGCGGCGGATGCCGGTGCTGGGGGATGTGTTCGTGGCCGAGGGTTACAAGTTTGAGGTGATCGACTTGGATGGGCTGCGGATTGATAAGATTTTGGTGAGTGAGGCTTGATTTGGGGCGGGTCCCAACTCGGGACCATTGTTTTTATTGGGTTATTCGGTAGAGTTTTGGTTAAGGTTAACCGGGAGTTAGCGCTTTGGGGTCCTGAGGGAGCCTCCGGCGGGGATATTTGAGAACGGATGAAAGTGCCAATGAATGCCTTCGCGCGCCTTAAAATGCGTGAAGGCAGGTTGGATTGCGAGATCACGGAGATGCCCAGGCCTTGTAAGCAACGGTGGCAGCTTTGCGGGACGGAGCGAACGTTGACTGCGATTTTCGAGAAGACGACACGACCAGCCATTGAAGCAGCATGAGTGAGCGCATGACCGTAACGACAAGACCGCTGACCGCTGATGATTATCGCGATGTCGGACGTATCTATTTCTGTGCCGTTCATGAAGGCACAAGGGATGCCTACACCCGTGAACAAAGGCTTGCGTGGGGTGGGGATACGATAGACCTCCTCCGGTGGAAGACTCGTGTCGAAGCACTCATCGGCTTTGTGGCTGAAGAAGATGGCGAACCGATTGGCTTTATTACCATCGACAATTCAGGATATATCGACCTCGCCTTTGTTCTGCCCTCGGCAACTGGAAGGGGTGTGGGGCGTACACTGCTAAATGCAGCCGAGCAGTGGGCTTTTGTAAATGGCGCTACACATCTTACGACCGAAGCTAGCTTGGTTGCGCGTCCACTCTTCGAGAGAAACGAATGGTTGGTGCTGGAGGAGGAGGAGATCGAGCGAAAGGGTGTGATCTTGAGACGCTTTAAGATGCACAAGAGCCTCATCTGAACGGGTGCGAACGGCGCAAAGGGCTCGGAACGATCATTGCGGCTGATTGCCATAATGGCCGTATGCGGACGCAACGGATTTTGGTCAGCCAGTCCGCCGCGCCATTGCCAGAGACCTCGGGGCTGTCTCCTTAAAGCCGAATTTCTCGTAGAGCTTGTTCGCTGGAACATCGGCGATGAGGCTGACGTAGGCCGAAGCTGGCAGGCTGTTCGCAATATAGTCCGTCAACGCGGACATGATCGCCTTGCCGAGGCCTTGCACCTGGAAGCGCGGGTCGACGGCTATATCGACCACTTGCACAAAGCAGCCTCCGTCGCCGATCAACCTTCCCATGCCAACGGCATTTTCCTCGTGTTCGACAACCACTGAGAACAATGTGCCTGCCAATCCCTTGGTGGCGGCTTCTTCGGAGAAAGCGCTGAGGCCCGCCAAAGAGCGCAGCCGAAGATATTCACTGACGGTCGGGATGCGAGAAACAATTTCGCAGGGGGGATTGGTCATGTAAGCACCGTTTCTCCTGGTTCCGTCTGGTCGATTATTGCGCGCGCGGCCCAGCGGGCTTCGCCTTTGGTTTCGGGCAAGAGAAAATCCAAGTCTGGCATCCGAGCGGGGTAAAGCTGACATCTTGGCAAGTTTGAGCTTCCAGCGCCGGGGCCACCTTGAGCAGAACAAGGTGCCTCCGGCGGGAGTATTTAGGCCAAGATGAAAGCGATAAGCGACCGCGCGGGAGGGCTGCGCGGTGGTTATTGCAGGTAGGACATCGGGTCGACGGAGTCGACGCCTTTGCGGATCTCAAAGTGGACGAAGGCGGGGTCGCCGGCGCGGACGACGGCGATGGCTTGGCCTTTGGCCACTTTGTCACCCTTTGCCACTTTCAGACTGTCAACGCCTGCATAGACCGTCAGGATGCCATCGGCGTGGCGGATCACCACGATGGGGGTGCCTTGGGTGTCTTTGGTGACAGCGGCGATGGTGCCGTCGGCGGCGGCTTTCACCGAAGACCCTGCGGCGGCAGAGATGTCGATGCCGTCGTTTTTCTTCTTCACATAGGCGCGGATCACCTTGCCGCTAACCGGCATCGCAAATTTGCTCGCCGAGGCGGCGGTGCGGTCTTTGCCAAGATCAGCGGCGGGGGCGGGTTTCTCGCTGGCTTTGGCGGGCTTTTCGGCGGGCAGCGGTTTTTTCGCCGAGGGCGGCTCGGGCGTGGGCGAGCCTGCGCCGGGCACTGTGGTCACATTGACCGGGTCTTTCGGCGGCGGCGCGGAATTGGCGGTCGGGATGATCAGGTATTGGCCTTCGCGCACTTCCAGATCGGGGCCGAGGCCGTTCCAGTCGGCGATGGAGCGGGCGGAGATGTTGTAGATGCGGGCGATGGAGAAGGCGGTCTCGCCACGTTTGACTTGGTGGCGCACAGGCTCGGTGCCCGCGGGTTTGCTCGGTTTGGTGGCGGTTGGCGTGGTGGTGCCGACGCGGTCGAGCGCTGTGGTGGCGATGGAGGAGACATCGACCGCGCCCGGAGTGGCGGTGCTGCCTGCGGGGGTTGCGGCGACGCGGGCGGGCAAAGCGAGGGTTTCGCCTTCGCGCAGGCTGTCGGTGGGCTTCAGGCCGTTATACTGCGCCACCTGGTCTGCGGGCAGGCCGACACGGGCTGCGACCGAGGCCACGGTATCGCCGCGCTGTGCGACGGCGGCTTGGTAATTCGGGTAAGACAAAACACCGTTGGCATCGGTTGCGGGGCGCGGGTCGGTGGCGCGCAGGGCGGCGTCAGAGGTGTCCAGTGCGCCGTTGCCCGCGCGCAGGTCCCAGTCAAACGGCTTGGATTTGCCACAGGCGGACAGCATCAGAATGGCGCTGAGGCCAAGGACGGGGATGCGCGATAGGGTCATGCTTGCCTCTTTACCAAGCCCGGTTGCTCCGGGATTACATTGGTTGCGTTCTAGTCTGCACTGATGCCCTCTACCAGTGGCACGAAGCGCACTGGGCGAAGTTCTTCGTAATCGTAGCCTGTGGCCAGCCGTGTGACTTTGATCAGGTGCTGCACTGTATCAGATTGGCCGACGGGTACCACCATGATACCGCCAACTTTCAACTGCGCCAAGAGCGGGCCGGGCGGATCTTCGGCGGCGGCAGTGACGATGATGCGATCAAATGGGGCTTGGTCGGGCAGCCCGAAGCTGCCATCGCTGGTCATTGCGACGATGTTGACAAGGCCCATGTCGCGGAACAGCTCTTGTGCTTCGCGCACGAGGCGGCGGTGGCGGTCGACGGTGTAGACGCGGCGGGCAAGGTGGGCGAGGATGGCGGCCTGGTAGCCCGATCCGGTGCCGACTTCCAAAACCGTATCGCGCGGGCTGATGTTGAGGGCTTGAGTCATCAGGCCGACGACCGAGGGCTGGCTGATGGTCTGGCCGCAGGCGATGGGCAGTGGCATATCCTCATAGGCGCGCTCGGCGAACAGGCCACGCACGAATTGGCCGCGATCCACCCGCTCCATCACCGAGAGGACGCGGGCGTCGGTGACGCCTTTTGATCTGAGGGCATAGAGGAATCGCATCTTGCGCTCGGCCGCCGTTTCGTCTTCGGGCGCACCGTTCTCCATCATCCGAGCCGCTTCGTGAGGTCGGCGATGGTGTCGTGGGCGGTCAGATCGCAGCGCAGCGGGGTGATTGAGATATAGCCGTCGAGGTTCACCGCAGCGTCGGTGCCGGGCAGGGTCGGGGTGTGCTGCGGGCCGCCCTTGATCCAGAGGAAGCGTTTGCCGGACGGGGCGGTGTAGGGCTGGATGCCAAAGCTGGTGTCGCGGCGGAAGCCTTGCGGGGCGACCTTGTGGCCTTTGACGGCTTTCGCGGCGCAGGGCGGGAAGTTGACGTTGTAGAACAGGCGGTAATCGTCGGTGGTCCACAGGCCTTTGTCGAGCAAAGCGCGGATGATTTTGGCGCCGTGGGTGGCGGCGGCTTCAAACGGATCGTCAAGGTCTTCGGTGCCATGGCCCATGTATTGCGACAGGGCGATGGCGGGGATGCCGTGCAGGGCGGCTTCCATCGCAGCCCCGATGGTGCCGGAGTAGAGCACGTTTTCGGCGGAATTGTTACCGCGGTTGACGCCCGACAGCACGAGGTCGGGCTTGGCACCTTCCAGCACATCATAGACGCCGGCCAGCACGCAATCGGCGGGCGAGCCTTCGACGGCGTAGCGGCGGTCGGCCAGTTTGGCGTTGATCATCGGATGGGTGTAGCTGATGCAATGGCCGACGCCGGATTGCTCGAAGGCGGGGGCGACGGTCCAGACTTCGCCTTTCGGTCCGGCGATGTCCTGCGCGATGCGGGTCAGCGTGACAAGGCCGGGGGCGTTGATGCCGTCGTCGTTGGTGATCAGAATGCGCATCGGGCTGCCCTTTTACTATGGGGCATTGATAAACGCTTGAGGACGGCGCGGCAAGCAGTGCTGGTGGCTGCGATACGTTAAACCGCAATCTGTGCTATGCGTGCCGCTATTTTCGCAAGGTGTTTGGCGCGGGAGGCTTCGGTGCTGGCGTCTATGGCGTAGTGGGCGAACCAGAGGGTTTTGCAATGGCGGTGGGTGCAGGCGCGTAACCCCCGCAACAGTTGGCGCTTGCCGGGGGCGGCGAGGAGGAGGTTGTATTGCAGGCTTGTGGCCCCGAGGCTGGTGAGGACGCCGAGGAGACGGATGTTGGGCAGGCCGGGACGCATGGTTTGGCCGTCGACGTGGAAGGCGATGCCAGGGCGGAGGGTGCGGTCGAGCCAACCTTTCAGGATCGCGGGCGGGCCGCCCCACCATGTTGGATGGGTGAAGATCAGGCCTTCGGCCCAAGTCAGGGCTTCGATATGGGGGGTGAGGCTGTCATCTATGGCGTCTGGGTCGGGATAGCTGAGCCATTCGTCTTGGCGCAGGGTCGGTTGGAAACCTTCGGCGTAGAGGTCGATCAGGTTGGTTTCATGGTTTTTTGCTGTCGCGGCTTGAATGGCGGTGTCGCGGCAGGCGGCGGTGAAGCTGCCCTCGACGGGATGGGCGTGGACGAACAGCAGGCGCATCAGGCGGGCTGGCCGCGCTGGCTTTGCGCCAGTTTGATCAGCGTATGGGCGGTGATGGCGATCCGGATCACGCCGCCGCCGATCAGGGTTTTCAGCCCTGGATTTTCGCCGATGAACCGCCCGACCAAGAACGGGCCTGCCAAGATTTCGAACATGGTGATCATGGGAACTTCGGCGGCGGGCCGAAAGCGCGGGCCCATTTT
>CAYLYV010000183.1:0-8120 GCA_964387655.1 uncultured Cypionkella sp. | reverse complement strand
ACAGTTGCTGTCGTGTTGGTCGTATCGGAATTCTTGTCAGCCATGATCGCTCCCCCGCCCGAGCTGGGGCAGTTGCCATTATTGATTCGTAGACTTAATGTCTCTAGCAACTATAGCTTCAAGGGAAATCTGATGCTGACCATCGGAAAACTGGGCGAGGCCGCCAGGGTGAAGGTGCCGACGATCCGCTACTACGAGCAGATCGGCCTCCTTCCTGAAGCCGAACGCAGCGCAGGCAATCAGCGGCTCTATGGCCGCAAGGCGATGGAACGGCTCGCCTTCATCCGGCATGCGCGCGATCTGGGCTTCACGCTGGAAGCGATCCGCGACCTTCTCAGCCTCTCGGACAGACCCGACCAGTCGTGTGCCGCCGCCGATGCCATCGCAAGAGCGCAACTGGCCGAAGTTGAAAGCCGCCTTGCCCGCCTGACCGCGCTGAAAGCCGAACTCGAACGCATGGTCGTGCAATGCGCAGGCGGGAAGATAGCCGACTGCCGGGTGATCGAAGTGCTGGGAGACCATTCCCTCTGCGCGACCGATCACCGCCATCCGGAGACCGAGTTGGCGCAGTAATCAAGCTGGACACCGCGCGGCTCAGTCGGCCAGCGTCCCGCGACTTGCCGGTCCGCAGGCATTAAGATCGCATTGCGCGCCTTCGGCAAAGTCCGAAGCCCGCACCTGCGTGCGTTTGCGTCGTTGCCTTAGCCAGACGGCAACCCCGGCAAGCGCGGCCAAGGCAATGCCTCCACACAAGATGACATCGAGGCTGAGTCCGGCCAGCCAGCCGCCGCCAATTCCCCCGGCACCGACCAGACCGGCAGCGGCCAAAATTGGCCAAACAAGGGGTACGATAAGTGGTGCACAACAGGCGGCGCAGGCTGCAACTGTTCCGGTGATGGCAAGTTTTCGCGAGACCATAGAATCCTCCAGCGTGACGGCTTGCTTTGGCGTAGCACTTAAAGCTACTTTAAGAGCAAGATGCATTTACAAGGTGGCCGTGATGTCTCTCTCGATCGGTCAGGCGGCGGACAGGTCCGGCTGCACACCGCCGACCATTCGCTACTACGAAAGCATCGGCCTCTTGCCGCCGACACCGCGCAGCGATGCGGGTCGCAGAGCCTACGGCCCCCAAGAGGTGGCGCGTCTTGTCTTCATCCGGCGCGCACGCGACTTCGGGTTGGGCATTCCTCAGGTCCGGGATCTGCTGGCCGCAGCCGAAGCTCCTGCAACCGCCTGCGTCACGGCGCGCCCGGTCGTCGAGGAACACATTCGGGCGCTGCGGGCGAAGCGCTCGGAATTGAAGGCGCTGGAGTCCGCGCTTGCCGCGATCCTTGTCCGTTGCGACGAAGGCTGCAGGAGCGGAAGCCCGGGAGTTTGCGCCATTTTCGATGATTTCCATCTGCCAGGAGCTGCTTCAACATGACGACCATCCTGATCTACGCAGGGGCGGCCATGGCCGAAATCATGGGCTGCTTTGCGGTCTGGGCCTGGATGCGACAGGGAGCGAGCGCGCTATGGCTGGCCCCTGGTTTGGTAGCCTTGCCGTGTTCGCCTGGCTCCTGACTCTCGCGCCGTCGGATTTCGCAGGGCGCGCTTTTGCCGCCTACGGTGGCGTCTATATTGCTGCGTCGCTCGTCTGGCTCTGGGCAGTGGAGAAACAACGCCCGGATACCTGGGACTTGAGCGGGGCTGTGCTCTGTCTTCTCGGTGCAGCGCTCATCTTGTTTGCGCCCAGAGGTGCGTGATCGTCGTACTCAGAATAAGCGATCGGTCAAACAGCACAAACCGATGTCTGATGTCGCGATCAGGTTGATACCGATGGGTTGAGCGAATCATCGGCCGATCTGACGAAGCTAGTGCAACCATCAATCCCATTACCGCAGAATTTCGCCTGCTAGTACCGCCCTTCCATGCACCGCGAGGATTGCAGCGAACTTAGGACATCCGAACTGATGGACGATAGCGCGGACACGGGCTTCGTAGGCAGCCTGACCGATTAGCCTACACAGATCCGACGCATGAAACTGCCGGTTGGCGCTTGGTGCGGCCTGTATCTGCTCGTGAAGCTCCTTCTGTTTCAGGTCAGCACTTTGCTGCGACACAGGCCCAAGTGGTGGCGCTGGAACCGGACGTGACGAACTGGTCCGCCAACGGCGCATAAAGCCGAGCAAGTATCCAGCTGGAACGCAGGCATTTCCACGTGCCCGGTTGAAGGCAAGGAACCTCTCCCAGATTGCCTGTGTGTCAACGTTCCAGCAGGGCAACATCGCTTTCGTCGCCTTGATCAGTTCTGCCCAGCATGTTCCGAACACATTGGGCGCTTCATCGATGTTGATATGCCCTGAGAATATAGTTTTGTTTTTAGAATCTCTAGATAGTGATGTGTCGCTTGTGGCTGACACGACATCTGGCAGGGTCGCGGTGTTACTTTCATCCCCGAAACGGAACAGCCAAGGCGCAAACTTTCCATTCGGCTTCCACCGCTCAAGTGCCAAACCGGACGCCGCAAGTTCGACCAGGAGCGCCGTCAGATGCTGTCTCGAAACCCCCATCTTGTCGGCGAGATGCGCCAACGTGAAGGCAGCTGTCCCGCGTTCGAGCCCATTGTAGCCGTCCTTCCAGGCGATCCCATCGAGGATGATCGTCGCGAGCTTATGGGCCGCCGTGGAGAGGGGGGTTTCGGTGATGCGGCGCAGGATGGCGCCGGTCGTTAGTTCCATGATGTGTCGTTCCGTCTTGGGGCGACACCAGACCGTACGGCGTGCAAAATTTCGTTCCGGCAAAGGCATTTGTCGGTTGAACGGACCCAAAGCTCACGCTAAATTCCCACTACCACGAGGAAATCAGTGCGGCGTCGGGCCTATGGTCTGGCGTCGTTTCTGTTTATGGGGGTCGTTCTTTCGTTCAATGCGGCGCAGGGCCGTGGGTCAGGTTCTTAGTAGTGAACCTCTTCGTGTCCGTAGCTGCCTTCATAGTCGCGCCATTCGACAAAGACGGACCGGTGCCAGTAGTTGCGGCAGTCTTCCGGCACGGCGAGATCTGACTCGGTAGGAACCGCAGACACGCTGCTCCGACGACGGCTGTAGTCGCCTTGAGGGCCATAGGTGCCCGTGTACACGGCGCCCCAGCTGTTGCAGTCGCCATCAGAGCTGCGTCGCTGCTGGTAGGTGATCTCGAACACACGGATCGAGCGGACGAAGTCAAACGCCGGATCGGAGATGTCGACATTCGCGCGATCCTGGACAAGCTGAAGCGCCAACGGCGTTTCCGGGATTGAGACGAACGGCATTGGCTCACCGCGAACGGCGATGTCGAACAGTCGCTCGATCGGTTTTGCCTCGCCCCGGAAACTTGCCCGCATCGGACAGTTCCAGATCTGCAGCGGTGGCTCAATGGGCCAAGGCGTGATGCGGCGGATAAAGACCGCGCGGGCATGGGCGCATTCGGCGGATGTAGGCCAGCCCCCGGCGAGACACAGCAGGATCGCGCAATCGACGGGGTAAGCCGCAGCCGGGGTGACGGTTGCAGTTGACAGACCGACACCAAGGAGCAGGGCAGGGAGGAGAGGTTTCACGGGAGGTCCTTCTGAGCTGGCTGGATGTTGAGGAAGGTTGAATAGGCCTCGGTTGCCCTGTGGGCTTCCGACAGGGCGCGATTGCGTTCGCTATCGAGGCACGCGATGTGGATGCTGACGGCCGCGAAGTAGGCTTCGAACTCGGCGGCGATTTCAGATCGGTACTCGGCGAGAACCGCCTCTGGAAGGTCGGTGACCGGCACTTCGGGCGGCAGGCAGCGAATCACCTCTGGTTGTGCGAAAGCTGCGGAATTCCAAAACATGACCAAAATGATCGCGGCCAGACGCAGCCCTCGCCGGCTCAACGGAAGCGCCAATCTGGCGGATGAACTCGCTCCGGAAATCCGCAAACATGCCAATATTTCTTGGGCTTTTCTCAACGTCTGCGTCTCACAACTTGGCTCCATTTTCTTGAGGACCGACCGGTGTTGCTGCCTGCATCGCATACCCACCGGATCAACCGCAGGTTCGACTGTGCGCTCTTCTTTTATCGTGTTTGTCATTTTTATGTTGAATGCGCCATACTTTCTGTTAGGCATCGCCTCACAAAGAAATCTGCGATACAACGTTCCCAACAGATGATCCGAGGGGACCCCATGAATACCAAACGGCGCGCATTGCCTGTCTTGCTGGAACGCGATTTCCGCAAACTGGCCGCATCCGAAGGAGCGACTGTTGAGATCGAGTGTGTTTCCGCGCCCAACCCCGACGAGCGCTTCTCGGGGGAATGGCTGTTCTACGTTGTCAGCCCGTTGGGCGAGCGTTTCCTTCTGGTCACGGCCCTTGCGCGGGAACGCATCGTCAACTCGCCGATCGGCATGTTTGGGCTCGCCTTCGGGAAGCTCAACCTCGACCATCTCGACGTGCCTGCTGTCGCTGGCGCTGTCTGCACTGGCATGCGGAGCCTCCCGGGCGGAAGTGATCCGGTGGAATGAGCCTGAAGGGCAGGGGGGTGACGATCAGCTTGCAGCGCTTGATACGTCTGTCTTGCGCTATGACGGGCAAGGACAGCTGATTGTTCCCGTTCGCCCTGATCAGGTTGAAGAAGAGACCCGAGAAGGGGAGGGGGCCGAAGCCGCCATCGATGTCTCCTACAGCACTAAAGGGGTTGCTGCCCCGAAGGACGTTCTGCCTTCAATCCGGTTGATTGCCACGCGGTATCAGGACCATCCGGCCTTGGCGCGGCTGGACCTTACGCCGGCCGAATGGTCTGCCTTCTTCCAGGCGATGATCAAGGTTGAGAGCAATTACACCCAAGGCGCTGTGAGCCATGCCGGAGCCCTGGGTCTCGCGCAGCTGATGCCCGGCACGGCTGATTATCTCAATGTCGATCCTGCGGACCCGATCGAAAACCTCGACGGCGGCGCGCGCTATCTTCTGGAACAAATGACGGCCTTCGGCAGCCTGGAACTTGCCCTTGCCGCCTACAACGCTGGCCCCGAAGCAGTCCGCAAATACGACGGCATCCCACCCTACGCCGAGACCCAATCCCACATCGTCAAGGTGATGGCGGTCTATGACCGCATCCTCACCGAACTTTAGCCAAAAAGGACTTCCCGAACATGAAACCTACCCATCTGGCGCTTTTGGGCCTGACCTTTTGCACCCTAGTGCTGACCCAGTCTGAGCCTGCTTTGGCGCAAGTCGTCTTTACCAAAGCTGAACGCGTCGCCACTGGCGTGCTGGCTTCGTTCAGAGGCGTGCTCGCGACTGCTTTCTTCGGGATCGCCTTCGTGGTGACCGGCTTCCTTGCGGCGTTCAACCGCATCAGCTGGGCTTGGGTTGCCCTGGTTGTCGTGGGGGCCTTTCTGGTCTTCGCAGGTCCAGCCATCGTTGCAAATCTTCGTTCTTCCTTCAGCTGATCGGGGGCGATAGATGGAGAAAAGCGCGGTCATCCTGGGCCTCTCTAGACAAGCCAAGTTTCTTGGCCTGCCGATGCCCTATGCCATGGCAGTGGGAGCGATGGCCGTGCTGCCCTTCATTCTGTTCAAACCGGTCTGGTGGTTCCTGACCGCCCCGATCTGGTACGGGCTCGCGCGCGTGGCCACCAAGCTGAACCCTAACGGGCATCATGTGTTCGCGGTCATGATGCAGGTGACGCCAGTGGCCATTCTTCGGAAAGGACGGCGTCATGTTTCTTGAGAAAGAGGTGCTGCGGGGCAGGGCGCGGGCACTGATCCCGGCCGACCCGAAGATCTATGCGCATCTGCCTTATGTCATTGAACTGGATGACGAGGTGGTGCGCACCCGCGATAACGGGTTGATGATCTCCCTCGAAGTGACCGGCATCGACGGGATCACATCCGGGTCTTCGGCGATCACCGCGCTGCGGGCCGGGTTCGCGCATCTTCTCGACACGCTGGATGAACGTTTCAGCTTCTATCTGCACCGGATGATGCGCCCGACCATCGCCCAGCTGAAACCTATCCACGGCCAGAGCTTTGCCGCCGATATCGACCGGGCCTGGGACACCGAGCTGCAGCGCCGCAATCTGCAGGAATCCGTCCTGATCTTAACGGTCGTCCGACGGCAGGTTGCGCCGTTGGCTGTGCCGCTCTTCGGCAAGGCGGCGGCAAAGGTCTGGGGCGAGGATACTGACCGCCGGCTAGAGGAATTGCGCGAAGTGGTCTCGATCCTCGAGACCGGGCTTGGCGTCAAATCCCACCGCCTCAAGATCAGTGATGGCAGCCTGATCGGCTTTTATGCCTCGCTCCTGACTGGCGAGTTGCGCGCCAAATCGCGCAGTCCTTTTGGGATCATCGCTGAGGATGCCAGCGATGCCGCCATTCGTTTCGGCAAAGGCCAGTTCACGGTGGAGGAGGGGGCAGACACCCCGCGTGTCGGTGCCGTCCTCTATGTCAAATCCTACGCCACATCGACCTGGCCCGGCATGCTGGATGCGCTTGGCGCGTCGCGCGACACCATCATCACCCACAGCTACACGCCGATTGAACGCGGCAGCATCACCGAACGGGTGAAACGCCGGGTCGCCCAAATGCGGGCTTCGGAGGACATCGCCGCCACAATCGAGGCCCAGCTTTTTGAAGCAGCAGACAAATCCGAAAGCGGCGAGCTTGGCTTTGGCATCCACCAGATGACCATCACCGTCTTTGCCGGAGACCAGGCAGCGCTTGACACCGAAGTCGCCCGTATCCGCGGCATCGCGCATCAAAACGGCATGCGCCTCGTCCGTGAGGTCACTGCCCTTGAGGCAGCGTTCTTCGCCATGCACCCCGGCAACATGGACTACCGGGCGCGGGACATGACGGTCTCGTCCCTGAACTTCGCCGATATGGCGGCGCTGCATGCCGCTGATACCGGGACAGAAGCCGCACGCCTGCCATGGCAAACGCCGCTCACGCTGTTTCAAACCCTGCAAGGCTCGCTGCACCGGTTCAGTTTCCATGAACCCGGTGATCCGGCAGCGGAGCCGACCAACGGCCACACGCTCGTTCTCGGCAAGTCTGGCGGCGGCAAAACCACCACCGTCGCCTTCCTCGCGGCCCAGGCTCAAAGGGCAGGTGGCCGCACGATCATCTTCGACAAGGAAGCCGGTCTCAAAATGGCCGTCCGCGCCCTTGGTGGTCGCTACGCCGAAATCCGTGCCGGCCGGCCAACGGGCTTGAACCCACTTGCGACAGAATCCGGGGAACGCGGTGAGGCATGGTTTCTGGATTGGCTGGTGGCGCTGTTGGAACAGCGCAGCGGGCCGATGACACCGCTGCAGTCTGAAGCCCTGAAATCTGCCATTTCCCAGAACGGCAAAGCCCGCGAAGGCTTGCGGAATTTCCGCGCTTTTCAGGAACTCTTTGGCGATGTCGGAGACGGCCTCGATCTGGCCCAACGGATCAGCGAATGGGGCCCCGAGGGTCGCTATGGCTGGGTCTTTGGCGAGGCCGAGGAGCCGGTGGTGGATTTCACCAGCCATGACGTCACGGCCGTCGATCTGACGGAAATCCTCGATCTCGGCACCGAACGCACTGCGATCCTCGGCTATCTTTTCCGCCGCATCGAGATGCTGATCGAAGAAAAGCGTCCAACGCTGATCCTGATCGACGAGGCCTGGAAGGTGCTCGACGACGAGTATTTCGCGAAGAAACTCGCCGAATGGCTGGTGACCGCGCGAAAGAAGAACGTCGTCGTGGTGATGATGACGCAGTTTCCAAGCCAGATCCGGGGATCAAAGGCCCGCTCGATCTTGGAGGCATTGCCGAACCAGCTGTTGTTCCCGAACGGCGAAGCGTCAAGTTCCGATTATGACGGCTTCCGGCTGACCGATGGCGAGTTGGACTTTGTCCTGAGCCCGATCCCCGGCCAGCGGATGGTGCTGTCGCGCACGCCACGCAGTTCGACCGTGCTGAATGTCGATCTCAAAGCTCTGGGGCCGCTGTTGACAGCGCTTGGCGGCGGTCAGGCTGGGCTGAATGCCTTTGGCGCCGACTATGCCGCACGGCCGAAATTCTGGAAGGAATGATTATCCAATGCAATCAATATATTACATAACCTTGATTATCGGACTCGGGTTTGCGCCCCTCGCGGGCTGCAC
>CAYLYV010000182.1:0-8187 GCA_964387655.1 uncultured Cypionkella sp. | reverse complement strand
GCGCAAGAACCAAAGGCAGGGTCGGCGGCAACCCGGGCCTGCGCGCCCGTGATCCGGTGGCGTTGCGAAAGGTGCGGCTAGCGCGACAGGACGGCTACCTCGAGCGCCTGAACGAGACGGCGCAGGACTGGGTGCCCCATGTCCGCCGCCTGCGGCCCGACTTGGCCTGGGAAGACGTGGTCCGCATCATCAACGGCCCCCTGCCCCGCGAACGACAGTGGACACAAAGCCGCTTGCTACGTGCCGTGAATGCCTATGTCCGCGACGGCTTCCTGCCCGAGACGGTCCTGGACCGCGCCGGCCGCCGTGAAACCGACGACCGGTTGCCCGCCATCGTCGCCGCCATCAAAGGCGCGGATCCCGCTATCACGCTTCAGGCGATCTGCACCCGGCTGGAAGCGATGCGTGAGCGAACACCCCGTGGGCGAACAAGCTGGCAACCGTCTTCAGTGAAGATGCTGATTGAACGGGCCGAGAAGCTAGGGCTGCTTTCAACACTCAGGTAATCTGGGCGCCCTGTCGATCGGCCAGTCCAAGACGGTATGAACTCCGAAATGGCGGTCCTCACGCGGCGAGCGAAGGTGAAGAACTGGATAGTTCACGTGCAGGATCTTCTTCAGATTACCCAGAAGGAAGCGCACCTCCCCGTTGACGCTCGATAGCGCTGTGCATAACTTTTTCCACCATATCTAGATTCTTCTTGATGGACTCACTCGTTCATGTCATTTCGGTTCTGACGACAAAGCGCGTCAGATCGGCTTAATGCCGTCAAAATCATAAAGAGCCCTAACAAGGGCCTGAGGGCAGTGAATGACTGAACGAGGCATGAATCTCAATCGCGGGGTCGGCACAGCCGACATCGGTGCATTTGCGGACAGCTTGGCAGAATCGCTGAACCGGCAAATGCGGGCTGCCTTTCAACCGGAAGAGCGCAAGTCTCTGCGGCGCTTCAGCTCGACGGAGGTCGCTGAACTTCTGCGCGTCAGCCCGTCGAATCTGCGGAACCGCCACAAGGATGGAAGCTTTCCCGAGGTCTTCACGGACGGACGTGGGCACCGCTACTATTCTGCCGAAGAGATCGACACCCTGCGCGACATACTTGCCCGGACAGGAAAGAATGCAGACGCATACTTGCCGGGCCGCCGGGATGGCGACCGGCTGCAAGTCATCTCCGTTGTGAATTTCAAGGGCGGCAGTTCAAAGACCACTGCTACGATCCACCTGGCTCAAAGGTTTGCCCTGCGCGGCTATCGAGTGCTGGCGCTGGACTTTGACCCACAGGCCAGCCTGACCACCTTCTTCGGCATCAGACCCGAGCTCGAATTTTCTGACAGCGGCACGGTCTATGACGCCCTGCGCTACGAAGGCAAAGTTCCGCTCTCATCGGTCATTCAGAAGACCTATTTCCACAACCTCGACATGGTGCCTGCGGGCTTGCTGCTGTCGGAATACGAAACCGAAACAGCAAATGCTTTGGCGCGTCGCGTGCAGCCGATCTTTGCAGAACGTCTGGCTTTGGCGCTGGACGAAGTCGGCGCGGATTATGATCTGGTTCTAATCGACTGCCCGCCGCAGCTTGGGTTCCTCACTCTGACAGCACTTGCGGCCTCGACCGGGCTTTTGGTGACCGTGGTCCCGGGGATGCTAGATATTGCCTCAATGAGCCAGTTCCTGAAACTTGCCTCCGAGACCGTGCAAACGGTTGAAGAGGCGATCGGGCGAAAAGTGGCTTGGGATTTCGTCAAGTTCCTGATCACACGCTACGAACCCTCCGATGGTCCGCAGACGCAAATGGCTGGGTATCTACGTTCGATCCTGGCGGGCCAGGTCATGACGGAACCTATGCTGAAGTCCACGGCCATTTCGGACGCCGGAATGACGCAGCAGACGATCTATGAAGTGGATCCAGGCCAGTTGATCCGCAAAACGATCGACCGAGCCCTGAGCAGCGTGAACAACGTCGCGGATGAGCTTGAACAGACGATTCAAATGGCATGGGGTCGACGCTGATGGGCCGAAACATCTTCAACCAACCTGCTGTGGACGTGCCCCCCTCCCCTGTCCCGGCGAAACCGACAAAACTTGGCGGTTCCGTCGGCGGGCTGAGGGAGTCCCTTAGAGAGATCACTGCCAACTCCATCCGAGATATTGACCCTGAGCAGATCGAGGTCGATGGCTTGCGGGACCGGATGGCCTTCGAAGATGATGGCATCGACTTGCTAGCCGAGAGCATCCGCAAGCACGGCCAGCAGGTTCCGATCATGGTTCGGCCCTCTGATCAGCCGGATCGCTACCGCGTCGTCTACGGGCGCAGGCGACTTGCCGCGATCAGAAAGGTTGGCGGACCAGTCAAGGCTATAGTCCGCACCTTGGACGACGACGCCTCGCTGATCGCCCAAGGACAAGAGAACAACCTCCGGCTCGATCCGTCGTTCATTGAGAAGGCCTTGTTCATCAAAGAGATGCAGGAAGCTGGGTATAAGCCAGGCGTCATCCAGGACGCACTTGGATTGACCAGGCAAGGCATCTCCAATCACCGGGTAGTGATCGAACAACTCCCCGAAGAGTTGATCCGACTGATCGGCCCGGCTCATGGAACCGGACGGCGTCAGTGGAGTGATCTTGCTGCGTTGGCCTCGAAGGTGGCTCTCACCGAGGTTGCGCGAACCGCCTTGGCCGCCCTGCCCCAAGACGCTACCGGCATCGACAGATTCCAGACTGTGTACAATGCCTGTCAGCGGTCTGCGAAGAGTTCAATAAACCTCTCGGCGACGGGGCGCAGTTCCACGGTAAAGGACGAGGGTGGCAACGTTGTTGCGACCCTCTCCGTCGACGCCAAGTCCATCGGGATTAAAGTCGCCCGCAAGGACAATCCAGAATTCGGCCTTTGGCTGGAGGAACGTGCCGAAGCAACGCTTCGTGACCTCTTCCAGAAATGGCGGGATGAGCGAAGGCAGGAAGACTGACCCCTGCCCTTAAACATGTAACGCGAGCAGAAGGAGAGTAGCGAAGGCCAAAAAGAAAAGAGCCCCCCAAGGTTTCCCTCGGAGAGCCCATCATCGATTTGCACCTATGATGTAGCAACCTCCCACATACTGGTCAAGAGTCACCGATTCGGTGGACATGATTTTTGTTGCCTTCTGCGCGAAAAATCGTGGGGGGTGCCGGGAAAGCTATGGGCCGACGTGGCCGTCGTTCAAAAAAACATGGCATTCAATCAGGTTTCCGCAAGTTCCTCCGGCGCCAGAAAGCGCGACCGGCAAGAGAATTGTACGCCTCCCGACATCTGGACGGTCTTTCGAGCTCTGCGCGACGCACGGAGTGCCTTCGGACTAAAGCCGGGGCACATCCAGACCTTGCAAGCTCTCCTTAGCTTCCTCCGGCCAGGGCAAGGTGACACTGTGTTTGCTTCAAACTTGGAAATCTGCCGACGGATCGGGGGCGTGGACGAACGGACTCTCCGTCGCCATATCGACCGTTTCGTAGACCTTGGAATGATCGCGCGCCATGACAGCCCGAACCGCAAGCGTTATCGCGTCAGCTCGCGTAATGGTCAGGTCATCAGCTTTGGCCTTTCGCTTTCGCCTCTGTTGAGGCGTGCTGGTGAATTCCTCAATGCAGCCGCAGAACTGGAAGAGGCCCGCCGCGATCAGGTCTTTCTGCGTAAGCAAATTCTCGTCGGTCTGGCTCATATCGACAGTATCGAACCTGGAAGCACCTTTGCAGAAAGCACTCGCAGAACGATTCGGCGAAAGCTGGCGGTGGCCGAATATCGTTGCCTGCTGGATCAGATCACAGGCCATCTCGGTCAAATGTCCACCGTGGTGGACGTTATGATTACAACAAAACTGCCCGCCAATGACGGTCAAATTGTCCGGCACCTTTCTAAGTCAGAAAAAGATAGAAATGAATCTGAAGGCGCTGAGAAGGATCTACTGCCCAGCGTCCAGATGCTAACCGCCGTTTGCCAAGAAGCTACGGCGTTCGCTCCAGCGGCGTTGCGAACGTGGGACGACATCGAAAGACATGCACAGAACCTCGCTCCGATGATGGGCATTCAGCCGGGAACGTTCCACGAAGCAAGTAGGCGTGTGGGTTCTAAGAGAACCGCCGCTGCAGTTTTCATTCTACTCCAACTAGGAACCCGGATTCGAAACTACGCCGCCTATTTCCACAGTGTCACCCTTGGAAAGAAGGTGGCTACGTTTAGACCAGCCAGGATCCTGGAAAGGCTCTCAACATCAACAAGCGTCCATGTTTGATGTCCACCGCGGTGGACATGAGGAAGAAATTGAACTCGGGCATGTTGACGGGCAACGAACATTACACAATTCAACCTGCTCTCCACCTTCACGCGGACTTTCGATAGCTGGGCCACCCCAGAAATCGAAGGATGGAAAATGAAATCAACGTCTTCTGCACTCACACCGCGCAAGATCGCAGAATTCTGCAAGGCTCGGCTCACGTCGATCTTCACCGAAGATGAGGTGCGCTTGCTCTATAGCTGCTTGGTCGACCTGCTCGAGCGAAACGAGTACCCACCTTACCGGGGCAGCGGGCTCGACTTGCAGTCGCTGTCCGCCATGCTCGACATCGATGTTGATCGCCTCCGTGCTCATAGGGCAATTCTGCAGCCGATCTTCGACGCTGTAGCACGCGAGGTTTCGAATGCGACCCTGCGTCCCGCTCGCGCTGGAAGCCGATCAACACGCTCCATTTCCAGCGGGCCCGCCATAAACCCGACAGGCGTTCGAGCAACAGGTACCGAGAAGGTCCGCAAGAAGCCCGGCGTCCGGCCGAGAGCGATCGTCGAATTTCCCGAGCCACTGGACACGACCTGGCAGGATCCTGCGACGTTTGGTGAAGCCCTTCAACTGCACGCTCGCCGTCATGGCGAAACCATCTACCACCTCTACAACGCGGTGGTGCGACCTGAGGATGGCGTCAATCGCAGCACGCTCATCAGCTGGGGGCGCGGCAAGAAGGTCCCGCGCGCTGCGATCAGTCTGGAAATCTTGGGACGCATCGAGCGACGCTATCGTCTGTCGGCTGGCTACTTCCTGAGCCTGTCTGGTACCCCTGAACGAGCACCAGGCGATTTTGATTTGGACGATATCTCGCCGTCTGAGCGCCGGCGTCTGGCGTGGCACCTGCCCGAAGATTTCAACCGCAGGCCAAGCCAGGAGAAGGCGGAAATCCTGAATTGGGTCCGAACAGTGATCATCAGCGGGTCCACGGACTATCGGAGGTATCAGGCGGCGGCCATTCGCCAACGCTATGCCGTTCGGTTCAGTTGTGCCTCAGGGCCAGTTCGCAAGTCTTCACCCGCGCGGTCGCCGGAAGAGTCCGGCATCGTCATCGCGCCCAAACGCCTGAACGACGAGATGGCCGACCTTCTGCGTTTCAAGACGTCGACCTTCGCTGCCTTCGGCATGCAACGGAATGGGGTGTGGGGGACGGAAACCGCCTCCCAGAAGGTGGAGCATTTCGGGCTGTGGTTCGGGGCGTTCGTGGCCCCACCCGAGAGCGAAGTGCAGGGGCTCGGCGTCGATCCGAAGCTCTTGACCTTTGCCATGATGATCTTTCCGCAAGTCTGGGATTGGTACCTTCACTGGCGGGAGCGCCGGCGCGGCTTCTACACGAAATGGGAGATCGACCTCCTATCGATCGCTGCAGCGATTTGTCGGGAAGAGACCGGTTGGCTGCGCCAATCGCCCCACATGGGGAGCAGCCTTGTTCCAATCGAAGGCTTGGTCAACGAGGCTGACATCAGCGCCGTTCAGTCAGATTGGCCTGCCGCCTGTGATCGCATGTACAAACACGCCCGTCGGCGGATCAAGGAGATCGACCGAGTTGTTCGGGTCCATCGAGACCCCTTCGAGCCCATCCTGCCGGTACTCGAAGCGCCAAGCCCGGTCGGCGAGTACCGTAAGATCACCGAAGAAATCCTGCAGCGGATGCCAGATGAACGGCACAACGCACGCGCAGCGGCAGAAACTGTTCGGGCGTTCCTGATGCTGCGCATCGGTCTTCACACGGGGCTGCGGCAGAAGAACTTGCGCGAACTGATGCTGTGCCAGCCTGGGACCTTGCCGGCCTCAGAGCGCAAGCTGGAGGACACGAAGCGTGGCGAGTTGCGTTGGAGCAGCCGCGACCAAGGGTGGGAGATCCTGATCCCGTCGGTCGCTTTCAAGAATGCCAATTCCTCGTTCTTCGGTTCCAAGCCATTTCGCCTGATCCTCCCAGACCTCGGACGGCTTTACGAACTGATTGAAACTTGGATTGAGCGCCATCGCGCGCGTCTGATCGGCGAGGCGGCTGACCCGGGCACGTTCTTCGTCAAGACGGCGAAGATGACCAGTACCAATGCTGCTTACTGCCAGAACACGTTCTATGAGGCATGGCGGACGGCTATACAGCGCTATGGTATCTATAATCCGTGGACCAAGCGGGGGGCCATCGACGGCCTGTTGCCGCACGGACCCCATAATGTTCGCGATGTCCTGGCTACCCACATCCTCAAGCGCACCGGGTCCTATGAGCAGGCGAGTTATGCCATTCAGGATACACCCGACATGGTTGCACAGCACTACGGTCGGTTCCTGCCGCAGGACAAATCCGAGATTGCGGCAAGGATACTGAATCAGGTCTGGGAAGCGGCCTGATCAGATAAGGCGGTGTGGCTCCGGACATGTCCTGACCCACACCCCAAAGCCGAGAGTGGCACGGCTTAGTGGCATGTGATAGTGGCAGATGTCCGCTTTATCCTAGCTTTTTCTAAAGCTACAGAATATGTTGCGCGTCACACTTAGTGGCATTCTGGAGTCTGCTTGACGTACATCGTGTCCCCATCACGGATAGAGCCTGCCCGGCTCGAAGATGACATCCCGCTTGACCTGGTCGAGACGGCAAACCGGCTGATTCAGTCGTCGCGCGGTTTGGGCCGGAACTTGCCTGCCCGTACCCTGGCCGATTTGGCCGCGATGGTGCGGATGATGAACAGCTACTACTCCAACCGTATCGAAGGAAACAACACCCGCCCGCGCGACATTGAACGGGCACTCGCCGGTGACTTTGACGCCGATCCAGGGCGTCGTGCGCTGCAGCAAGAACATGCGGCCCATGTCCACCTGCAAGAAGAGATCGACCGCCGGGCGGTCGAGGGCACGCTCGCAGATCCGAGTGATCCGTCGTTCATCAAATGGCTTCACGAAGCCTTCTATAAAGGCGCCACTGAAGAGATGCTGACGCTGCGCCATGGGGGCCAAGTGGTCCGGATCGTTCCCGGCGAATGGCGGCAGGGCGACGTAGAGGTTGGCGCCCATGTTCCGCCTCCGTGTGACACCGTTCCCTCGTTCATGGCGCATTACCACACCCGGTTTCGGCTGGATTGGCTGCATGGTCAGGTCACGCGCACACTTGCCGTGGCGACTGCACATCATCGCTTCAACTTCATTCATCCGTTCTACGATGGGAACGGGCGTGTAAGTCGGCTGATGTCGCATGCAATGGCGCATCATGCGGGCATCGGGGCAGGGGGGCTCTGGTCCGTTTCGCGCGGGCTGGCCCGAGGTCTACAGGATGGCCTGCCGGGTCGCGATGAATACCGTGAGATGATGCAACTCGCCGACCGTGTCCGTCAGGGCGACCGTGACGGGCGCGGGAACTTGTCGTTGGCTGCGCTTGTGACTTTCACTAAGTGGTTCCTCG
Organism: uncultured Cypionkella sp.; assembly: GCA_964387655.1. Taxonomy (GTDB): domain Bacteria; phylum Pseudomonadota; class Alphaproteobacteria; order Rhodobacterales; family Rhodobacteraceae; genus Cypionkella. Next base: position 477 of record CAYLYV010000182.1, on the reverse strand, counting down.
CGGTTTGTGAGGATCAGGTCACCTTCATGGCGGGCATGTTCGACTTCGACCGAATAGGCGAAAGGCTTACGCGCTATGCTGCGCTTTCAGGTTTGGGCGAGAGGGCAGGGGAGTTGCTGCGCATCGTCCTATTGCGCGGCGAAGTTGACCGTGGGGATGTTGCCGCCTTGCTGGGCGTCGCACCCCGCACGGCCCGCGCCACCATGAAATCACTTCTTGATGACGGCATCATCGGGTCCGAGACCCCACGCAGCGCCCTGATGCTGCGCTTTCCCAGCAAGACGCATGACGTCCTGTTCCCACGCCTCTTCGACCTGACTTAAAGGCCCGTGACGAGGGCCTGGCATTCCTGTCGGTGTTTGTGCCTGACGTCAGTTCAGAGAGTTCGAGGAAGGAAGGTTATCCGGTGATGGGCCAGGGCCGGGAGAGAGGCTTCCGGCGCCCGTCACGGAGAGACTGCTATGAACAATGTGGAAA
>CAYLYV010000181.1:0-8483 GCA_964387655.1 uncultured Cypionkella sp. | reverse complement strand
AAATCCTCCGCTAAGCAATCATGCTAAACTGTTCCAAGGGCGCTGATGGCGGACAACGCGGCGGAAATCCGGGAAGGCTATATCGCCTATTTTGATGCAGCGCAGACCTACCTGCATTGTCTGGAATCCGCCCGTGCCGAAGTGACCGACGAGGTCCGCCGCGCCATCGCTGACTTTCAAGCGCTCGGTCCCGCCCCGGATGACTGATCTCGTGCCCGCCATTCCGCTCCGAACGCCCCCTCCCCAATGCAAGGAAACCTTCTGATGACGCTTCGCCTCCTCGCCGCCGGTCTCGCCTCTTCGGCTCTGGTCTCACTCACCGCTCCCGCTCAGGCCTATCCCGTCGATTGTGCGATCCTGCTCTGTCTTGCGGGTGGCTGGCCCGCCTCGGCCGAATGCACCCAGGCTCGCAACGTTTTCATCGCCCGCATCACGCCCTGGCCCGTCGAGCCGCCGCTGCAGATATGGAACTGCCCGATGCATGCCGGTCTGCACCACGAGATGCCAGTCGCGCGCCTTTTCGACATCGCCTTCCGCCCGGAATTGAGGCCTGAGACGGCTCTCCCGCAGGCTTCGTTCCCGGTGCCGACGCTCATTGCGGATCAGGCGGACATCGACATCTCAGACCCGGCCTATGATTTCGTGCGCTCAATCCGGGTCTATCAGACCGAGTACCGTCGGCGTCGTAACCGCGAGGGTGATTGCAAAGTCTGGTCATCTGTCCGCCTGGGCACCTATGGCGTGCAAGCCGATTATGCCTGGCATCGCAGCAGCACAGACAGGCTACCTGCGGCCTCCAGCTTCAGCCCAACACCCGGCTGCACCGATTACGCGTTCCGCAGCGTCTTCGTGGACTGGCAGGACTTTCAGGGCAGCTATGGATTTGAAGAGGTTAGGTACTGAGCTCGCATCCGCTTCACAGACATTACTCTCAATGAACCCGGAAGAACCGCAACCCCAAAACGAGAAACGACGCCAGACCATAGATCCGACGCCGCACTGATTTCCTCGTCGCACAGGAAATCTAGCGCGCGCATCAGATCCGTTCAACCGGCAACATGCTTGTCCGGAGCAATTTTTTGTTGCCCAATGGTCCGGCGTCCTGAAAAAGGACGACTGCTCATGGAACTGACCACTGGCGCCATCTTGCGCCGCATCACCGGGACACCACTGTCGGTCTCGGCCCACAAGCTCGCCACCATCATCCTGGACGGCATCGCCTGGAAAGACGGCTACAATGGCCTCGAACGCGGAACCGCCGCCTTCACGCTTGGCCATCTGGCTCAGAAGACGGGCGTATCGCGCCAGCACCTCAGCCTTCTGCTTGCAGAACTGGCCGCCTCTGCGCTTGGCCTTTTGCGCTGGAAGCCCAACGGCAAGTTCGCGCCGTGGCTCTTTCGCTTCGGCCCTGTGGATAGCCCCGCGCCGGAGCCAGATGGCATGTCAGCCACAGATGACACATCACTATTTAGGGATTCTAAGAACAAAATGATATTCGCAGGCAAGATCGAAATCGGGGGTGCTTCAGATGTCCACCACACGCCCTGGGCCGAGGTGATCAAGGCAGCGAAGGGCGCCCTGCCCTGCTGGAATGTCGACACCCAAGCGATCTGGCAGGCCTTCCGTGCCTTCAACCGGGCAAAGGGCAAGGATCACGTGCCCGCCGGATATCTCTTGGGCTTCATGCGGAAATGGCGGAGCGCGGCTCCTCCCGCCGCACGGCCCGAACCGGTGCGTACCCTTGGGGCCAAGGAGCAGGAAGCTGCTGCTCTGACTCGGCTGGCACCCGTGCAAAACTGGCGATTCCACGAGCGGGATCTGCAGCGGCGCATCGGCCGGAGAGCCTATGACGATAGGGTCAGCGCGATGCAGATAAGGTTGGGGTTGAACCGTTTTGCAGCGGCCTTGTCGGTGCATGGCGAAGCTGTCAAAAACGGGGAGATCAGTCGATGAGGCCCAATTTTCCCGAAAATATGGCAGCGATCTCTGACAGGGCGCGGAAATCGTTGCCGAGCCGGGATGGTTTCCGGTTGAACGGACCAGCAGCCGGGGTCATCGAGCCCGATCTGACACGTGGAGCGCGCATCCGATGCCGGTTCTCGGCCCCAAGCGTCCAACGACCGGGGCAGTCGAGCCAGGTTGCTGGCGTCTATCGTCAGAATGAAGCGGTACGTACGCGATCAAGGCAGCGACAAGCGGGCGATTTTGGCCCAGCCGAAGATTGCCTTCTTGCAACCATGCATCCCGCCTTCCACACCGCCGCCCCTGAAGGAAAAGCCTTCGTACGAGCCGCGCTGCCCCGACTTACACCTTCCCGTTGTGGGGGCGAATTTTTTCAGCGTATCGTGACCTTGCGCCCCTGATCTCCCATCGGGGCGCTTACTCGGTTACTTTACCCGCCCGCCCCCTAACAGGGGCGGGTTTTTTCACAACTCAGTCGCCAGATCGCACATCAGCACGAAATTACGGCAGGCCAAGGTCACCTCGACCTTCACGATGACGCCGTAGTCAATGTCGATCAGGGGATTGGAGAAGGCTCACATGTGGCAATGTCCGATCTCCCTTGCGCTTTCCCCCGAAGATCAGAAACGCGCGAGATTATTATGTCTCCATGTCACCTTCGCCCAACGCCGCCAACCGTGCTAGAATATCTGTCCTGACATGCAGGAAATCTACAACGATCATGCGGGCAGGCGCGGCCACGAAGACGACGTAATGCTGGCCCGAGCGGGCATAGCGGAGATCTTCGGGCAGCGCAGAATCAACCAGACGCCGACAGTCTCGGGATGGCGCAGCGCCATCGGCGAGTTCCTGGCACTTCTCGATCAAGTCCTCGGCATAGGCGTCAGCTTGCCTTTTGCCAAAGGTCTCAACCGTCCAGATTGCAATATCCTTGAGCGCCGCTTCCGCCTGTCGCGTCAGAACCCAAGGTTTTGGCATCAGGATGCGGATCTTTGCGCTGATGCAAAAGCGCGCCGGACGGCATCCTCGCCCGATCCGCGCGCAAAGGCACCGTCCCGGGATTCAAGCACGCCGCGTGTGAGCCGAGCCCTCAGCTCGCGGAACTCCACCTCCTCACGTTCGAGCAAACGCAGACCCGCCCGCAATGCCTCAGAGGCGTTTTGATAGCGCCCTGAAGCGACCAGATCATCGATCATCTTGGATTGGGGTTCTGTAAGAACGACGTTGCGTGTGGCCATCTGGTGATCTCCATTGCACTGGCAATATATGCCAATGCAATGGAGCCGTCGATAGGCAAATTATTGCGCCGCCTTGCCCATGGCGGTGAACATCGGCCATGGGGATGTCGGATTCAGTTGGCAGGTGATGACAACGCTGGGTGCTTGCCCAAGCGGGCGCTCACTTTAGCCATTCTCCGGCTGGACTCTGCCGCACTGTTGTCGACAGACAGCCCCCGCCCAATTCGAAAATGGAACGCCGCATCAGCTACCCTGAATTTCCCTCCTGCCGAAGCGCAATCAGCGCCGCGAACTCCGCAAGTTCGGCCGCTGGCAACCCGGCTGCAGCAATCTCCAGAAGCCGCCGATCCTCCTTCGTCATCCCCTTCTTCGGCCATGCGGCGCGGAACCGCCCGGCAGCATCAGAAAACCTCGCAATCGCGCGCATGGACAGATTGAGGGTGCTGTCGGGCACGCCGTCGATCATGGAAACCACCTCAACCCCATCATGCCAGTATGCTCAACCCCCTGCCCTGCTGCCTCGCGGCGCCCGCCACTTCACCGGGTTCAGGTCAGCCATCGTGATGGCAAAGCGAGAGACGAGGTCGAACAAGGGCGGCGACTGGGCCAAGACGCTGGTCTATCCGGGCTGACGGCACTCCGTTAATCCTGCCAACCTTTTGACAAAAAGACGGCGCGGCCGATGCCCCTGTCCCCGCCCCAAAGGCGGCCGCTTCGATGATCACTTGGCAGCGGCCCGTCGAAACACAGCCCTGTGCGGGCGTTCGACCCCAGCTTCATGCCGCAGCACGGATTGCGCCAGGCAGGTGACTCTCAAATGCAGAAACAAAGCGGGGTGTCAAATTTCCGCGATGCAGCATCTCTGTTCCCGGTTCTGTTGCTGGCCGAAGGCCGGGCGTCTGATGACACTTCTATTTGCCAGATATGCTGCTGAAGCCCGAAGCAAGACATCTGCAATGAAAGATAAAAGAAGAAGTCCTGCGTCGGACTGCTCAACATCTTTTCGAGGCTCGTCGTATCGATTGCACCTTTCGCGATGAATGTCGGTGGTGGTGTCGGCGCAGTCGGCTCGTAGCGGAAATCGTCCAGAACCTACACCGGCCTTCGAAAAATCCCTGATGCCGCCGAACGTAGGACTGGAAATCAAGGCGGCACCCCCGTAACAAGGTCTCACAAGCTACCGGCAAGCCCCCGCGTATCACGTCAAATCCTTGTCGCGCGCACGGTTTACGGGGGGCACGGGACAACATAGGAGGATACCCACATGATGATCAGAACTGCGCTTGGAATGACGGCAAGCCTTGTGGCATCGCTGTCGGCCACGGTCGTTTTCGCCCAGTCGTTTGCCGACATCGAGGCTGCGGCCAAGGCTGAAGGCATGCTGACCACCGTCGCCTTGCCGCATGATTGGTGCGGCTATGGCGGCGTTATCGATGGCTTCAAGGCCAAATACCCCGAGATCAAGGTGAACGAACTGAACCCCGATGCGGGTTCGGCCGACGAGGTCGAGGCGATCAAGGCCAACAAAGACAACAAGGGCCCGCAGGCACCCGATGTGATCGACGTCGGTCTGGCCTATGGCCCCTCGGCCAAGGCCGATGGCCTGACACAGGCACATAAGGTGGCTGCCTGGGCCGAGATTCCCGACGGCATCAAGGATGTCGATGGCCATTGGTACGCGGACTACTACGGCGTGATGTCCTTCCTTGTGAATAAGGATCTGGTCGAGAACGTGCCGCAGGACTGGGCCGATCTGCTCAAGCCGGAATATGCCGGTCAGGTCTCGCTGGCGGGCGATCCGCGCGCTTCGAACCAAGCGATCCTGGCGGTTCTGGCTGCGGGCATGTCGACGGGCGCCGCCCCTGGCGAAGCTGCAGGCAAGGCTGGTCTTGAGTTCTTCAAGGCGCTGAACGATGCGGGCAACTTCGTTCCGGTCATCGGCAAGGCGGGCACGCTCGCGCAGGGCACCACGCCCATCGTCATCATGTGGGACTACAATGCGCTTGCGGCGCGTGACACGCTGGCCGGCAACCCGCCGGTTGAGGTTGTCGTTCCGAAGTCCGGCGTTCTGGCCGGTGTCTATGTGCAAGCGATCTCGGCCTATGCGCCGCAGCCGAATGCCGCCAAGCTGTGGATGGAATACCTTTACAGCGACGAAGGCCAACTCGGCTGGCTGAAGGGCTATTGCCACCCGGCACGCTTTAACGCGATGGCCGCTGCCAGCAAGATCCCGCAAGACCTGCTGGACGCGCTGCCCCCGGCTGCCGCCTATGAAGCCGCCTATTTCCCGACGCTGGAAGAGGTGGACGCCAACAAGGCCGCCGTCACCGGTGGCTGGGACGCGACCGTCGGCGCCAACGTCGAGTGATCTGACCGAAACCCAGCGCCCTGTCCCGGTCCGCCCGGGGCCGGGCACGCCTCACCAGGGCCGCCAGACGCCCCGGGATGCCCGACAGACGAGGGACACCGATGACCGATACCCCCCCGCGCCACCGGCCGAAGATGCGCTTGCCCATCGAATGGCTGGGCATTCTGCCTTTCGTCCTGTTCGCGCTGCTGTTTCTGATCCTGCCGACGATGAAGATCGTGATCGGCGCCTTCCAGACGCCCGAGGGCAGCTTCACGCTGCAGAATCTGATCGACCTGAACACCGACTCTATCCGCCGCGCCTATTGGACATCAATCAAGCTGTCTATGATCACGGCGCTTCTGGGCTGTGCGATGGGCTTTGCGATGGCGGCGGCCGTGGTGTTCGGCGGGCTGCCGAAACGCATCCGCAGCCCGCTTCTGACCTTCTCCGGCGTGGCGTCAAACTTTGCCGGGGTGCCCTTGGCCTTTGCCTTCATCGCCACGCTTGGCCCGGCCGGGCTGGTGACGCTGTGGCTGAAGACCGAGTTCGGCATCAACCTGCGCGCCATGGGATTCAACCTGCTGTCGTTCTGGGGGCTGGTGGTAACCTACCTGTTCTTCCAGATTCCGCTGATGATCCTGATCATCATCCCCGCGCTTGACGGCTTGAAGCGCGAATGGCGCGAAGCGGCGGCGGTCCTGGGGGCCACGGGCGCGCAATATTGGCGTATGGTGGCGCTGCCGATCCTGTTCCCCTCGCTTCTGGGCACCTTTGCGCTGCTCTTTGCCAATTCCTTCGGGGCGGTGGCCACGGCGTTTGCTCTGACCGGGCCGCAACTGAACATTGTGCCGATCAAGCTGTTCGCGCAGATCCGGGGCGACGTTCTCGGCAACCCGAACCTGGGCTATGCGCTGGCCTTTGGGATGATCGTGATCACCGGGCTGGCCAATGTCACCTATATCGTACTGCGAACCCGCTCGGAGAGGTGGCTGAAATGACCCGCATCGTCGCTTGGGCGGCGGTCCTGCTGGGCTGCCTCTACTTCCTGCTGCCGCTGGCCGGCATGACGGAGTTCAGCCTGAAGATGCGGCGCGGGGTCTATTCGTTCGACGCCTATGTGAAGGTGTTCGAAGACCCGACCTTCTGGGCCACCTTCGGCTACTCGTTGACATTGGCCGCCGCGACCATCGTGTTTGGTGTGCTTCTTGTCGTGCCCACGGCCTATTGGGTGCGGCTGAAATTGCCACAAGCCCGCCCGGTGGTGGAGTTCATCACCCTGCTGCCGCTGGTCATTCCGGCGATTGTCATCGTCTTCGGCTATATCCGGCTTTACAACACCTCCTCCTTCCTGCCGTTGACCGGCTCGGCCTTTGGCACAGACATCCTGTTAACCATGGGCTATGCCACCTTGGCGCTACCCTACATGTATCGCGCCGTAGACACAGGCTTGCGGACGATTGACGTCGCCACCCTGACCGAGGCCGCGCAATCGCTGGGCGCGGGCTGGTTCACCATTCTGGCGCGGATCATCCTGCCCAATGTGCTGGTCGCCGTGCTGTCTGGCGCCTTCCTGACGCTGGCCATCGTGATTGGCGAGTTCACCATGGCCGCCCTTCTGAACCGCCCGGCCTTCGGCCCCTTCATGCAGCTTCTGGGTGCCAATCGCGCCTATGAGCCCCCTGCCCTTGCCGTGATCGCCTTTACGATCACCTGGGTCTGCATGGGTCTTATCCAGCTTGTCACCCGCTTCTCGAAACATGAAAGGGCGAAAGCCTAATGGCCTTTCTAGACCTGACCAACCTTGAAAAGACCTTCGGTGCAAACCGCGTGGTCAAGGATTTCAACCTGGGCATCGACAAAGGCGAGTTCGTCTCGCTGCTTGGTCCGTCGGGCTGCGGAAAGACGACTGTCCTTCGGATGGTGGCCGGCTTCGAGACGCCAACTTCGGGCAGCATACGGATCGACGGGCAGGATGTCACCGACCAACGCACAAACCAGCGCGCCATCGGCATGATGTTTCAGGCCTATGCCCTGTTTCCCAACATGACGGTCGCGGACAATGTGGCGTTCGGGCTGAAGGTGAAGGGCATCCCCCGCGCCGAACGCGAAGCCCGTGTGGCGGAAATGCTGCGGCTGATTGGGCTGCCCGATCTTGCCACGCGGTTCCCTTTTCAGCTCTCGGGTGGCCAACAACAGCGCGTGGCGCTTGCGCGCGCCTTGGCACCACGACCGCGGGTGCTTTTGCTAGATGAACCTCTGTCGGCACTTGACGCCAAGGTGCGCGTCTCCTTACGCAACGAGATCCGCGTGATCCAGCGCGAGTTGGGGATCACCACGATCTTCGTGACGCATGATCAGGAAGAGGCAATGTCGATTTCCGACCGTATCGTGGTGATGAACGGCGGTATCGCCGAGCAGGCGGGTGCGCCGTTCGAGATCTACAACAACCCGCGCACCCGGTTCGTCGCGGGTTTTGTTGGCACGCTCAACATGTTCACGGCGACGGTGGAGTCACAGCAGGATGGGCTGCTGACGGTCGCGGGGCAAAGGGTACTCCTGCCAAAGGGTCCGATCACGGCGCGCGATGGCGACACCGTTACGCTGGCGCTTCGGCCCGAAGCGATCCGGCTCGGCCGTGCCGAGGGCCGAGAGGTCGTGATGCCCGCAACCATCGACGAGGTTCATTTCCTCGGCTCAGTGATCCGCGTCAGAGCACGCGTTGCCGGTACGGTGGTCGCGCTCGATACCTTCAACCGTCCAGATCAACCGCCTCCGCCTGTCGGCAGCGCCGCAGAGATCAGCTTTGCCGCAAGCGATGTGATCCTGCTTCCAGAATAGTAGCCACTTTGCGATGACTGCTTCCTGAGGCGGACTGGACGGGGTCTGATGCCGGAGAGTGCGGAATAGTACGCTAAGCCCGACGGGTCATCGTT
>CAYLYV010000180.1:0-8708 GCA_964387655.1 uncultured Cypionkella sp. | reverse complement strand
CAATCGGCATGGCCATCGTTGGCCTTGACGGGGCCTGGCTGAAAGTCAATCCGGCCCTCTGCAACCTATTGGGTTTTGCTAAGGAGGAACTGCTCAGGACCGACTTTCAGACACTAACCCACCCCGACGATTTGGATGCGGACCTCAGCCAGCTCAAATTGCTGACCAGTGGCCAAGTCCCCTCCTACACCATCGAAAAACGCTACTATCGGGCCGATGGCTCGATCCTGTGGGGGAAGCTAAGAGTCGGTATGGTTCGAAATGCCGATGGTAAACCGGATCACTTCGTCTCGCAGGTCATCGACGTCACCGAACAACGACGGATCGACGAGATGAAGAACGAGTTCGTTTCCACTGTCAGTCACGAATTGCGCACACCGCTGACCTCGATCCTTGGCGCATTGTCGCTTCTGGAAGCCGACGACGATGCGCCGTTTTCAGACGAGGTGCACCGGCTTTTGTTCATCGCAAAGACAAACGGTGACCGCCTGCACCATCTGATCAACGATATTCTCGATTTTCAGCAGTTCTCGGCCCAGCAGATGCGTTTCTCACTTTCCCCTCACCTAGTCGCCGGTCTGGTGGAGGAAACGCTGCTGGCCAACTTGGCATCGGCAGACAAATACGGCGTGCGTTTCACGACGGTGTTCCCAGACCGATCCCTGATTGCCCTCGTCGATCCCAAACGGTTCCATCAGGTGATGGCCAACCTTTTGTCGAATGCCACGAAATTCGCGGCCCCCCGCAGCGCGGTCGAGATTTCCGCCGAGCGCCAGGACCAATCGATCCGGGTTTCCGTCAGCAACACCGGCCCCGGAATACCGGAAGCATTCAAGAAACAGGTTTTCAAGCCATTCTCGCAGGTTGCATCCATGTCTGACCTGAGATCAGGAGGCACAGGGCTGGGGCTGAGCATTACCAAGAAAATCGTTGAACAGATGGGCGGCGATATCGGGTTTGAAAGCGTACCAGAGGTACAAACGACATTCTGGTTCACGATCCGTGCTGCGGAAGCAGCACAATAGAGGGCTCGCCCTCGGTTCTTCCCCCGGGTCACGGCCGCTCGGTTTACTTGACGCTACGGCCCGCACCGGCGGATATTCACCGTGAGAGGTCTGTCAGGTTTTGTCAGGGACCGGGTTTCGGCGCGGGCGATGGCGCGTTCAACTGACTTGGGCATGTCGGCGACGTCACTGAAATTTGGCTGGATCGGGTTCCCGACCGAAACTTCAATATCAAGCGGGGCACCACAGTCATATTCAGAGTTTTTTTCGTCAAGCAGGTGCTGAACTTCAGATTCAATCTCGCTTGAAGCCAGCGGGGCAGCGCTGTTGGAAACGACAACGAATATTCCGTTGCCCGCATATGAGATCAGGCCGCCTCTTGTCCGCAGCATTTCGTTGACCGCGTGAGCAACCTCGCGCAACGCATAGGTAAGCTCCTCGGTGGTGGCACGGGCGTAGAATTCCTCGATCCGGTCCACCTTGACTGCGATCACGTGCGAGGCGGCAAGGCCCGCACCGGAGATCTGCTTGAGGTAGTTTTTCAATGAAACGAAATCAACAAGGGCCTGCGCTCCCTCGATACGGATCGCCTCGGACAGGTCGAAACCATGCATTTGGTTGATCGCACTACCGGATGCCGCCTGCGAGTCCTTCGCCATTTCGGCTTCGCGCCGCGCGATGACCAGCTCCTGTGCTACCCGAAGCCGTGCACCGAGTTCGCTGATGTCGAAGGGTTTGGTGGCATAATCTGTGGCACCCGCCTTGAAGGCCCTGTCTATGTATTCTCGTTCGGACATTGCTGTCAGCATGATAATGGGCGTCGTGCGATAGGCCTCAAGCCGTCGCACGCGTTTGCACAGTTCTATCCCATCCATGCCTGGCATATTGATATCCAACAAAAGGCAATCGAAGCAGGCCTTTCCGTTTGCCAGTGCATCAAGTGCGAGTTCGCCGGACGATGCTGTGGTCACATCAGGAAATCCGGATTTTGCCGCAAGCAACGGCATCAATTCAAGAATGCAGGGGTCATCATCGACGGCGAGGATTTTCATGCTTGCCTCCAGATTGGTTGTGACTGTCTATCTCGAGGAGGAATTCAGCCTTGGCGAGAACAATAGCTGGTTCCAAGTGTGAAGCCAACCACGACAGTTTGATGCCGGGAGGATGCATGCGGACTGCATGTCAGCGAGGCCGGGGTGGCGGCAGAAACGGGCATTAACATCCTGGTCTAGCTCGACCATTACTTTCTGGAGGCGCGGATCGAAGCAGCCGCAAAGATCGGCGCCTGTTCGCCTTTCAACGCAGTTGGAACAGTTTGGCGTGATTGCGTAGCTGCCTTCGATCTCTGGACCGCCTATGCGGCGCAGATGGCTTCTTAAAGATAGATCAACCGCCCACGGGCCGCTGAAGCAAACAACTTGGCAATGCTGGCACGCCTTATTCCGCTGGCCGGAGGCGCGGTCGCCACTTCGGGCGGCTACCGGCGCGCGAGGGGGGCAGCCTCACATCTGATCGACCCAATGACCGGTGTTCCGATGGCAGCAGGCGCTGCCTCGGTTGCTGCGATTGCCGATACGGCCCTGCAGGCCGATGGTTGGGCGACGGTCATGGCTGTGCTCGGACCCGACAGAGGGCTGGCGATAGCAAACGCCCGAGGCCTGCCGGTGGCATTCATCGAACCGGCGGACGGTAGCTTTGTCGCGCGCGGCAGCGAGGTTATGGGCCGTCTTCTCGATCAACACCAGATCGCCTGAGCCCGACGGCAAGCGGCGCTGCCGGTGTTTTCGGAATGCCAACGGTCCGGGCATAACGTCCTCAATTCCGCAGACTGTCCAGCACCGGACATTCTGGGCGATCCCCTCCGCTGCAAAGTGCTGCGGTGCGGGACAGAACGGCTTCGATCCTTTGAAGGTCGGCGATCTTTGCCCTTACATCGGCCAGATGCGCCTCGGTCTTTTCCTTGATTTCGGCGCAAGATCGCAACGCGCCATCACCAAGACCAAGCAACCCGCGAATGTCTTCAAGCGAAAACCCCAGCTCGCGGGCGCGCAAAACGAAGCGCAGGCGCTGCACGTCCGCAGCGTCATAGGTGCGATGGCCTGCATCCGTCCGGGCGGGTGGTGGCATGATGCCCGCCGTCTCGTAATAGCGGATCGTCTCCAGATTGCAGCCGGTGGCGCGGGCCAGATCGGCACGTCGCAGCGCCCCGCCTTTGTGGGTCGCAATTTCGTGAACGGCAGCCATGGCGATTTTCCTTGCATCTGTAGTTGCTACAGACAGTAGGCAGGTTGCAATGGGATGACAAGGAACGAGGCGATGAGCAACATTCACGAAACCGAAACCGCACCTGGCAGCGCCGATCACAAGGGCCTTTTCGCCACGCTCGGGCTTGCGGGGGCGTTTCTCGCCTCGGCCTGCTGTATCGCGCCGCTGGTGCTGGTGACACTCGGCATTTCAGGGGCCTGGATCGGCAACTTGACCGCGCTGGAACCCTACAAGCCGCTGACCTCTGGCATCGCCGTCATCTTTATCGCGCTCGGGTTCTGGCATGTCTACTTTCGGACCAAACCCGTTTGCGTGGACGGGTCCTACTGTGCCCGGCCTGGGTCGTCTCGCCGCACCAAGACGGCGCTCTGGGCGGCAACGGTGCTGGTCCTGCTATCCGTGACGCTCAACTGGTGGGCCCCGCTGCTTTACTGAACTCAAAGGAGTAACCTTATGAAACGTTTTGCAATTCTGGTACTCGGCGCTCTCATGCTCGGCCTGCCCACCGCCGCGCCGTTTGCCTTTGCCCAATCGGCATCGTCGGCCGCGCCCGCGCTGACCGAAGTGACTTTTGATGTGCCTGGCATGACCTGTGAACTCTGCCCGCTGACGGTCAAGACCGCGATGAACGGGGTCGAAGGCGTGCAATCGGTCGAGGTGGACTTTGACAGCCGCAGTGCGTCCGTGATCTTCGATCCCGCAGTGACCGATGCGGCGGTGATCGCAGAGGCCTCGGCGCAGGCAGGCTATCCTGCCGATGTGCGGGGCTGACTCCGATGCGCGATGACATTCAGGGCGGGGTGCTGGCGACACTGATCGCCGCCCCCTTGATGATCATCTGTTGCGGTGGCAGCGGCCTGGCCGTGGCCGCGATTATGGGTGCGGTTGGCGGATGGATCGGGGGCGCTGGCGGCCTGGCCGCAGTTCTGGTGGCAGCAGTTACGGCGCTGGTCTGGCGCAGCTGACGGCGCGCGGGGTGGGATGCTGCGAGCCGGGGCATTACTTCTGAAAGGCAGCACAGACTGTGAATGCCGATACATCCGAACGCCGCCTACTGATCACCGGCATTGTCGGCACCATCATCGCGGCGCTGTGCTGCTTCACGCCGGTTCTGGCCGTGCTCTTCGGCATTGTCGGCCTGTCGGCCCTGCTGGGCTGGGTCGATATCGTGCTCTTCCCCGCACTGGCCTTCTTCATCGGCCTTACGATTTATGCCGTCTGGCGACGCCAGCGGAACACCAGGAAATCTTGAAGGAATACGACCATGAACGATTGCTGCACTATTCCCGGCCCGGACCAGAATAATTTCGACCTAGCGGTGATCGGGGCCGGATCGGCGGGGTTTTCCGCTGCGATTACGGCGGCCGATGCGGGCAAGCGCGTGGCACTGATCGGTCACGGGCTGATCGGCGGCACCTGTGTGAACGTGGGTTGCGTGCCTTCAAAGGCGATGATCCGTGCGGCGGAAGCGATCCACGGGGCGAAAGCCGCGCGACGGTTTCCGGGGCTGTCCGGAGCGGCTCAGGTCGATGACTGGGCAGCGCTGATGGCCGGGAAAGACGCTTTGGTCTCTGGCCTGCGGCAGAAAAAATACACCGATCTGCTGCCCGGCTATGAGGGAATCACCTACATCGACGAAGGCGCGGCCCGGCCTGTCCTCGGTGGCGTGCAGGTCGGTTCGCGCCTGATCCGTGCGCCCAAGGTCATCATCGCCACTGGTGGCCGCCCCGCTCTGCCCCCCATTCCGGGAATCCGGGATGTGCCCACGCTGGACAGCACCTCACTTCTCGCGCTGGAAAGCCTGCCGGAAAGCCTAATCTTCCTTGGCGGCGGCTATGTCGGCGCGGAACTGGCGCAGATGATGGCGCGGATGGGGGTCAAGGTCACCATGGTGTGCCGCTCGCACCTACTGCCGCAGGTCGAACCCGAAGTGTCCGAGGCGCTGACAGAGGTGTTCCGGGAAGAAGGGATCATGATATACTGCGGCGTGACCTATGACGCCTGCCGCCCTGCTGGTGCGCGCGTGGTGCTGTGCATCGAGGAAGGCGGCAAGCGGCTGGAACTGACGGCAGATCATCTGGTGGTTACCGCTGGCCGCAGTCCCAATACCGAAGGCCTCGGTCTGGCGGACATGGGGATCGAGACCGACAGACGCGGCGCAATCGTGGTGGGTGACGACATGCAGGCCACCCGCCCGGGCATCTATGCCGCAGGGGACGTGACCAACCGCGACCAGTTCGTCTACATGGCCGCCTATGGCGCGAAGCTGGCGGCAAAGAATGCGATGGGCGGGGTCGAGCGGTATGGCAATGGCGCGATGCCATGGGTGGTGTTCACCGACCCGCAGGTGGCGGGCGTGGGGCTGAGCGAAGCACAGGCGATTGCAGCCGGGCATGAGGTGAAGACCTCGGTCCTCAGTCTCGACAACGTGCCTCGGGCACTTGCCGCCCGCGATACGCGCGGGCTGATCAAGCTCGTGGCGGATGCCAAGACGGGCCGCCTGCTTGGTGGGGTCATCGCCGCGCCAGAAGGTGCCGACAGCGTTCAGACGCTGGCCTTGGCACTGAAGTTCGGAATGACGAGCAAGGCACTTGGCGAGATGGCTTTCCCCTACCTGACCACTGTCGAAGGTCTAAAGCTCGCGGCACAGACCTTCGACAAGGACGTGGCAAGGCTCTCGTGCTGTGCAGGTTAGATAGCTCAGTTCGCCGAGAATGACGAAGTCGAGGCGTCAGGATTTCGGCGACCGGTCCCGCGCTGTTGCGGCCCTGCTGCACGCAGTTGTCCGCGTGCGGATCGCCATTCACCTATGGCCAAGCGAGCAAACGAGTCCTGTTGACACCAAGATCTTAAGATCGATGAATAAGGTCTCTACAGTTATTGACTAAAAAACTCAACATTAGCTATAGGGAGCCAGCCATGCGGGCGGCTTCTGATTCGTTGGAAACCGCGCCGATCAGCCATCACATCAATCCGTCGCAGTCGGGCGCACGCATCCTAGGGTGCGACTGCATCGGTGCGCCTGCCTTGAGGAGTTGGGAAATGGGTATTCTGGATTTTTCCTTGTCGTCGGAACCGGTGCTCGTTTCCTATATCCGCACGTCACTTCGGCTGATCCACTTCCTTGGCCTGGTGCTTGGGCTGGGCGGCGCCGTATTTCTCGATCTGATCCTGTCGCGCTACCGCCGAATGATTGTCAGCGCCGAACTGGTCGGCCACATCGAATGGATCAGCCGCTTCGTCGCCCTCGGCCTGCTGCTGCTCTGGATCTCTGGCCTAGGGTTTCTTGCGCTGTATCAGCTGGCGGAGCCGGAGAAGCTGATGAACCCAAAAATCTGGGCCAAACTGACCATCGTCAGCATTCTGACCGCGAACGGCCTCGTCATACACCGCTTTGTACTGCCCTTCGTCCGCAGGCAAATCGGCAGCACGCTGTTGGCCGGCATCACATCCGGCACGAAGGGGGCACTGATCGGATGCGTCGTGATATCGCTCGTATCCTGGAGCGTGCCGGTCATCCTCGGAGCCTCACCGCAATTGAACTTTGTCGTGCCCTGCGCAGTCATCCTAGCCGCCTATGCCCTGTTGCTGGTTCAGGCTTTCCTCATCGCCACCCTCATGATGCGGAACCGTTTTGATGCCGCCGAGCACGGCGCGACTTGACCGTTCCTTCCCGCGTCCACCGCAGCTCGGCCAGCAAAGCAGAATGCCTTATGCGAGAGACAAACCTTTGCGACGACTTCTATAGGCTTAAAGGGATACCCCCCACTTTTTTACAGCTCACAGTTCACAGCCCAAAGCTCTATCGCGTTCACGCCGCCTTTCCAGTTCCAGCAGGCGCCGCTTGCGTTCTTTCTCCAGCTTTCGCTGCTGTTCCTGACGCGGATCGGGTTTGTCCCGTCCAAGCACCTGTTTGAGCCGGTCGCGGACGGCGTCGGCCCCAGTGTCATGGCCGATGCCACCTGCCCCGTGTTCACGCCCCCCAATGCGTACCAGACGTTGTTTGATCTCTCCCTGATCCAGCTCTTTCGCCTGCCGCCCTGCGACGGCGTGCAATGCCGCCAGCCCGGCGCTGACGTGGCCGTGCCCTGTGCTTCGGCGCATCCAGCATCCGCGCCCAGGTCCGTGCCGGATAGGATTTGGCCCCGAAGATCGCCCCGAAGCGCTGCGCACCGGAGGTCTCGATCTCGACCCGCTTGCCCGTGAAGAGGACTTGGTTCTTGGTCAGGCCTTCCGCCAGAACCTGGCCCTTCATCGACACGGATTTAACCACCGGTTGCCCGATCAACCCGCCCAAAAGTTCGAGCCATTCACCCGAACTGACGGTCAGCCGCCGGAAGCCCATGCCTTGGGCGACCCCTGCCAGAAGCCCCATGGCTTCATTAAGCCGCTCTGCCCGGGCACCTAGATCATCGGTGAAGGCCGCTTTGAACGGTGCGCCCATCAGCGGCAGGCGTTTCAGTACGGTCGGGCGCAGGATGACCGAGACCATCAGCACGCGGCGCTTCAGGTCGCGAGAGGCTAGGTGGGCCTGCCAGCACTGGTCCACGGCGGCCGCAAAACCATCCGCGCCTTCTTGGCTGAGCGCGATACTTTCCGGCCAACGATGCAGTTGGCGAAAGTGTCGAACACGAATGCAACATAGGTAAAGCCTTGCCAAGTCGAGACATAAGTAAAATCACTCACCCAATGCATATTCGGCGTGGGTAATCACGCGGTCACGACGCGCCAGTCGGCATGCGGTACATCGGTCACTTTACTGTGTACCTCCCTCCAGTCTGACGTGGCATGGCCGCCGTTTCGCCCGCTGGGGTTTTCTGTCCGCAGGGTTTGACACTGAAGACGACATGACGCCCCCCCCTTTTCATGCGCGTGTCGCCGCAGTATGGTCTGGACCCTGAACTACCGGTCGCAGCCTACCCGGTTAAAACAAGGACATCTGGATGAAAACCATCGTCATCTGCTCCGGCGGATTGGACTCTGTATCGTTGGCGCACAAGGTGGCGGCTGAGCATGAACTGCTCGGGCTGCTGTCATTCGATTACGGCCAGCGCCATCGCAAAGAGCTGGACTTTGCGGCGACCTGCGCCATGCGCCTGAAGGTGCCGCATCAGATCATAGACATTTGCGACATTGGCCGAAGCCTGTCTGGCTCGGCCTTGACTGATGATCTGGCGGTGCCGGACGGGCATTATGCCGAAGAAACCATGCGGATCACGGTGGTGCCGAACCGCAATGCGATCATGCTGGCCATTGCCTTTGGTGTGGCCGCCGCGCGCGGGGCAGATGCGGTCGCCACCGCCGTGCATGGCGGCGATCATTTCATCTATCCCGATTGCCGCCCCGGCCTCATCGACGCGTTCCAAACCATGCAGCGCCCTTCGCTGGAGGGCCATGCCAACACCGCCCCCCATGCCCCCGTTGTGAAACTGCCCCAAA
>CAYLYV010000179.1:0-8781 GCA_964387655.1 uncultured Cypionkella sp. | reverse complement strand
CCACCGAAAGGCGATCGGTTGGCCATATCCGCATCAGCGCCTGAAGGATAGCCGCACCGGACATGATCAGCGTGTGTCTGTCGCGGCCAATGCGCGGATCGGTACGTCGGCCTTCCGGCCCAAGCGTCAGATATTCGCGGATGACAGAGTCGATCTGATCAGAGGTCATCTGCAAACCATCCACCTTGGTGCGGTCATAGCGGCGTAGGCCCAGATAGCTGGCCGCCACGGTCGTCACCGTGCCAGAGGTGCCGATAATCTGAAACCCTTCACGCTTTTGCGCCGAAGCATAGGGGCTGAACGAGGCAAGGTTTTCCTCAAAGAACCAACTCATCAATGCAAAGCGCGCTGCATCATCCTCGACATCCTGAAACTGATCTTTCAGCGTCGCCACCCCCAACGGCACCGATATCCAATCCACCACCCGCGCGCCCGCAGGTTCCACCTGAAAGCCGCGATGCAGCCGCATGATCGCATGGGGACGATCTTCCGGGGCAACCCCGGACAGGTCAATCCACACCAGTTCGGTGGACCCGCCGCCAATATCGACCACCAGAAGCTGCTCGGTCGAACGGTTGACCAAAGGCGCGCAGGAGATCACCGCCAGCCGGGCTTCTTCCTCGGCCGGGATGATCTCCACCACCAGCCCGGTTTCCCGTCGCACCTGCCGCATGAATTCCTTGGAGTTGCGCGCCCGCCGACAGGCTTCGGTTGCGACAAACCGCATCCGCGTCACGCCATGCTGCTCGATCTTCTTCTGGCAGATCCGCAACGCCTGCATCGTGCGCCCCATCGAGGCACGACCAAGCCTGCCCGAGGCTTCCAGCCCCGCGCCCAGTTGGACAGTCTTAGAAAAGCTGTCCACAACCACAAACTGACTGCCCCTTGGTTGGGCAATCAACATGCGGCACGCATTTGTGCCCAGATCCACGGCAGCATACAGCCCCTTGGACCACAGGCCGGGGGGGGCCGACGGGTCAGTTTCGCGGAAAGCAGCCAGTGCCTCAACCGCTGTTTGCATCGCGTCCGCCCCCAGGGGACGCTCGGGCGCCATAATCGCCCTCCATTAGTGGTTAGCGTAAAGGTAGTCCCGTTACAGGGCAGTGGCAAGCACCCTGCCCCCTGCCTGTGCAAACGTGATCTGTGCATTCATAGAGATGATGAAAATTTCTCCATTCGCAGGCTCTGGCCGCACACGCAGTTTGCCGTTAGCAACAAGCGTGGTCGCTACAAGCATGTTCTATGTCGAAAACCGACCATATGTGTCGCGTATCGGCGCATAGAACAGGTATCAAAATAGGTGGGGGAATCAGCTATGCCGGATGTGACAGTGGTGTTTTGGCGCGACATTCCGGCGCAAGTGATTGTCGGTAAGGGGCGCTCTGCGTCCAAAGTGCAATTGCCCGAGCGGTTTGAGCAGGCGATTGATCGTTGTGCGATGAAAATCGGTGCCAAGGATGCCGATGCTTATCTGGCCGAATGGCGCAAAGCTGATCCTTATCCGGTGGATGGCGAAGCCGCCGAAATTGCTGCCGTTGAGGCTGCCCGCTTGGACACCGCCTATGACACCGAGCGCCTGAAAGCGCTGATCAACGCCGAAGGCTGGGCGCAAGCCTGACCGTATCTAAGGAGAGGCCCTCATGGCCCTGAGCTTTTTCCGCAAAGAATCCAAACCCACTGCCAACACCGACGCGAATGAGGCCTTTCTGAAAGGTTATTCGATCGAAGTGATGCCGCGCACCGCCGAAAAGGTGGAAGATTTCCGCGCCTTGCTGCCGAAAGGCACCCGCGTCTACATCGCCCATATCGAGGGCACGCCGATTGAAGATATGGTCGCCACCGCCAAGCGCATCGCGCGCGAAGGCTTTGACGTGATGCCACATTTCCCGGCGCGGATCATCCACGACAAGGCAACCTTGGCCGATTGGATCAAGCGCTACCAGACCGAGGCGGGCGTCAAGCAAGCGCTTTTGCTCGGCGGCGGTGTTAACACCCCGGCCGGAGATTTCGACAGCTCGATGCAACTGATCGAAACCGGGCTGTTCGACGGCTTTGAGCGTCTGCATGTCGCGGGCCACCCCGAGGGCAACAAGGACATCGACAAAGACGGCGGCGATGCCATCGTGCTGGCTGCGCTGAAGTGGAAACAGGCGTTTTCCGAACGCTCTGATGCGAAAATGGCGATAGCGACGCAGTTCTGCTTTGAAGCGGGTCCGGTGATTGCTTGGGCCAACCGTTTGGCCGAGGCGGGCGTGCATCTGCCGATCCATATCGGTGTCGCAGGCCCCGCCAAACTGCAAACCCTGATCAAATTTGCGATTTCCTGCGGCGTTGGTGCATCCTTGCGCGTGTTGCAAAAGCGCGCGATGGACGTGACGAAACTGCTGCTGCCCTACGAGCCGACCGAGTTCATCGCAGGCCTCGCTGCCCACAAAACCGCGAACCCGGCTTTTGGCATTGAGCAGGTTCACTTCTTCCCGCTGGGCGGCATTAAGACCAATGCGGCTTGGGTTACCGAAAATGGCGGTGCCTCTGGTGTGCCCGCAAACGCTTAAGAAACCCACAAACGCTTAAAGAGAAGGTTTAAGAATGACCCGTACCATCATTGAATCTAAAACGAAAACCGTGATTATCGGTTTCGACGAACCGTTCTGCGTGATCGGTGAGCGTATCAACCCGACGGGCCGTAAAAAGCTGGCCGCCGAAATGGAAGCCGGTAATTTTGAAACCGTTCTGCGCGACGCGCTAGAGCAAGTCGCCTGCGGTGCCAACATTCTGGACGTGAACTCGGGTGCGGTGTTCACCAACAAGATGGCCGAAGATCCGCGCTACGCGGACAACAACTTTGTCGAGCCGCCGCTGATGCGCGAATTGATCCTGCGGATTCAAGCCGTGGTCGATGTGCCGTTGTGCATCGACAGCTCGGTTCCAGGCGCGTTGGAGGCGGGCTTGCAGTCTTGTGAAGGCCGCCCGTTGTTGAACTCGGTGACCGGCGAAGAAGACCGTCTGGAACTGTTTTTGCCGCTGGTGAAGAAATACAACGTGCCGGTTGTGGCGATTTCCAACGACGACACCGGCATCAGCCAGGACCCCGATGTGCGCTTCGCCGTGGCGAAAAAGATCGTAGAACGTGCCGCCGATTTCGGCATTCCTGCGCATGACATCGTGGTTGATCCGCTGGTGATGCCGGTGGGCGCAATGGGTTCGGCAGGACAGCAGGTGTTTGCTCTGGTGCGCCGTCTGCGGGAAGAATTGGGCGTCAACACCACTTGCGGGGCGTCAAACATCTCGTTCGGCCTGCCGCACCGTCACGGTGTCAACGCGGCCTTCCTGCCGATGGCCATTGGCGCGGGGATGACTTCGGCGATTATGAACCCAGTGCGTCTGCCCGAGATGGAGGCCATTCGCGCCGCCAACTTCTTGATGAACCACGACGCCAATGGCGGTGAGTGGATCCGCTTTGCTAAAGTACTGGAGGCTGTCGAGGCTGGTGTCACCTTCGCCGAGGCTTCGGCTGCGGCAACGGCTGCCACTTCGGGGCGTCGCGGTGGACGTCGGGCACGCTAAACCTTTTAGATCAGTACCAAAAGGCCCGCCACTGGCGGGCCTTTTGCTTTAGCGGATGCGGCGGGTCAGCTTAGCCGCTTGCCGTGCCCGTTTGGCCATTTCCTTACCCGCGCGAGCCTGCGCGTGGTCTTCCGGGGTCATTTCATCGAGGGATTTCCCCCGACGCACCGCATAATCGACGCCTTTGTTGACGGCGGTGTTGACCAGTCGCCCCAACAACTTATTCAGGATCATCTGAATGATACGGTCCATGGCTTAATCCTCAAACAATTCGCTCTGCCCGGTGCTGGGCTGTTCTTCGTCTTCAGATGCGGTGGTCAGCCCACCCGGCAAGGGGCGACTGTCAAGAAGCCCGGCAGCGCGCAACTCTTTCAGCCCCGGCAGATCGCGGGCGGATTCGAGCCCGAAATGGTCGAGGAAATGATCCGTCACCACAAAGGTCACCGGCCGCCCCGGAGTCATCCGCCTGCGGCCCAGCCTGATCCAATCCAGCTCCAACAACTGATCCACCGTACCACGGCTGACCGCGACACCGCGAATTTCCTCAATCTCGGCCCGCGTCACCGGTTGATGATAGGCCACAATCGACAGCGTCTCAATCGCCGCGCGCGACAGTTTGCGCTGCTCAGCACTTTCCTTTTGCATCAAATGCCCGAGATCGGCGGCGGTACGGAAAGCATAGGCATCGCCGATCTTCACCATATTCACCCCGCGCCCATCATAGCGGCGGCGCAGGGTCACGAGGGCCTCGGCCGGATCGCAGCCATGTGGCATCCGCTTGACCAGTTCGGCCAGCGTCACCGGCTCGGCCGAGGCGAACAGAATGGCCTCGACCATGCGTTCCTGCTCGCCCATCGGTGGCGCTTCAAACAGGCTTTTCTCAATCGGATCGGTCATGGATCGAACCTGCGGATCATCAGGGGGGCGAAGACTTCGCCCTGTTTGATCTGCACCTGACCGCGCTTGGCCATTTCTAGAATAGCCGCGAAATGCGCGGCGGTGGCCGATCTGCGGCGGGCGGGGGAAACCTCCCACCCCTCCGGCATGAAGCTGGTCAAATCCGACCATTCCCCGGCATAACCCAGCAAGCCCCGCATCCGTTCCAGCGCATCTTCCATCGTGTAGACATCTTTGCGATCAAAGGCATAGGGGCGGAATTCGTCCCGGGTGCGGATACGGGCATAGGCGCGCATCAAATCCAGCAGAGTGGCGGAATAGCTGACAGTGACCTTGCGGGTGACATCCTCGGGAACACCGCGCGCAAAGAAATCGCGGCCCAACTGATCCCGGCCCATCAGGCGGGCAGCAGCCTCACGCATCGCCGAGAGGCGTTCCAACTGAAAAGCCAGATGCGCCGCCAGATCCTCGGCGGAAGGCCCCGCCTCACCCGGTTCGGGGGGCAGCAGCAGGCGGGATTTCAGGAAGGCGAGCCAGGCGGCCATCACCAGATAATCCGCGGCGAGCTCAATGCGCAGCGCCTGAGCCCGCGCGACAAACACCAGATATTGTTCGGCCAGTTGCAGCACCGAGATTTTGCGCAGATCAACCTTTTGGGTGCGTGACAGCATCAAAAGCAAATCCAACGGGCCTTCAAAACCATCGACATCAATGATCAAGGCTTCCGAGGCCAGCCTCTCGGCCGCCGGAACACGCTCTACAGCGCCCCAGTCATCGGTGTTTGCGTCAGCCATATGCACCTTCGCCCAGCAAAGCCGAAAGCTCAGCCTCCAGCGCGGCGATGTCAATGGATTTTGCCGGGCGGCGTTGCGCAAGGGCCGCAGTCGCACGGGTGCGGGCGGCATCGGTCATCACGCCTGCGGCTGCGGCGACTTCCAGCATTTCGGCCATATCACCCTTGCAATGCAGCGCGATATCGCAGCCCGCCGCCATCGAGCGCGCCGCCCGTTGCCCCAAGCTGCCCGCCAGCGCCTGCATGTTCAGATCATCGGTGATCAGCAGGCCGGCAAAACCGATCTCGTCTCGGATCGCCTTGATCATCGGAGGCGATTGTGTAGCAGGCAGATTATCATACGCCGCGAAGATGATATGCGCCGTCATCGCCATCGGCAGGTCTGCCAGCGCGCGGAACGGGGCAAAGTCTGTGACGTTCAGGGTGGCGCGATTGGTGGTGACGGTGGGCAGATCGTGATGGGTGTCGTTTACGGATCGGCCATGTCCCGGCATGTGTTTGACCACCGGAAGCACACCCATCTCCAGATGCGCATCGGCAACGGTGCGGGCGATTTTCGTCACAGTTTCAACGTCTTGGCCATAGCAGCGATTGCGCAGGAACGGGTGGGTGTCCGGCCCGCCGATATCGGCAACCGGGGCGCAGTTGGCGTCAATGCCGACAGCGCGGAGTTCGGCGGCAATCACCCGCGAACGCAGCGCCATCACTTGCGCGGCGTTTGCTCCGGCCTTCTCCACGGTATCAAGCGGGGCGGCCCATTCGCGCCAATACGGCGCGCGCAGGCGCTGAACGCGGCCGCCCTCTTGATCCACAAGAATGGGCGCATCACGGCCAACAGAATCGCGCAAATCAGCAGTCAGGCGGATAAGCTGCTCAGGAGTCTCAACATTCCGCGCGAAGACGATAAAGCCCAAGGGATCATAGTCGCGGAAGAAATCCCGCTCGGCTGCGGTCAGGGTCAGCCCGGCACAGCCGAAGATCGCGGCACCAGAGCCGATCATTTTTGCGCAACCGGGATGCAAGATGCGTTTTGCGCCAGCATCGCGGCGCAGAATTGGCGCGCCACATCTTCATCGGCGAAACCATGCGCCCGCAGGCGGTAGAAGGTCCGCCCGCCGCTTTGCGCCGATTGCACTACCATGGCTTTACCCGGCAGCAGATCGGGGAAGTCGGCTTGCAGTTTGGCCCATTCGGCGCGCGCACTCGCCTCATCATCGAAGGCCCCAAGTTGCACAAGCCGGGTGCCTGCGGGGATGGTGCTGGGGTCGATTTCTGCCACGGCAGCGGCGGTTGCGACGGGAGCTTCGACAGCCGCCTCAGGCGCAGCCTCGGCCACAGCAGCGACGGGTTCAACGGCGGCGGCAGTGGCGCTACCCGTGGTCGGACGCAGTTTCGGGCGCAGCGATGTCACCGGATCGGCGGTGGCCACATCGGCCTCACTCAACCCGCCCTCAGCGGCCTCCCCATCTGCCAAAGCGGCAGCGAGGGCGGCGGCAACGGCGTCTTCCTGCGTCGCAGGCAAAGGTGCTGTGACCGCAAGGCTGTTGGTGTCCAACACTTCGGCGCTGGGTTCGGCGTCTGGTAATGTAGCAGGCGAAATCTCAACGGGCGCGAGGCTTGCCTGAGCCTGCGGTGCCACCTCGATCACTTCGGCACCACTTGCCAAAGGATCAGCGGCAGGCAGTTGCGCCAACTCAGCCGTGCCAGCCTGATCTTCCGCCGTCAACGTGACCTCTTTCGGTGCAAGGATCAGCTTGTCGGGCAAAGGCAAGGCGGTTCCGGCAGCGGCCACGGCATTGACCGACAGACCCTGATGCATCGCCACATCGCCACCGGGGTTGTCTGGCGCAATCCGCAACGGGCCTTCCAGCGCGCGCACCACCGGGATGCCAGAAACATCTCGCACGGCGAGTTTGTAACCCCAAATCCCCAGACCAATCACCAAAGCAATCGAGCAAGCAGCCCCTGCCAGATTGATCATCGCGCGGGCGCGACCCGTCGCATAGCCAGAGGCTATCTCATGCTCGGCATAACCGCCGTCGAACTCATCGAAATCCACGTCCGCCATGTCTTGCCTCGCGTGCAAGGGCGATACATGCCACCCTTGCTTGTTATTTTGCCCTCTCTGGTCAGGCTGGTTTGACTTCGACACGTCAGCGCATTTCCTCAACCGGAGTGACCCCAAGGATACCAAGGCCCGCCGAAATCACAACGCCCGTGGCGCGCGCGAGGGCGATTTTCGCCGAAGATGTTGCCGCATTGCCGTCTTGGATAAAGCGCAAGCTGGTATCGTCATTGCCCTTATTCCACAGCGAATGGAATTCCGAGGCGAGTTCATAGAGGTAAAACGCGATCCGGTGCGGCTCATTGCCCTTTGCCGCGATCTCAACCAAGCGCGGCCATTCGGCGAGTTTTTTGGCCATTTCGATCTCGGCAGGATGGCTAAGGATCGCCAGATCGGCGTTTGCCAAAGCGGCATCGCTGCAATCAATCCCCGCCTCACGCGATTTACGCAGCACCGAGTTGATCCGGGCGTTGGCGTATTGCACATAGAACACCGGGTTGTCTTTCGACTGCTCCAGCACCTTGGCAAAGTCGAAATCCAAGGTCACGTCGTTCTTGCGGGTCAGCATCATGAAGCGGGTGACATCCGCGCCCGCCTGTTCCACCACATCGCGCAGGGTCACAAACGTACCTGCCCGCTTCGACATCTTGAACGGCTCGCCATTCTTATACAGCTTCACCAGCTGCACAAGTTTGATATCCAACGGAACTTTGCCATTGGACAGGGCCGAGACCGCCGCTTTCATTCGCTTGACATAACCGCCGTGATCCGCGCCGAAAATGTCGATCAACTCGTCAAAGCCGCGCTGCACCTTGTTGTAGTGATAGGCGATATCGGGGGCGAAATAGGTCCACGACCCATCCGATTTCATCACCGGACGGTCGCAGTCATCGCCATGCGCGGTAGAGCGGAACAGGGTCTGGATGCGGGGTTCCCAGTCTTCCAGAAGCTTGCCCTTTGGCGGCTCTAGGGTGCCTTCATAGATCAGGCCCATATCGCGCAGGGCTTGGATGGCGGCTTCAATCTGCCCGGTGCCGTAAAGCGCCTTTTCCGAGGAATACACATCCATCTTGACGCCCAAAGCCGCCAGATCACCGCGAATTTCTTCCATCATCATCTCGGACGCGATCTCGCGAATGTCGGCTAGCCAAACTTCCTCACCCTTATCCAGCAAAGAGGTGCCGAATTTCGCCTTCAAAGCCTCGCCCACCGGGATCAGATAGTCGCCGGGATAAAGACCCTCGCGGATTTCCGGCTCCAGCCCATTGGCCTCGCGATACCGCTCGTAAGCCGAGCGAGCCAACACATCGACCTGCGCACCCGCGTCGTTGATGTAGTATTCGCGGGTGACGTTCCAGCCCGAGAACGCCAGCAGCCGCGCCAGCGCATCTCCGAACACCGCACCGCGCACATGGCCCACATGCATAGGCCCGGTCGGGTTGGCCGAGACGAACTCGAC
>CAYLYV010000178.1:2328-8792 GCA_964387655.1 uncultured Cypionkella sp. | reverse complement strand
AAAGGCTTATGCCTCGGACGCGTCTTCGGCAGCGGTGCGGGCGTGGTCAGCAGCGCCTTTGGCCGAGGTGTCACGATCCACAAACTCGATGATCGCCATCGGAGCCATGTCGCCATAGCGGAAGCCGGCCTTCAGAACGCGGACGTAACCGCCCTGACGCTCTGCGTAGCGCGGGCCAAGGATGGCGAACAGACGCTCGGTGTGGATGTCTTGCTTGAGCTGGGCATGGGCCTGACGACGGGCGTGCAGGTCGCCGCGCTTGGCAAGCGTGATCAGCTTTTCGATGATCGGACGCAGTTCTTTGGCCTTCGGCAGGGTGGTCTTGATCTGCTCATGCTCGATCAGCGAACCGGCCATGTTGGCGAACATCGCTTTGCGGTGCTCATGGGTGCGGTTCAGTTTGCGGTAACCGGAAGAGTGACGCATTGGAATCTCCTATCGCGTGTTTTGCTTTGTCCGGCAGGGCCTACGATTGGTCCCGCTCACCTTGGGGTCAGATGACCCATGTTTTCCCCGGATGACCGGGCATTTTGCGTTTGGCGGGGTGAACCCCGCCAGACGCGGTATTTTTGGGACCGTCAGTCGGGGTTAACCCCGACCTACGTTCGGCGTATGCGGTAGGTCGGGGTTAACCCCGACTCCCCCATCAGAACTGGTCTTCGAAACGCTTAGCCAGATCTTCGATGTTTTCCGGCGGCCAATCCTCGACTTCCATGCCAAGGTGCAGACCCATGCCCGACAGCACTTCCTTGATTTCGTTCAAGGACTTGCGGCCGAAGTTCGGGGTGCGGAGCATCTCGGCTTCGGTTTTCTGGATCAGATCGCCGATGTAGACGATGTTGTCGTTCTTCAGGCAGTTGGCCGAGCGGACCGAAAGCTCCAGCTCGTCGACTTTCTTCAGCAGCAGCGGGTTGAATTCCAGACCCGCATCCACTTCGCCCTTGAGCGCCGATTCGGGCTCGTCGAAGTTCACGAAGATCGACAGCTGGTCTTGCAGGATGCGCGCGGCATAGGCCACGGCGTCTTCCGGCGTCAGCGAGCCATCGGTTTCGATTTTCATCGTCAGCTTGTCATAGTCCAGCACTTGACCTTCGCGGGTCGGCTGCACTTCGTAGCTGACTTTCTTGACCGGCGAATAGATCGCGTCGATCGGAATAAGGCCGATCGGCGCATCTTCGGGACGGTTCTTGTCGGCGGCAACATAGCCTTTGCCGGTGTTCACGGTCAGTTCCATGAACACATCGGCGCCGTCATCAAGGTGGCAGATGACGTGATCTTTGTTCAGCACTTCGATGCCGTTGGTTTCCGAGATGTCGCCAGCCGTGACAACGCCCGGACCTTTGGCGGAGATCGACAGGCGTTTCGGCCCATCCACATCCATCTTGATCGAAACGCCTTTCAGGTTCAGCACGATGTCGGTGACATCTTCGCGCACGCCAGCCACCGAGGAGAACTCGTGCAGCACGTTGTCGATCTGCACCGAGGTGATCGCGCCGCCTTGCAGCGACGACATCAGCACGCGGCGTAGCGCGTTGCCAAGGGTCAAGCCAAAGCCGCGCTCCAGCGGTTCAGCGTAGACGGTGGCGGTGCGTTGTGCATCGGCCCCCGGCTTCACGACCAGCTGCGTCGGTTTAATCAATTCAAGCCAATTTTTGTGGATCATGTGACCGCCTCCATACTTGTCTTCTGCTCATGTCCTAAGCAGCGGACGCCCGAGGTTCAGAAATGCAGAAATCGGGCCGTGCAGACATCGCACGACCCGACCTGTAGTGATGCTTTAGACGCGACGGCGCTTCGGCGGACGGCAGCCGTTGTGTGCCAGCGGCGTCACGTCACGGATCGAGGTGACGTTCAGGCCAACTGCGGCCAAGGCGCGCAGTGCGGACTCGCGGCCCGAACCCGGACCTTGCACTTCGACTTCGACGGTCTTCATGCCATGCTCTTGCGCTTTACGGCCTGCATCTTCTGCTGCCATTTGCGCTGCGTAAGGCGTGGATTTCCGCGAGCCTTTGAAGCCCATGGTGCCCGAGGACGACCAGGAAATCGCGTTACCCTGAACGTCGGAGATCAGGATTTTGGTGTTGTTGAACGAAGAGTTCACGTGAACCACGCCAGCGGCGATGTTCTTGCGTTCTTTTTTCTTCGTGCGGGATGCTTTGGTATCGCGTGCCATATCTAAACGCCCCTCTTATTTCTTCTTGCCAGCAATGGCCTTAGCGGGGCCTTTGCGGGTGCGAGCGTTGGTGTGGGTGCGCTGACCGCGGACCGGCAGGCCCTTACGATGACGCAGGCCACGGTAGCAGCCGAGATCCATCAAACGCTTGATGTTCATCGAGGTTTCGCGGCGCAGATCGCCTTCAACCGTGACGTTTGCGTCGATGTATTCGCGAATTTGCAGCACTTCGGCATCCGAAAGCTGGTTGACGCGACGGGCGCGGTCGATGCCGACGGATTCGCAGATTTGCTCTGCGATATGCGGGCCAACGCCGGTGATATAGGTGAGCGCGATCGGAACCCGTTTCGCGGTCGGGATGTTAACGCCAGCAATACGTGCCAAACGTGTATTCCTTCATGGTTGCGGTTCCGTAGTGCCAGAACCTTTTTTCACAACACCGCCTTTGGCCTAAACCGAGGGCGATTCGAATCCTTAACAAATAAGGAATCCCGCAAGCGATTCCGCTGCGGGACGCCGTGCTTTATGGGCTTTTGACCATATCGTCAAGGGCAGCAGGCAAGTTAATTACGCTTTGTCAAGAACTTTGGCAATCGCGCCCGCAACCGAGTCCATTTCCGCCAAGCCATCCACTGCCGAGAGCTGACCCTTGGCGTAATAATAGCCGATCAGCGGCGAGGTATCGCGGTAATAGGCAAGCATCCGGGTGCGCAGGGCGTCTTCGGTGTCATCGGCACGGCGCTTCATGTCGTGACTACCGCAGACATCGCAGGTGCCCGCCAGTTTGGTCGGGTGGTTGGTGTCGTGGTAGACCGCACCACAGTTGCCACAGGTGTAGCGGCCAACGATGCGGGCCTTCAGCGCCTCATCATCGACCTTAAGCTCGATCACGGCATCCAGCGTCTCACCAATGCGGGCCATCAGCTCGCCCAAAGCGTCGGCTTGTTTCAGCGTGCGCGGGAAGCCGTCGAAAATATAGCCGCCCGCCGCGTGGCCTTGCAACTTTTCCTCAATCAGCCCGATCACGATGTCGTCGGTGACAAGGTGGCCCTTGTCCATCACTTCGGCGACGCGACGGCCCATCTCGGTGCCAGAGCTTTTGGCCTCGCGCAGCATGTCGCCGGTGGACAGTTGCACCATGGCGCGTTCATCGACCAAGCGCTTGGCCTGCGTGCCTTTGCCGGCACCGGGTGGCCCGAGGAGGATGATGTTTGCCATGGCTCGCCTTTCTGTCAAAGAAAAGGCCCGGCGGGGTGCGCCGGGCCTGAAGTTAGTGCCCGCTCAGCGCCGCGCGGGCGGACGGTTGGCCGTGCTGCGTTTCTTGCCACGCAGTTGCGATTTCTCGATCAGGCCTTCGTATTGATGCGCCAGCAGATGCGACTGGATCTGGTTGATCGTGTCCATCGTCACCGACACCACGATCAGCACCGAAGTGCCGCCGAAGTAGAACGGGATCGAGAACTGGCTGATCAGGATCTCGGGCAGCAAGCAGACGAGGGCCAGATAGGCCGCCCCCAGCACCAGAACGCGGTTGACGACGTAATCCAGATATTCCTCGGTCTTTTTGCCGGGGCGGATGCCGGGGATAAAGCCGTTCTGGTTCTTCAGGTTGTCGGCGACTTCATCGGTTTTGAAGGCGACGTTCGCGGTGTAGAAATAGGCGAAGAACACGATCATCGCGATGAAGAACGCGAGATACAGCGGCTGACCATGGCCGAAATAGGCCAAGATCGTCGACATGATCGGCCCGGTATTCGCCCCCGAGAAAGTCGCAATCGTGGTCGGCAGCAGCAACAGCGACGAGGCAAAGATCGCCGGGATCACGCCTGCGGGGTTGACCTTGATCGGCAAGTGGCTGGAGCCGCCGTCGTAGACCTTCATGCCGACCTGACGGCGGGGATATTGGATATGGATCTTGCGCAGGGCGCGTTCCATGAACACCACAAAGGCGATCACGCCGACGACCATCACAAGCACACCAAGGATCACCGGGGTCGAGATCACCCCCGCGCGGCCTTGGCTGAAGAACTGTGCCAAAGCGTGCGGAATCTCGGCGACGATACCGGTGAAGATGATCAGCGAGGTGCCGTTGCCGATGCCGCGCGCGGTGATCTGCTCGCCCAGCCACATCAGGAACATCGTGCCAGCCACAAGGGTGATCACGCAGGAGACGACGAAATACATCCCCGGCGTATGGGCAAGACCGCCCGCCTCGATGGATTTCGCGATACCGAAGCCTTGCAAGACAGCCAATGCGACGGTGCCGTAGCGCGTCCACTGGTTCATCTTCTTGCGGCCGGCGTCGCCTTCTTTCTTCATTTGCTCCAGCGCCGGGATCATCGAGGCCAAAAGCTGAATGATGATCGAGGCCGAGATGTAGGGCATGATCCCCAGCGCAAAGATTCCCATGCGCTTGATGGCACCCCCGGTGAACATCGACAGCATACCGCCGATACCCTGCCCCGCGTTGTCCATGAAATTGCGCAGCGCGGTGCCGTCAATGCCCGGAACCGGCACATAGGTGCCAAGGCGGTAGACCATGAGCAGGCCAATGGTGAAGAAAATCCGGCTACGGAGATCCGTTGCCTTGCCTAGCGTACCCCAGCTGAGGTTCGCGGCCATCTGTTCGGCAGCTGAAGCCATGCCCAGTTCTTTCTGCGTAAGCCCGATATGGGAAGCGCCGCCAAACCGTTTCCGGTCGGCGGCGCGGGAAACATAAGCCGATGTAAGCGGTCTCGCAACCGCTCACAAGGCGTTAGTTATGCTTTGCGGACCGACTTGCCGTGCGGAGCCAAGGTCGGCGCCACGGTCAGCGTGCCGCCAGCGGCTGCAACAGCTTCAACAGCGGCTGCGGAGGCACCGGTGACGTTCAGTTTGACCGCCGAAGTGATCGCGCCTTTGTTCAGGATACGGATGCCATCGCGCTTGTGACCAGTCAGGCCCGCGTCCACCAGCATATCCTCGGTGATCTCAACTTTCGCGTCGAGTTTGCCAAGGCCGATGAATTTCTCGATCAGACCGAGGTTGATCACCGCAAAGCGATCCTGGTTCGGCTTGTTGAAGCCGCGCTTCGGCAGACGGCGATACAGAGGCATCTGGCCGCCTTCGTAGCCGCCAATAGCGACGCCCGAACGCGATTTCTGACCTTTGATCCCGCGACCAGCGGTCTTGCCCGAGCCCGAACCCGGACCACGCGCCACGCGCTTTTGCTTCTTGGTTGCACCGGGATTGTCGTGCAGTTCATTCAATTTCATGTCGCATACTCCTATGCCGGAAAGCTTCTCCCTGCGACGGGGAGGGCAACGCGGCTGTTTGTGATTCTTATGCCGATAGGTGGGGCATTGCGGGCGTATAGAGGGGATGGGGCGTTAGAGCAATAGTGTACCGCAGCTAAGGGCTGCCAACCTGAACGGAAAATACGAGTATTGCGACCGTGCCCACAATTATGCCGGGATCAGATAGTTTACAAAGGCGAGCCAGAACTGATGCAGCCCGCCGTTAGCAATAGCACCTATGGCTATAGCGCCCAGCAAAACAGCTAAAATCGCAAAAATCGCAAAAGATCGTGGGTTTAGACCCGACAGCCACTGTTTCGGATCCTTGCCCCAAATGCGCCTTATGGTCAAAGTCGCCACTAACGCGCCTAATATGAAATCCAATCTGCACTCCCCACAGCCGCGTTTACCACACCTTGGCCATCCTTCTGAAATGCTAACGTATTAGGCGTGTGAAATCCACGGACACTAACGCAATTTCAGATGCCGTCTCCACCACCCAACTAGACTCCCCCCACAAATCCTGCGTATCTGCGGGCTGTTTTGCACGGGGGCTATCACATGGCGGTGGATACCAATTATCGGGCGGGGATCAAGCTCTTGTTCAAGAATGAATGGGGCAGCTTGGTCGCGACCTTTGCGCGGTTTGAATACGCGCTGAAGCTGGCGGGGTATTTGAAGTATGAAAAGCCCGGCACCTCGGCCGAGGCTGGCTGGGCCGGATTTGCGGGCGATCTGGGGGATGGGTTTCTCGCGCATTGCCGGGCGTTGCCGGAGGTGCAGGTGCTGTTCAACGCGCCACCGCGGTTGCTCAAGGTGGACCGCGACAGGGAAGTGTCTTGGAAGAAGCCGCGGGCGGTGAATTCGGTTTCGGATTTCTTTTTGGTGATCCAAGACGTGCGGGGCAGCCTGTTCCACGGCGATGCAAAGGTGCATGGCGAGCGCGACGGCGAACGGATTGAGGCGGCGCAGGCGGTGCTGGATGAGGCTTGGGGTTGGGCCTTACAGGACAAATC
>CAYLYV010000178.1:0-2318 GCA_964387655.1 uncultured Cypionkella sp. | reverse complement strand
GAGGCGTTTCGGTTTACGCAGTAGGGTTCATCGACGCGAAGCGGTGGGTTTCACCCACCCTACAATGCAAAACGCCCCGACCTTTCGGCGGGGCGTTTGCGTCAGGTGTAGGGTGGGTGAAACCCACCGATACCTTAACCGCGCTCTTCGATGATCGTCACAAGATGCGAGATCTTGTTGACCATGCCACGCACGGAAGGGGTATCTTCCAGCTCGCGGGTGCGGTTCATTTTGTTCAGGCCAAGACCTTTCAGGGTCGCGGTCTGTTTGGCCGGGCGGCGGGCAGCCGAAGCCACCTGCTTGACGACGATGGTTTTCTTCACGGTGTCGGTCATGTTCAAGCCTCCACTACTTCAGCGGCGGGCTTGTTCAGAATCTCTGCCACTTTCTTGCCACGGCGTGCCGCGACCTGACGAGGAGAGGTTTCCGACTTCAGCCCGTCGATGGTGGCGCGGATCATGTTGTAGGGATTCTGCGAGCCGATGGACTTTGCCACCACGTCTTGCAGGCCCAACATCTCGAACACAGCGCGCATCGGACCACCGGCGATGATGCCGGTACCGGCAACCGCCGTCCGCATCACCACTTTACCGGCGCCATGACGGCCTTCCATGTCGTGGTGCAGGGTGCGGGCGTCTTTCAGCGGCACGCGAATAAGCTGGCGCTTGGCCTGCTCGGTCGCTTTGCGGATCGCTTCCGGAACTTCCTTAGCCTTGCCCTTGCCGAAGCCGACACGGCCTTTTTGATCGCCGACTACCACAAGTGCTGCAAAGCCAAAGCGTTTGCCGCCCTTGACGGTTTTCGACACCCGGTTGATCGCGACCAGACGGTCAGCGAATTCCGGGGTTTCTTCCGGCCGGTTATCGCGGCGATCATTGCCACCACGATTGTCCCGACGGTTATCACGTTCTGCCATTTTTCAACTCCTCAGAACTGCAATCCACCTTCACGGGCAGCCTCGGCCAAAGCCTTGATCTTACCGTGAAAGAGGAAACCGCCGCGGTCGAAGTAGCACACTTCAACACCGGCCTTTTTGGCCCGCTCGGCGATTGCCGAACCGATTTTCGTCGCTGCTTCGACGTTGTTCTTGCCGACCACACCGAATTCCTTCTCCAGCGTGGAGGCGGAGGCGATGGTGACGCCCTTCACATCGTCGATCAGCTGCACGCTGATGTTTTTGTTCGAGCGATGCACCGACAGGCGCAGGCGCCCATGCGAGGTCGCTTTGATTTTGTTCCGAACGCGCTGACGGCGCTTGAGGAACAGGTCTCTCTTGGTGTTTGCCATGATTGTGTCCCTTACTTCTTCTTGCCTTCTTTGCGGAACACGAACTCGCCCTTATAGCGGATGCCTTTGCCCTTGTAGGGCTCGGGCTTGCGCCATTCGCGGATGTTCGCAGCGACCTGACCAACGAGCTGTTGATCAATGCCTTCCACAACGATTTCAGTGTTCTTCGGCGAGGTCACAGTGACCCCCTTCGGAACGTCGAAGTTGACTTCATGGCTGTAGCCGAGCGACAGCTTCAAAACGTTGCCAGCCATCGCAGCGCGGTAACCCACACCTTGAATCTCAAGCTCTTTTTTGAAACCGGTCGTGACGCCAGTGATCAGGTTTTCAACCATCGACCGCGCCATGCCCCACTGCTGACGCGCCCGCTTCGAAGTGCCACGCGGGGTCACTTTGATGCTGCCTTCGTCGATCGTGAGCGTCACGTCGTCGGTTGCGGTGAAGCTGCGGGTGCCTTTCGGACCTTTCACTTCGATGGTCTGACCGGAGATGGACGCCGAAACGCCCTTGACCAGGTCTACGGGTTTTTTGCCGATACGAGACATGCCACCCTCCTCAGAACACGGTGCAAAGCACTTCGCCGCCAACATTGGCTGCGCGCGCATTTGCATCTGACATCACGCCTTTCGGCGTGGACACGATGGAGATCCCGAGACCGTTACGCACGGACGGAATTTCCTTGACCGACATGTACACACGACGGCCGGGCTTGGACACGCGCTTCACTTCGCGGATCACAGGCACGCCTTCGAAGTACTTCAGGCTGATCACAAGCTCGCCCTGACCGTTGTCGGTCTTGGTGCGCTCGAAACCGCGGATGTAGCCTTCGCTTACGAGCACGTCCAGAACCCAAGCGCGCAGTTTCGAGGCAGGGGTCGACACGGTCGATTTGCCACGCATTTGCGCGTTACGGATACGGGTAAGCATGTCGCCGATAGGATCGTTCATCATCATTTGGCGACCTCCTTACCAGCTCGACTTGACCATGCCGGGGATCTGGCCGAACGAGGCGAGATCACGCAGCATGATGC
>CAYLYV010000177.1:0-8796 GCA_964387655.1 uncultured Cypionkella sp. | reverse complement strand
TAGCCGGCGCGGTGGGCGTAGGGGCCGGTTTGGCCAAAGCCGGTGACAGAGCAGTAGACCAGCTTGGGGTTGATTTTGCTTAAGCTGGCATAGTCGAGGCCGTATTTGGCGAGGCCGCCGACTTTGAAATTCTCAATCAACACATCGGCGTCGGCGATCAGACGGCGGACAGTTTCTTGGCCTTCGGCGGTGCGGAAATCGCAGGTGATCGAGCGTTTGCCGCGGTTGGTGGCGTAGAAATAGGCGGCACTTTTGTCGCCGTCGCGTTCAATGAACGGAGGCCCCCAGCGGCGGGTGTCATCGCCCTCAGGGGCTTCAACCTTGATCACGTCGGCCCCAAGATCGGCAAGGGTTTGACCGGCCCAAGGGCCAGCCAGAATCCGAGCCAGTTCAATGACTTTGACGCCCGCCAGTGGTGTGTTCATTTATTTCGCCAGTTCTGCGTCGAGCACGGTTTTCAGATCGGCATACGCCATGTTCGAATGTTTGGTGCCGTTGATGATGAAAGTGGGGGTGCCTTCGATCTGGTCGGCGGCCATGTTGGTTTCAAAATGTTTGACCAAAGCCTCGGCCATCGGGGCGTCTTTCATGCAGGCGTCGAGGGTTTTGTCATCCATCCCGGCGGTGCGGCCGATTTTCTTCAGGTTTTCGACCACAGCGTTCGGATCATCCGAGGCCGCCCAATCCTTCTGGGTGTCGAAGATGATGTCGGTGATGCCCATGTAGCGCATCTCACCGCCGCAGCGGGCCATCATCGCGGCCCAAAGGCCGTAACGGTCGAAATAGACCTCGTGATATTCCAACCGGACCTTGCCGGTGTCGATGTAATCGGTCTTCAGTTGGGGGTAAACCTCAGAGTGGAAGGCGGCGCAATGCGGGCAGGTGAACGACAGGTATTCGACGATCTTCACCTTGGCGTCGATCTGGCCGATGCCGTAATCGGCGATGGTGGCCGGGTCGATGACAACCGGGGTGGCCGGGGTGGCGGGCACTTCGGTGGTGGTGGCAGCGGGCGCGGTGGTTTGCGCATGGGTGGGTGACGACAGGCCAAGGCCCGCGATCAGGGCCAGAGCGGCGGTGGTTGCGAGGGGTTTAGCCATGGGTCAGCTTTCCTTGAGTTTGCGGCGATTTAGGATGTTTTGGCCTAAGCGTTCAAGAGCTTGGCGCAGGTCGTCGTTCTTTATCGGGGCGGCGGTGCGGGCGGCCTCGGCCAAAATGGTGGGATCGGGCGCGGGTGGCGCTTTGGGTTTGTGGCTGAACTCGGCCTGACCTTCGGCAAAGCCGGTGGCGGCGGTCTGGGTGATCAGGATGCGCGAGATCGCGGCATAGCCATAGACGGCATTGACGCGTTCGCGCAGCTTTTCTTTCTGCATCTCGATGATTGGGGCATTCGGCCCGGTGGTCAGCAGCGTCAGCGACGCCCCCATGCCTTCACGGCCATAGCCGACTTTGACCGGCCGTGTGATGCGGGCCATATCTTCGCCCGCTATTTCGGGCCAATGCGTCAGCAGGCGCGCGATGGCAAAGCCCCGGGATTCGCCGACCTTGCGGATTTGATCCTTCAGCAGCCCCGATGTGGCTTCAAAGCCGCGAATACGGCGATAGGCAGAGGGAAGTGGGCTGGGCGTGCGGGCCATCTGGTCCTATCCGTGGTTCGGGCTATTGTATCGGGCAAGGCCGGGGTCGCCAAGCGAATGTCGGTTGGATCGCGGGGGTGAGGGGATAAAGATTGCGTGACGCAGAGGTGAGCCAGCGCTTGCTGGGCTGGTATGACCGATCGGCGCGGGTGATGCCGTGGCGGGTGCCGCCTGCTGCGCGGGCTTTGGGGCAGCGGGCCGATCCCTACCGGGTCTGGATGTCGGAAGTGATGTTGCAGCAGACCACGGTGGCGGCAGTGACCGCGTATTTCCAACGGTTTGTGGCGCGCTGGCCGACTGTGGGCGATCTGGCAGCGGCGCAGGATGGCGATGTGATGGCGGAATGGGCGGGGCTTGGCTATTACGCCCGCGCCCGCAATCTGCTCGCCTGTGCGCGGGCGGTGGTGCAGGATCATGGCGGGGTATTTCCGGCGTCCGCTGCCGAAATGCGGGCCTTGCCGGGGGTGGGGCCCTATACGGCGGCGGCGGTCGCGGCGATTTGCTATGACGAGCCTGCGGTGGTGGTTGATGGCAATGTCGAGCGGGTGATGGCACGGCTGTTCGCGGTTCAGGCTCCGCTGCCGGGGGCCAAGCCGGAATTGGTGCGGCTGGCGGGGTTGGTGACGCCCAATCTGCGCCCCGGCGATTATGCCCAAGCCGTGATGGATCTGGGGGCTACGATCTGCACACCGCGCAATCCGGCTTGCGGGATTTGCCCGTTGCTGGGGATATGTGAGGCGCAACGCCTTGGTATTGCGGCGGAATTGCCGCGCAAACTGGCAAAGGTCGAAAAACCCGTGCGGCAGGGCGTGGCTTGGGTGGCGACGCGCGGCGGGCTGGTTCTGGTCGAGCGACGGGCCGAGCGGGGCCTCTTGGGCGGGATGCTGGGGTTTCCCTCTGACGGTTGGGACGGCAGCAATCTGGGCGCGCCGTTTGCGGCGGATTGGCAAAACCTCGGGCAAGTTAAGCATACGTTCACACATTTCCACCTAATCTTGCAGGTGCTGGCCAGCGATTCTGAGGCCAACCCGCAGAGAGGTGAATACATGCCGCTTGACCCTGATGATCTGCCAACGCTGATGCGCAAGGCCTATGACGTTGCGTTTCCAGACAAAACGCCGCGTTGAGCGGCCTGGATTTTGCGCTAGAGTGGCCAGAAATGAGGGCCATGATGACCACAATTCCAAGCGCCGATGTGCAACGCCTGCAAAACGCTCTGCCGTTCTGGTTGTCGTTGGGGATGATCCCGGTGGCGGTGCTGGCGGCGCTGTGGGGCGGCTGGTTCGTGCTGGCGCTGCCGCTTTACGCCTGGGGGATGTTCTCGCTGCTGGATGCGGTGGTGGGGCGGAATGAGAATAACGCGGATCTTGATACGCCCGAATCTGGGCTGACATACTACCGCCTCGTCACGCTGATCTGGTTTCCGGCGCAGTTTAGCCTGCTCGCTTGGATGCTGTGGTATGTGCCGCAGGCGGCGGATCTGGGCGCTGCGGAAAAGATCGGGCTGTTCTTCGGCATGGGCGTGGTCTCTGGCACCATCGGCATCAATTATGCGCATGAGCTGATGCACCAGAAACCGGCTTGGGAGCGGGCTTTGGGCGATCTGCTGCTGGCATCGGTGCTGTATAGCCATTTCCGATCCGAACATCTGCGGGTGCATCATCTGTATGTCGGCACGCCGCGCGACCCGGTGACGGCGCGCTATAACGAAGGCTTCCATCGGTTCTTTCCACGGGTTTTAGTCGAGTGTCACCAATCGGCATGGAAAGCCGAAGCCGCGATGCTGGCGCGCAAGGGGCTGAAACCTCTGGATAAATCCAGCCCGTATTGGCGCTATTGGGGCTTGCAGGCCGCGATGCTGCTGCTGGCTTTGGCCTTGGGTGGCTGGATCGGGTTGGCGCTGTTTCTGTGGCAGGCTTGGGTCGCGGTCTGGCAGTTGGAACTGGTGAATTACATCGAGCATTACGGGCTGACCCGGCGCTACTTAGGCGAGGGCCGCTATGAGCATGTGCTGCCGCGCCACAGTTGGAACGCCTCACATCGGGCGTCAAACTGGCTCTTGATCAATTTGCAACGCCATTCCGATCATCATTACAAGCCGGATCGCCGCTTTCCCTTGCTGCAAACCTATAGCGCCGATGAGGCGCCGCAACTGCCCTATGGCTATCCGGTGATGACGATGGCGGCGATGGTGCCTCCGTTGTGGAAGCGGCTGATGAACCGCCGCGTCAAGGCATGGCGGGCGCAATATTATCCGGATATCGCGGATTGGCACGCCTATAACAAGGCGCTGAACCCTGATCCAAAGGGTGCGCCTGCACATTAATCGCCATGCCCCCAACGCCGCAGGGCAAGGTGCAGCGGGCTTAGGAAGCCGTCTTCGGCATAGCCGTTCTTCGGGCGGGCGGGCAGGCTGCTGCCGACTTTTGCGGCGCGTTTCAGGATCGCGGGCAGCGATTTCGGCGGGCGGATACTGTAGAGAAAGCCCGCGATCCGTGCGCATCCCATGGTTTCAAACCTTGTGGTGAAATCGGTATAGGGTGCAATCAGCAGGGTGCCGGGGCGGGCTTGGCCGATCATGCGCGCCTCCAACTGCTCCAGCGCTGCGCCATACATCGGTTTGTAGACATAAAGCACGTCGTAATCGCCGTAGTGCTCGAAGCTCAGCGCGTCGGCGTGGAAAATCCGGGCCTCTGGCCAGCCGCCGCGCTGCAGCATCGCCCGCGCTGTGGCGGCATGGGCGGCTTCATATTCCAGACCGTCGACTTGGGTGAAGAGTTCGGCGGCTTGAAACACCTTCAAGCCGATGCCGCAGCCGACATCAAGGAAGGCGGGGGTGTGCTTGTCCATCGCCAAGCAAATCCGCCGTGCCGCCATGGCGTAGCGCAAAAAATCCGTGCTGGGATAGGGCAGATCGCCGTGGTGGCCGGGGGTGTCGTGGTAAAGATTGGGGGTGTGTGGGCTGAGATGGGTATGCATCCGGTCCCAAGTGCGGGAATGCAGCGCGAGGGCTTGCGCCTCGGGGCCGTAGGGCTGCGAGGCGGGCGGAAACAGCGGCAAGCGGTGGCGCAGGGCCGCTTGAAGGCGGGCGATGGCGGTGGGGTAGAGGCGCAGATGGCGCAGCACGGCGTCAAAATACTGCCGTTCCGGCGCGTGCATCGGCAGGGCGCGGAGTGCGGGGGAGTGCAGATGAAAGCTGTGGCTGCGTTGCAGGGCGTGGCGATGCGGTTCGGCACGGGCGATCAGGCTGGCGATCCGGGCCACGATTTTCGTATCGAAGGGCGGGGCGAAAGCCGTAGCGATAGCCTCGAAAATCGCCCTGAGGGCCGTTTCCTCGGCTTGGCAGGCGCGGGTCAGGCTGGGCAGGTCTGGCTGCATGGTGGGCTCAGATATCTGGCTATAATGCAGGGATGCTAGCGCAGGTTGGGCGGGCGGCCTAACGGAAAAAACCTCAGCATGACGCGCATGCTGAGGCAGTGGTGTCATGGGCGGAACCGTGACACAGGCGTTCGAAATCTGGGGGTAGGGTGGGTGCTAACCCACCACAGCTAGTGTGGACGGCCCTGATCGGCCTCCATCTCGGCGCGGATTTGTTGGCGCAGGATGTCGATCGGGATCATCTTGCCGTCGCGCTTGAAGTGCCAGTAGGTCCAGCCGTTGCAGGAGGGCGCACCCTCATAGGCGGCACCGACTTGGTGGATCGAGCCTTTCACGTCGAGGCCGACAAGGGTGCCATCGGCGCGCACCTTTGCGCTGAAACGGCTGCCCACGGAATAGAGTTCTTCACCGGGGCGCAGCATGCCGCGTTCCACGACTTGGCCGAAGGGCACGCGGGGCTCGGCGCGTTTGCTGCCGGTGATTTCCAAGGCGCTGGCGTCAAAGCGGCGGACGCGGCTGATGCGTTCGGCGGCGACTTTGCGGTAGGCGTCTTCGCGTTCGATGCCGATGAAATCGCGTCCCAGCATCTTGGCGACAGCGCCGGTGGTGCCGGTGCCGAAGAACGGGTCAAGCACGACATCGCCGGGGTTGGTGGTGGCGATCAACACGCGGTGCAGCAGGCTTTCCGGCTTTTGCGTCGGGTGGGCTTTGTCGCCGTTCTCATCCTTCAGGCGTTCATGCCCGGTGCAGATTGGCAGCACCCAGTCGGACCGCATCTGCACGCCGTCATTCAACTCTTTCAGCGCTTCGTAGTTGAAGGTGTATTTGCTGTCCTCATCGCGCGAGGCCCAGATCAGGGTTTCATGCGCATTGGTCAGGCGTTTGCCACGAAAGTTCGGCATCGGGTTGGATTTGCGCCAAACCACGTCGTTCAGCATCCAGTAGCCTTGGTCTTGCAGGGCCGAGCCAACGCGGAAGATGTTGTGATAAGAACCGATCACCCAGATCGCGCCATTCGGTTTCAGCAGGCGTTTTGCGGCGGCCAACCAGTCTCGGGTGAATTTGTCATAGGCGGCGAAGCTGGAGAACTGGTCCCAGTGGTCATCCACCGCATCGACCTTGCTGTTATCCGGGCGATGCAGATCGCCTTTCAACTGCAAGTTGTAGGGGGGGTCGGCGAAGATCAGGTCTACCGAGCCTGCCGGAAGCGCGTTCATCCGCTCGATACAGTCGCCATCAAGGATTTGGTTCAACGGAAGGATATGATCCACCGCCGGTTTGCTTTTCGTCGCCATGTTCTGCCTCTGCCCTCGGTGTTATTCACCGTTTGTTGATGCAGAGAATGAGTCATTGTGGATAACTCGTCAAATTCTTTATTGAATCAAGGGGTTACAGATTTGTCTTGATACAACATATTGTGGACAGGTTTGAACGAACGTCTATGCGCAGGCGTGACCCCAAGATTTAGGAGGGCGGACTGATGCAACTTTGTCGGGTATCCGGCGTTCTGCTCCCAGCCGTAACCGGGGTATTGTTGCGCCAAATCCACCATGATGCGATCGCGCGCCACTTTGGCGATGATCGAGGCGGCGGCGATGGAAAGTGATTTGGCGTCGCCTTTGACGATAGCACTGGCGCGGCCCTTTAGATTGGCGGGAATCAGGTTGCCGTCGATCAGGATATGGCAGGGCACCTGCGGCAATCCGGCGACCGCGCGCTCCATTGCCAGATGGCTGGCGCGCAGAATGTTGAGCTGGTCGATTTCCTCGACCGTCGCATGCGCGATGCAGCACTGGGCCGAGGCTAGGATAGCGTCGTAAAGTGCGTCGCGGCGCGCAGCGGTCAGGGTTTTGGAATCGGCCAGACCGGGCGGGATGCGGCTGGGGTCCAGAATAACGGCCGCGGCGGTGACGGGTCCCGCCAGCGGGCCGCGACCCACCTCATCAACGCCCGCGATATGGCGGTGGCCGAGGGCATGGGCAGCGGATTCATAATCAAGGTTGGCGGCGAATTTTTCCATTCATTTCGCGTAGCGCGAAAATCCGGGTAAAAAAAGGGGGGCGGCGCTGCTCATGCCGCCGCCCCCAAGTATCGGGCCGCTAAGGGATCGGGGTGCGGCCCGGATTTCGGGGATCAGCGGCCCAGACGGAAGCCCGCGTCGCGCAGACATTGGGCGGAATAAACCCGATCCGCCTCGCCATAAATCCGCACGTCGCGGGCGCAGTTCGGCAGGCGATAGTCGAAACCTTCGCGGCGCAGGCATTTCTGCGAATACATCGTCACGGGTTGGCCGGAATTGCTGTCGATGCTGATGGCGCAGATCGAGGGCACGCGCGGTTCATAAACAGGCTGAGGTTGCGGCCTCGGCTTGTGGCGGTCTTTATTGTCGTCAATCGACTTGGCGATCAGGCCGATCACCAACGCGCCGGCGATGATCTTGGCAAGATCATTGTCGCGCCGCTCTGCATGCGACGGCATCGCGGTGGCAGCCAAAAGCGCGATCGACATCAACAGCACGATCAGGATATTCGCCTGACGCTTCATGGTGAACATCGGGGTGTGCCGGGTGTCGCGCAGGGCGTGGATGGTTTCGGCGAGGGTCTCGGATGCGTAGGGCGTGTTGGACATGATGACCTCCTTCTGATGGGATGTGTTGGGTGGGCCTCTGGCGTGAAGCCGATGCCTGAGATTGGTCGTTCAACATCTGGCCAAGCAATATCCGTCGGCTGATATGCGATAGCAGCGCCGTAAACCCGCTTCGATATTGAATAGCTGCGCGGTTATGCCCAAGGTGGGTCGACGATTTAGGGAGTGCAGAACATGCGCCTGTTACTTGCGGCAATTTTGGCTTTTGGCGTGGCGCTGCCTGCGAGCGCTGAATGTTATGCCGATTACAAGGCCAAGCAGGACAGCCCATTGCGGCTGCACTATGGCGTGGCGCAGATTTCCGATGGCGCTTGCGGCAGCAAGGCGGCGGCGAAAGGCGAACTTAAGCCCAGATTGGCGGCGGGTGGCTGGACTTTGCTGAATGTATTGTCCACGTTCGGCCCCGAAGGTTTGGGTGAAAGGAAAGCCAGTGCAGGAGAGTACTTCCTCCGCTACTGATGTGCTGAAGGCCGGCAACCGGATGGTTGCGGGCGGGATCGCGGCGATTGTGGTGATTCTGTTCGGCGCTGCGGTGTTTCTGTTTCTGAACCTAGCAGATGCCAATGCGTTCAATGCGCGGGTGGAGCGGTTGTTTGTTGAGAACAATGATCTCAACACCGGGGCCGAGATTAAATTGCTGGAGATTTTGGCGCAGTCGGGGACGTCGTTTTCCGAGGTGCTGACCAGTTATCGGTCGGTGATCTTCGTGCTTCTGGTGTTTGCCACCGCGCTGATGGTCGCCGCACTGGTGTTTCTGGTGACGATCATCGCACTCAATCGGCGGATTTCGGCGATCCAACGGTCAGGGATTCAGGTCAGCACTTTGGTGATCAGCCGCGAGGCGCGGGCGGTTTATATCAATGATATGGAATTTGCGCTGACTGAGGCTGCGATTGAAACCCTGTCGGTGCTGGCCGAGGCGCGGATGGATGATGATGTGCTGACCGGCGCGCAGATTGAAGGCGTGATCTCGGGCCGCAATGCCGCCGATTGTGACGAGGCGGCGGGGGCGACGCGGGTGAAGCGGCTGCGCGATGCCTTGGGCAATCAGATGGTGTCGGAGTTGTTGGTGAAGACGATTGCGCGGCGCGGCTATATGCTGGCGGTGGGCAAGGATACGATCAAGATGATCTGA
>CAYLYV010000176.1:0-9041 GCA_964387655.1 uncultured Cypionkella sp. | reverse complement strand
GCCGGGCCTTTGCCGAAAAGGGCTTTGATGGCGCGTCGATGCAGGATCTGGCCCGTGCAGCGGGGATGAGCGTCGGCAATTTCTACCGCTATTTTCCATCAAAGGCCGCCATTGTGCAGGCGTTGATCGCCCTTGATCTTGAGGAAATGGCCCAAGACTTCCTGCCGATTTTCGCCTCGAATGACCCGATTGCAACGATGCGGCAACAGGTACGCATCAAGTTGGTCGAGCATCAATGCAACCATGATGGCGCGCTCTGGGCCGAGATCACTGCGACCGCCCTGCGCAAGCCCGAAATTGGCCTCGCTTGCGGCCTGATGGAAACCACGATTGCGGATTATTTGATGCAGGCTTTTGCCGCGGGCACGGGCCTGAGCCTAGAGCAATCCCGCGCGCGGTTTGCGGCCCATGCGGCCTTGATCGTGCTGTTGGTGAAATCTTCGGCGATGATGCCGCAGCAGGATGAGATTTTGCGCAATGATCTGAACGCCATGATTTTGCGTATTATTGATCAAACCTTAGACGAGATTGCCGCCAACGGCGCGAAAGGCTGACCCATGAAAACCTCCCGTTTTGTTTTTGCGCTCATAGCCCTGCAAACCGTCACGGCCACTCCGATGCGGGCCGAAAGCGCCGAAGCCGTCACGCCTGAAGCTACAGCGCAAGTGCTGCCCGCGATCACGGTGTCTGCGGTGGAAACCCGGCATCTGCGCGATGTGGTGCTGGCCTCGGGGCTGGTGGCCCCACAAGAGACCATTCAGGTCGCCCCCTTGATTGAGGGTCAGCCGATTGAAGCCCTGCTGGCCGATGTCGGCGATAAAGTCACGGCGGGGCAAGTGCTGGCGCGGCTGTCGACCTCGACGCTGGATCTGCAAAAGGCGCAGTTGGCCGCATCCTTGGCCGCCGCCAAAGCCCAGATCGCACAAGCGCAAGCGCAGGTGATTGCGGC
This sequence comes from uncultured Cypionkella sp., assembly GCA_964387655.1. Classification (GTDB taxonomy): domain Bacteria; phylum Pseudomonadota; class Alphaproteobacteria; order Rhodobacterales; family Rhodobacteraceae; genus Cypionkella. Next base: position 8,092 of record CAYLYV010000176.1, on the reverse strand, counting down.
AAACTCGTCGGCCGCTGAGGCGCAGCGCACCTCGGACCGCACCGCCAAGCTGAAAGCCCAAGGTTCGGCCAGCCAAGCGGCGGCGGATACCGCGCTCGCAGGTTCGGTCTCGGCGCAAGCGCAGGTTTCGGTGGCTGTGCAATCGCTGGAGGCCGCAAAGGCGCAGCAAACCTTGGTTGAGGCGCAACTCGCCAATGTCGATCTGCAACTGGCGCGCACCGAAGTCACCGCCCCTTTCGCGGGCGAGATCACCGCGCGCAATGCGCAACTGGGGGCGATTGCTTCGGCTGCGGGTCAGCCGATGTTCACCCTGATCCGCGATGGCGCTTTGGAATTGCGCGCCGATGTGGCTGAGGCCGATCTGACCCGGCTGGTGGTGGGGCAAACCGCCGATTTGCGGCTGGTGGGCATGGTCAAGCCCCTGACCGGCAAGATTTCTCTGGTCGAGCCGAGCATCGACTCGGTGACGCGTCTGGGCCGGGTGCGGATTGCGATTGATGATGCCTCGCAGGTGCGCCCCGGCATGTATGTCGAGGCCAGTATTCTGGTGCATGAAGGCGACACTGCCGCCGTGCCAATTACGGCGGTGAAATCCTCGGGCGGCAAAACCTCGGTGATGCTGGTGCAAGGCGCAGTGGTGTCACAGCGCATGATCACCGCAGGCGTGCGCGATGGCGGTTGGATCGAAGTGCTGGACGGGCTGAAAGTTGGCGACAACGTGGTGACCAAAGCCGGCGCCTTCGTGCGCGACGGCGATCATATCAACCCGGTGGTGGCTGCCGCCACCGACACCAACTGAGGGCTTAGCGATGAACATCTCTGCATGGTCCATCCGCAATCCGCTGGCCCCGATCCTCGCGTTTTTCATCCTGATGGTGCTGGGCTGGCAATCGTTCAACGCTTTGCCGATCACCCGGTTTCCGAATATCGACGTGCCGGTGATCGCCGTTACCGTGACGCAAGCGGGCACAGCCCCCGCCGAGATGGAAACCCAAGTCACCAAGATCATCGAAGATGCGGTGGCAGGCATCACCGGGGTGAAGAACATCACCTCGACCGTGGTCGATGGTCAGTCAACTTCGGCAGTCGAATTCCGCATGGAAGTGCCGACCGACAAAGCCTTGCAGGATGTGAAAGACGCGGTGGACCGGGTGCGCGGCAAATTGCCCGCTGCGGTGGACACCCCGAAAGTCACCAAGATCGACGTTGAAGGCAATGCGATCATGGCCTTCGCCGTTTCCGCCCCGGATATGACCATCGAGGAGGTGTCGTGGTTCGTCGATGATGTGGTGGTGCGGGCGCTGCAGGGTCGCCCCGGCGTGGGCCGGATTGACCGCTTCGGTGGCGCGGATCGCGAGATTCTGGTGGCACTGGACCCGGTGAAGCTGAACAGCTTTGGCATCTCGGCGGCAGCAGTCAACGCGCAGGTGCGCGCGACCAACACCAACCTCGGCTCGGGCCGCTCCGAGATTGGCACCGGCGAACAGGCGATCCGCACGCTGGGCGATGCCGGCACCGTGCAGGGGCTGGCGGGCACCACGATCGCGCTGCCCTCGGGGCGGCATGTGCGGCTGTCGGATCTGGGCGATGTGCAGGACAGCTACAGGGAGTTGCGCAGCTTCTCGCGACTGAATGGCGAGCAGGTGGTGACCTTCTCGGTGTTCCGCGCCAAGGGGGCGTCGGAAGTGTCGGTGGCCGAAACCGTCAACCAGACGCTGGACCAGATCCGCAAAGATCACCCGAATGTCGGCATCAAGCTGGTCGATGAGACGGTGTTCTACACCTATGGAAACTACGAATCCGCGCTGCACACGCTGATGGAAGGTGCCTTGCTCGCGGTGCTGGTGGTGCTGGCGTTCCTGCGCAACTGGCGCGCGACGCTGATCACCGCCGTTGCCTTGCCGCTGTCGGCTGTGCCGACGTTCTGGGCGATGGATATGCTGGGATTCTCGTTGAACCTGGTGTCGTTCCTCGCGGTGACCCTCGCCACCGGGATTCTGGTCGACGATGCGATTGTGGAAATCGAGAACATCGCCCGCCACATCCGCATGGGCAAATCCCCCTACCGCGCCGCGATTGAAGCGGCGGATGAGATCGGTCTGGCCGTGATGGCCACCACCGCGACGATCATCGCGGTGTTCATGCCGGTGTCGTTCATGGGCGGCATTCCGGGGCAGTATTTCCGACAATTCGGTCTGACCGTGGCCATCGCCGTGGCGTTTTCCTTGCTGGTCGCCCGCCTGATCACCCCGATGATGGCGGCCTATCTGATGAGCGCGAAAGACGCCAATGTCGGCCACCACGAGGGCGCACAAGACGGCATCTTCATGCGCAACTATCTGCGGTTGGTGACAGCAACCACGCAGACCGGGTTGCCTGTGCCGATGCTGCCGAAAAACCGCAACGGCAAGTTCCGCCGTATTCCCTCCTATTACTTCACCATGCTCACCGCGATTGGCGTGCTGATCGTGTCGATCTATTTCATGGTGCAGGTGCCGGGCTCGTTCTTGCCGCCGGAAGATGTCAGCCGAATCTCGATCTCGGTCGAACTGCCGCCGGGCTCGACCTTGGCGGAAACCGACAAAACCACCGCCGAAATCCGTGACCACATCAAAGATGTGCCATGGGTCGAGAACGTGTTTGTCATCGGCGGGGCCTCGCCGAAAGGCGATCTCGACGTGCGGCGAGCGTCGGTGACGGTGACTTTGGTCAAGCTCGACCACAGCCTGCTGCTGAAACTGTCGCAACTGGGGCGGCGGATTCCCCTGCTGGGGATGCTGGTGCCCGAGGTGGAAAACCACGGCCGCACCGTGCCGCAAAACGTCATTGAGGCCGAGATTTTCGACAGCCTCGCCACCGTGCCGGACATTCGCGCCTTCAAACTGAACGACCGTGGCGAGCGTGACATTGCCTATTCGATTCTGGCAAGCTCGGAGGCCGATCTGAACACCGCCACCTCGGCGCTGGAATCAGCCCTGCGCGCCGAGCCTTTGCTCGCCGAGGTCAGCTCGGAAGGCGCTTTGCCGCGCCCCGAGGTGCAAATCACCCCGCGCGCCGAAGAAGCCGCCCGGCTTGGCATCACCACGCAAGACATTGCAACCACGGTGCGGGTGGCGACGATTGGCGATCTGGATGTGTCCTTGGCAAATCTGTCCATCGACAACCGCCTGATCCCGATCCGGGTGCAACTGGCCAATGCCTCGCGCGAGGATATGAACCGCATCGCCGCGACCAAACTGACCACCAACACCGGGGCGACCGTGCCCCTGTCTGCGGTGGCCGATATCGTCATTGGCGAAGGGCCGTCAGTGGTGAAACGGCTGAACCGCCAACGTCAGGCGACGATTGGCGCATCCCTGCCTGTTGGCGTGGCGCTGGACACCTCCAAGACGCGACTGGCCGAAATTGTCGCCGAAACCAAACTGCCTGCGGGTGTGGTTGTGAAGGAATCCGGCGATGCCGAGATTCAGACCGAGCTGTTTGCGAGCTTTGGCAAGGCGATGCTGATGGGGCTGATGCTGGTGCTGACCGTGCTGATCCTGCTGTTCAAATCGGTGGTGCAACCCTTCACCATCCTCTTGTCGCTGCCCTTGGCGATTGGCGGCGTGGCGGCAGCACTGATCCTGACCAACTCGGCCTTGTCGATGCCGGTGCTGATCGGCATCCTGATGCTGATGGGGATCGTGACCAAGAACGCCATCCTGCTGGTGGATTTCGTCATCGAGATGCGTCGGCATGGCATGGGCCGGCTGGAAGCGATCATTGAGGCCGGCCATAAACGCGCGCAGCCGATTGTGATGACCTCGATTGCCATGTCGGCCGGGATGCTGCCCTCGGCGCTGGGCGTCGGCGAAGGTGGCGCTTTCCGCGCCCCAATGGCCACAGCGGTGATTGGCGGGATTATTGTCTCGACCGTGCTCAGCCTCGTGGTGGTGCCGTCGTTCTATCTGATCATGGACGACCTCTCCCGCCTGATCGCGCGCGCGTTCCGGGGCATCATCGGGCCGAAAGAGATGGAATTTGAACCCGCCTCGCCCGAAGTGCTGGAAGCCCGGATTGCGGCGCTTGAAGCAGAGCAAGCGCACAAACCGACCCCACGCCTGTCCGGTCTGGCCGCAGAGTGATCCAGAACCAGTGGCGGGCCGGCAGGGCATCGAGCCCCGCCTGCCCGCGGCTGCCGCCGCACACCAGACCGACCTGCATCGCGACGGGATGCGGTGCGCCGCCACTTTGTGTTTCACCTGTTCTTAAATATCCCCGCCGGAGGCTTCCGACATGCGCCGCAGGAGCCTCCGGCGGGGATATTTAAGAACAGGTGAAATTGCTGCCTGCCCAGAACAGCGCCTGTTCAAAGCTCTCTGATCCGCCAAAACAAAAAAGCACCCCGAGGGGTGCTTTTTCATGCCGTGATCGTAAACTCAGGCAGCGGAGGAGATGAACTTCACCGCGTCGCCGAAGGTCTGAATGGTTTCAGCCGCATCATCCGGGATCTCGATGCCGAATTCTTCTTCGAAGGCCATGACCAGCTCGACGGTGTCGAGGCTGTCTGCGCCCAGATCATCAATGAACGAGGCGGTCTCGGTCACTTTTTCAGCTTCGACGCCCAAATGCTCGACGACGATCTTTTTCACACGATCAGCGATGTCGCTCATGTTCTTTCCTCATATCGTTTAGGGGTCGCCCCCGGTCTTTTGCCTGCCCTTGCGGGCGCTCTTTCCTGCATCGGCAGGCACCAAGGGCATTGGCCGCTGGCGTATTCTTGCGCGCCTATAGCAAGGGCGCGCGCATTAGGCAAACGGTTTCAAACCGCTTCCAGCCGCCTTATGACATATCGCCGCCGCCGTTGATATGCAGTGTTGTTCCGGTGATATAGGCGGCCTCTTGTGATGCCAAATAGAGCACACCTGCAGCAACTTCCTGCGGTTTGCCCATCCGGCCAGCAGGCACGCCGACGAGGATTTTGCTGCGTTGTTCGTCATTCAGCTTTTCGGTCATTGGCGTCTCGATCAGCCCCGGTGCCACACAGTTCACCGTGATGTTGCGGCTGGCGACTTCTTGCGCGAGGGATTTCGACATGGCGAGAGTGCCCGCTTTGGCGGCGGCATAGTTCGCCTGCCCCGGATTGCCGGAATGGCCGACGACCGAGGTGATGTTGATGATGCGGCCCCAGCGGGCTTTCATCATGCCGCGCAAGGCGCCGCGCATCAGCCGGAAGGTCGCGGTGAGGTTCACGTCGATCACCGATTGCCATTCCTCATCCGACATCCGCATGAACAGATTGTCGCGGGTGATGCCTGCGTTGTTCACCAGAATATCCACCGACCCCATCGCGGCGGTCGCCTGCTTGATCAGCTCATCCACCGCAGCCAGATCGGAAAGGTTGCAGGGCAGCACATGCGCGCGGTCGCCAAGCTCTGCCGCCAGCGCCTGCAAGGGTTCCAGCCTTGTGCCCGAAAGCCCCACGGTCGCGCCAGCGGCGTAAAGCGCACGGGCGATCTCGCCACCGATGCCGCCCGATGCGCCTGTCACAAGCGCGGTCTTTCCTGTCAGATCAAACATGTTCTGTCCTCTCAGAAGCGGCGCCTACGGCCCCGCCGTTTATCCAAATCGCAGCGGTTTCAGAACCGGGCCACGATTTTTCTCAAAAATCGTCTGACTCAGCCCTTGGCGGCCAGCACGTCTTCGGGTGTGCCCACGGCGCGGGTCACAGCCCCCGAGGCAGTACGTTTGATCATGCCGGACAAAGCCTTGCCCGCGCCGATCTCCCAGAATTCGGTCACACCTGCGCCCTCCATCCACAACACCGACTCGCGCCAGCGCACCGAGCCAGTGACCTGCGCCACCAGCAACGCGCGGATGCGGTCAGGCTCAGTCATGGCTTCGGCGCGGACATTGACCACGACGGGAAGTTTCGGTGCCGAGATCACCACGCCCGCAAGCGCCTCGTTCATCACAGCGGCGGCGGGTTGCATCAGGGCGCAGTGGAACGGCGCCGACACCGGCAGCAGCAGGGCGCGCTTGGCGCCTTTGGCCTTGGCGATCTCTAATGCCCGCTCGACCGCGCCGCGATGGCCCGAGACCACCACCTGTGCCGGGTCGTTGTCATTGGCGGCTTGGCAGACCTCGCCTTGCGCGGCTTCAGCCGCGACTTCGGTGGCGGCGGCGAAATCGAGGCCCAAAAGCGCGGCCATAGCCCCGACGCCAACCGGAACCGCCTCTTGCATCGCCTGTCCGCGAATCCTGAGCAGACGTGCAGTGTCGGACAGATCGAGCGCCCCCACAGCGCAAAGCGCGGAATACTCGCCCAAGCTATGACCGGCCACGAAAGACGCCGTTTCAATCCCGATGCCTTCGCTCTCCAGCGCCCGCAGCGCCGCGATAGACGTCGCCATCAGCGCGGGTTGCGCGTTTTTGGTCAGGGTCAGATCTTCAATCGACCCCTCCCAAATCAGGCTGGACAGCTTTTCGCCCAAAGCCTCATCCACCTCGTCAAACACCGCTTTCGCGGCGGGATAGGCCTCGGCCAAAGCCCGGCCCATACCAATGGTCTGGGCGCCCTGCCCCGGAAATACGAATGCGCGGCTCATATGGCCCTCCCTTATTCTTCCCTTTGGCTTACCTTGCGAAAGCCAATCGTGCAACGTCCCGCCTGATTGGCCTGATCTTGACAGCACCGCCCTGCCCGGCCCAGATGCCCGCATGACCCCAACTCTGCGCAAAATCATCTACGCTGTCAGCTTTGAGACCCTTGGCGTTGCCGTGGCCACGCTTGGCTTGCTGGCGATGTCGGAGGCGAGCGCGACGCAATCGGTGATCCTGTCGGCGATCACCGCCAGCATCGCGATGGCGTGGAGCATGGGATTCAACGCGCTGTTTGAGGCATGGGAGGCGCGGCAGACCACCAAGGGCCGCAGCCTGTCGCGGCGCTCGATCCACGCGCTGTTGTTTGAGGGCGGCTTGGTGATCTTGGTGCTGCCGATCATGGCATGGTGGCTGAAGGTCGATCTGTGGACGGCGCTGCAATATGAGGCCGGGTTGATCGTGCTGTTCATCCTCTACACATACGTTTTCACCTGGAGCTTCGACCGCATCTTTGGCCTGCCCGCATCGGCCCGTTGAACCGCATTAATTGCCCGCTGGCGCCGTGCTGCGCTTGCATCCCCAGCACTTTCCTCTATAAGCCCCCCATCTTTCCGCATTTCCACGTAACGGCGCAGGCTCTCGTGGACGGGCCGCGGAAAGTGTTTGCCCGTCCTATGAAATGCGCCACATAGACAGATCGGAGCACACATGCCGCTTTACGAGCATGTTATGATCGCGCGTCAGGATCTTTCCAACGCGCAGGCTGAAAGCCTCATCGAGCACTTCTCCACGGTTCTGGCCGACAACGGCGGTAAAGTTGTCGAGCATGAATACTGGGGCGTCAAGACGATGGCCTACAAGATCAACAAAAACCGCAAGGGCCACTATGCCTTGCTGAAAACCGATGCACCCGCAGCGGCCGTTCTGGAAATGGAACGCCTGATGCGCCTGCACGATGACGTTATGCGCGTGTTGACCATCAAGGTCGACGTTCATGCAGACGGCCCGTCGGTTCAGATGCAAAAGCGTGACGAGCGCGAGCGCGGAGATCGCCCCGAGGGTGGTTTCGGCGGCGAGCGTCGTGAGCGTCCTTCGTTCGGCGATCGTCCTGACCGCGGTGGTGACCGTGGCGAGCGTCCGTCGTTCGGCGGCCCGCGTCGTTGATCCCCAGCCTCAGGAAAGGAGCCTAAACCATGGCGAACAAACCGTTTTTCCGCCGCCGCAAGGTCTGCCCGTTCTCGGGCGACAATGCTCCGGCAATCGACTACAAAGACACGCGCCTGCTGCAACGCTATGTATCCGAGCGTGGCAAGATCGTGCCGTCCCGTATCACCGCAGTCTCGGCTAAGAAGCAACGCGAACTGGCTCAGGCCATCAAGCGCGCCCGCTTCCTCGCCCTGCTGCCCTATGCCGTGAAATAAGGAGCACATGACATGCAAGTGATCCTTCTGGAACGCGTGGCCAAGCTCGGCCAGATGGGCGAAGTCGTCAACGTCAAGGACGGCTACGC
>CAYLYV010000175.1:0-9387 GCA_964387655.1 uncultured Cypionkella sp. | reverse complement strand
GCGCCGCATGACATCCTGCGTATTCTGGGCGTCGAAGCGCTGGCGAACTACATGATCGACGAAGTGCAGGACGTCTATCGTCTGCAGGGCGTGAAAATCAACGACAAGCACATCGAGGTGATCGTTCGCCAGATGCTGCAAAAGTTTGAGATCCTCGACTCGGGCGAAACCACGCTGCTCAAGGGCGAAAACGTCGACAAGCACGAACTCGACGAGGCCAACGAAAAGGCACATGCCCACGGCATGCGTCAGGCCACTGCCGAGCCGATCTTGCTGGGCATCACCAAGGCGTCGCTGCAAACCCGCAGCTTCATCTCGGCGGCGTCGTTCCAGGAAACCACGCGGGTGCTCACCGAGGCTTCGGTGCAGGGCAAGCGCGACAAACTGGTCGGCCTGAAAGAGAACGTCATCGTCGGCCGTCTGATCCCGGCAGGCACCGGCGGGGCAACCCGTGTGGTGAAGGCTGTGGCAGCCGACCGCGACACCGTGGTGATCGACGCCCGGCGTTCGGAAGCCGAAGTCGCAGCGGCTTTGGCTGCTCCGGTTGCGGTGGAAGCGCCTGCGGCTTTCGCAACATCGGCGGACAGCCGCGACGAGTGATCGTCTGACCTGAACCGCAAAGGCCCCCCGCGCAATCGGGGGGCCTTTTGCATTTTATCTGACGCGCGTCGGATGAAAACCCAACCAATCATTCTCTAGGCCGACCCGGACTTGATCCGTGACCTCGGCTCTCTGCGCAATGACCCGCGGCCCTAGGGGGCGGGGCGGGGCAGGGGCGAGCGGGTCCGCGTGGCGAATTTCGCCGCCCGGCAGCGTCAAACACCCATCCGCACTGGAAACTGCAGCGCAAAGCTGAGAAACTGCCGCCCGTGACACATGCTTTGCGCGTCTTTGCTCTCACCTTGGGCCGTCTCAATCTGTGGATTGCGGCGCTGTTTTTGGCTGGGCTGCTGCAATATCAACAGGCCGCGCTGCACACCAGCTTTGCCGATCAGATCGGTACGCAACCTGTCAGCCTATTGGCCGCAACGCCGAAATTTGCGCTGGCCAAACCCACCGCGCCCGAAACCCGCGCGCGCCTGATCCCGCTGCTCGACACCACGCAACACGCAGCGTCGGTTCCGCCAACGGGCTTTCATCGGCTGCGCAGCGCCAGCCTGTCGCCAGCGCGGCTGCAGCCGAGCAGCCACGGCTGGCAAGCCCGCGCGCCGCCGTCTTTGCTTGCAACAGTTCTGATCTGAACCGCCCCGGATGCGCGCAGCTTTGCGTTCATGCGGTCGTGCTCTGCAATGCAAGGATACAACATGACGTCTGAAGACAAAACCAACGCCCCCCCTCCGCCCGAACAGACCCGGCCCGATGTTCCGGTCGAAAGTGGCAAACAAATCCTGATCAACTGGATCATCGTCGCCCTCGGTCTTGGCGGTGTCGCCGCCGTCGGTGCCCTGCTCCCCGAACTCCTCTGAGGCAGATATGAAAAGCAACACCCTCAAACTCACCATCGCAGCCCTGATCGCCCTCGCCATCCTTGGCGGCGATTTCATCACATCGCTGACGCTGTAACAGGGCAGGGCGCGGGACAGCAAATCCCGCGCCCTTGCCACCCAGTCTCGGCTTAGCCCTTTCACATTGGCTCAAATATCCCCCGCGGAGCGTTCAACGGTTCCGCTAAAACGCGTTCTCCGAAAAATCGTAGGGTGGGGTTCCGCCCCACCACGCGGATGGTGAAACCTTAACAAACCCTTAAATTCACTACCCCATCTCATTGAAACAAAACACATAAAAAAGGTCCCGAGTTGGGACCGGCCTTCAGCCCCCAACAAAAGCCTCCCCCTTCCCCCCGCCATCCCCACCTGATACCCCTGCCAGCGGGGGGACCAATGGCCATTTCAGACAACCTGCGCGGCGCGCTTTACATGAACCTGTCGATGTTCGCCTTCACGGTGAACGACGCGATCATGAAATCCCTGACCCACGCACTCCCGCTTTATCAAACCATCGCCCTGCGCGGCGTGGTGGCGGTGCTGGGCCTGATAATCCTCGCCCGCGCGATGGGTGGCTTACGCCTGCCAGCCAACCCGCATGACCGCACCCTGATCGCCCTGCGCTCCCTCGCGGATGTGGCCGCAACGATCCTGTTTCTGACCGCGCTGAAACACATGCCGCTGGCCACGCTTTCCGCCGTGATGCAGGTCACCCCCCTCGCCGTCACCCTCGCCGCCGCCCTCTATTACAAAGACCAGATCGGCTGGCGGCGGATGCTGGCGATTTTCATCGGCTTTCTCGGCGTGATGCTGATCATCCGGCCGGGGATGGAGGGGTTTTCGATCTGGTCGGTGCTGGGGCTGGCCTCGGTTGCCACGGTCGTGGTCCGCGATCTATCGGTGCGCCGCCTCAGCGGAACCGTGCCCTCGCTGGTCGTCGCCCTCGGCGCAGGCTTTGCGGTGATGGCGATGGGCTTCATCGGTTCCGCCATCGAAGGCTGGCAAGCCCTCACGCCGTTGCAAATCCTGCAACTGCTGGGGTCGGGCAGCATGGTGATCGTCGGCTACATCTGCTCGGTCACTGCCATGCGGGTCGGCGACATCGGCTTTGTGGCCCCGTTCCGCTACACGTCACTGCTCTGGGCGATCATCCTGGGCTGGATATTCTTCGCCACCTTCCCCGACACCTACGCGCTGATCGGGGCTTCGATTGTGGTCGCCACCGGCATCTACACCCTGCTGCGCGAGCGAAAACTGCGCCAACTCGCCCGTGCCGCCGCGTGACAGTTTGCAAGGCCGCAGCGGCTGGCCTATAGACTCGGCCAAAGCGCAGGCCTTTAAGGTCAGGAACCCAATGACCCGTATTTCCGTAGTGATCCCCGCCAAGAACGAGGCCGAGAATATCGTCAGCCTTGTCGACGGCATCGACCGCGCCTTGGCCGCCCATGCGCCGTTTGAGATCATCGTGGTGGATGATTGCTCGACCGATAATTCCGTGGCCGTGTTGCAAGCCCGCGCCGAAACCATGCCGCATCTGCGGATCGTGCGGCATGATCGCTCGGGTGGGCAAAGTGCTGCGGTTCATTCCGGTGTCAGGGCTGCGACGGCGCCAGTGATCTGCACGCTGGACGGAGACGGTCAAAACCCGCCCGAGGAATTGCCGAAACTGGTGGCCCCGATCCTGAACGACACCACGGGCCGAATTGGTCTGGTGGCGGGGCAGAGGGTGGATCGGCAGGACACGTGGTCGAAAAAATACGCCTCGAAATTTGCCAATGGCATTCGCGGCTGGATCTTGCAGGATGGCACCCGGGATACCGGCTGCGGGTTGAAAGCCTTCCGGCGCGAGGGGTTCCTCGATCTGCCGTATTTCGATCACATGCACCGCTATCTGCCCGCTTTGTTCAACCGCGATGGCTGGCAGGTCGCGCATGTGGATGTCAGCCACCGTCCACGCGGAGCAGGGCGGTCGAACTATTCCAACATCCAGCGGGCTTTGGTGGGCATCGTTGATCTGATCGGCGTGGCGTGGCTGTTGCGCCGCCGCAAGAAGGCGCGGGTTGTGCCCGATCCTGCTGCGCGTGACGCCCAATGATGCACGATCTGCTGACCAAGCTGGGGGCAAGCACGGCCACCGATATCATCTGGCTGACTGTCGGGCTGCTCGGCCAGCTGATGTTCACTGGCCGCTTTATCGTGCAATGGATCGCCTCCGAGCGCGCGGGCAAATCGGTGATGCCGGTGGCGTTCTGGTATTTCTCGATCATCGGCGGGCTGATCGTGCTGGCCTACGGCATCCACAAACTCGATCTGGTGATCATCCTCGGTCAGTTGCCGGGGGTCGTGGTCTATAGCCGGAACCTGTGGCTGATCCATAAGGGCCGCAAGGCCGGATTTGATGAGGCCGGGCTTGACTGAGCGCACCTTGACGGAGGCTGAGCAAACCGCAGGCTGGTTCCACCCGGCACTGCTGATCGTCACCGCGATCACGCTGCTGCGCTGGCTGTTGCTGGCGTTTGACCGCACCGATCTCTATGTCGACGAGTCGCAGTATTGGCTCTGGGGGCAGGAGTTTGCCTTTGGTTATTATTCGAAACCGCCGCTGATCGGCTGGTTGATCGGAGCCGTCACCACGCTTGCAGGCAGCGACAGCACCTTCTGGGTGCGGATGCCCGGAGCCTTTCTGCATGGGGCAACCGCGCTGATCCTCGGCGCTTGGGTCGCGCGGCTCTACGGCCCGCGCGCGGCGGTCCTGACCGCTGCCGCCTATGCCACGGTGCCTTTTGCCGCCTTGGGCAGTCTGCTGATTTCCACCGATACGGTGATGGCCCCATTCTTTGCCGCCGCTCTCTACGCGCATCACCGTCTGCTGGAAACCCGCGCGCCGAAGTTCGCGCTTTGGGCCGGGGTGGCGATTGGCGCGGCTTTCATGGCGAAATACGCTGCGATTTACTTCCTGATCGGGGTGGCTCTAGCAGCCCTAAGACCCGAGGGTCGGATCGGCTGGCGCAACGCCGCGCTCATGATGCTGGCCTTTGTCGTCATGATTTCGGGCAACTTGATCTGGAACATCGCCCACCAATTCACCACGCTCTCCCACACCGTCGATAATGTCGGCTGGGTCCGCCAAGACAATCCCCTCGCCGCGCTGAATTTCGCCAGTGCGGCTGAGTTCATCCTCAGCCAATTCGCCGTCGCGGGTCCGGTGATCTTTGCCGCCGTGCTGCTGGCGATCCGCAAGCTGCCGATCCAAGCCGCATTCGTCCTGCCACCGCTGCTGGTGGTGACGGTGCAGGCCCTACTGGGCACGGCGCAGGCGAATTGGGCGGTGGCCGCCTATTTCGCCGGGATTCCTCTCGCCATTGGCCTGCTGCAAAACCGCCCGCGTTGGCTAACGGCCTCCTTCGCCATCAACGCCGTGTTCTGCATCACCCTGCCGCTGCTCACCATTTTCACCGGCATTGAGTGGCAAGGCGCGCCGTTGATCGAGCGGCAGTTGGGGCGTGCCGCGCTCAGCCGTCAGATCATTGCCATCGCCCACAGCCAGGGCAACCCGCCGATCCTTGCCGACAATCGGTCTGTGCTGGCCGATCTGTTCTACACCGGCCAATCCGAAGGCCTGACCTACTACGCCCCCCGCCCGACAGGCCGTGCGCAAAACCATTACGAACAGCGTTATCCTTTGCCCGCCGATCTGACCGGGCCGCTACTGTGGATCACCAAGACCGCCCCCGCCTGTGCGACGGCAACTTACCCGCTAGACCCAACTGGCGGGGCGTATCGGAAGTCCGGTCTGGCCGCCTACCTCGTGCCCGCCGCATGTGCCAATGCCCAGCAATAGAACCATCGCGCTGTTGGTCGGCCTGATCGGCCTCACCCTGCTGATCTTCGGCATCTGGCCGGGGATCGACCTTGCGGTGACGGGCTATTTCCATGACGCAACGGGCTTCCCGATCAAGCAGAACCTCGTGGTGGAGTTTTTGCGCAACCAGATCTGGAATGGCACGCTGGTGATGGCCTTTGTGGCAGCCGTGCTGCTGGGTCTGTCATATTGGCACAAAACCGACGCGCGGTTCTGGGGCTATATTCTCGCGATGTTCGTGGCGGGGCCAGGTCTTGCGGTCAACCAAGGTTTCAAATCCTATTGGGGCCGCGCCCGCCCCACCCAGATTGCCGAGTTCGGCGGCACGGCGCAGTTCTCCCCGGCTTGGCAGATCAGCGACCAATGCCTGAAGAACTGCTCTTTCGTCTCGGGGGAGGGCGCGGGCACCACCGCACTGACCATCGCCATGCTGATGATTCTCTACCGTTATCGCGCGCGCCTCAGCCCAGGGCTTTACCGCGCAGGGCAAGCCGCAGCTCTTGCAATGCTTGGCTTCGTCGGCTGGCAACGCGTCGCCGCCGGTGGGCATTTCCTGTCGGATGTGCTGCTTTCCATCCTGCTGATCAGCTTGATCGCCGCCATTCTCGCCCGTCTGATGCTAAGCCAAGCCACATCCAGCCGCTGACCCCTGCGGCTGTTGACATCCCGACCGACTCTGTCTATCAGCCGCGCTATCCAAGGCTCCCTCTCTCTTTTGGGCCAAGGATTCTACGCTTGATGTGGTCATGATCCGAGCCTCGCGCCCCGATCCTCTGGAATTCCACCGCAACGCCCCCTCGGGGTGTCGTCTGCGGTTTTATCTTTTTGTGATCTGCACAGAAAGACGTCGAGAAGCAGTGCCCCGAAGCGCGGGGCGAGTATTGACAGTCTCTTGAATGGGACAACACGAGGTAGCTGAATGCCGACTATTCAACAGCTCATCCGCAAACCGCGGGAGCCTAACGTCCGCAAGTCCAAGTCGCAGCACTTGGAATCTTGCCCGCAGAAGCGTGGCGTTTGTACGCGCGTTTACACCACCACTCCGAAAAAGCCGAACTCGGCTATGCGGAAAGTCGCCAAAGTGCGTCTGACCAACTCGTTCGAAGTGATCTGCTATATTCCCGGTGAAAAGCACAACCTTCAGGAACACTCTGTGGTTCTGATCCGCGGCGGTCGTATCAAGGATTTGCCGGGTGTGCGTTACCACATCCTTCGCGGCGTTTTGGATACCCAAGGCGTCAAAGAGCGTCGTCAGCGTCGTTCGAAATACGGCGCTAAGCGTCCGAAGTGAGGAAATAGAACATGTCACGTCGTCACGCCGCTGAAAAACGCGATATTCTTCCCGACGCCAAATATGGTGACCGGGTTCTGACCAAATTCATGAACAACCTGATGCTCGACGGCAAAAAGTCGGTCGCAGAAGGCATCGTTTATGGCGCTCTTGAGCGGGTGCAAACCCGTCTGAAGCGTGAACCGATTTCCGCTTTCCACGAAGCGCTGGAAAACGTCAAACCCTCCGTCGAAGTGCGTTCGCGCCGCGTCGGTGGTGCAACCTACCAGGTTCCGGTTGAAGTGCGCACCGAGCGCCGCGAAGCGCTGGCTATCCGTTGGCTGATCATCGCTGCGCGCAAGCGCAACGAAAACACCATGGAAGAGCGTTTGGCTGCCGAATTGTCGGATGCCTGCAACAACCGTGGTACGGCTGTTAAGAAACGCGAAGATACCCACAAGATGGCGGATGCGAACAAAGCATTCAGCCACTACCGCTGGTAAGAGGGCATCATGGCACGCGAATTTCCGCTGGAACGCTACCGTAACTTTGGCATCATCGCTCACATCGACGCGGGTAAAACCACGACGACCGAGCGTATTCTGTTCTACACCGGCAAGTCCCATAAAATCGGCGAAGTCCATGACGGCGCCGCGACGATGGACTGGATGGAGCAAGAGCAAGAGCGCGGGATCACGATCACTTCGGCTGCGACCACGACTTTCTGGGAGCGCACGATTGATCCAAACCTGGAGCATGCGCGCTCGGACAAGTTCCGCTTTAACATCATCGACACCCCCGGCCACGTTGACTTCACCATTGAAGTTGAGCGTTCGCTGGCTGTGTTGGATGGCGCTGTCGTTCTGCTCGACGGCAACGCAGGGGTTGAGCCGCAGACCGAAACCGTTTGGCGTCAAGCCGACCGCTATAAGGTTCCGCGGATTGTCTTCGTCAACAAGATGGACAAAACCGGCGCTGACTTCTTCAACTGCGTGAAGATGATCAAAGACCGCACTGGCGCGAACGCCATGCCGATCGTTCTGCCGATCGGCGCGGAAGACAAGCTGGAAGGCATCATCGACCTCGTGACGATGGAAGAATGGGTTTATCAAGGTGAAGACCTTGGTGCATCCTGGATCCGTCAACCGATCCGCGCCGAATTGCAAGCTTCTGCCGACGAATGGCGTCTGAACCTGCTGGAAAACGCAGTGGGCCAAGACGACGCGGCGATGGAAGCCTATCTGGAAGGCAACGAGCCTGATGTTGCCACGCTGCGCGCGCTGATCCGCAAGGGCACGCTGGCAATCGACTTCGTGCCGGTGATGGCTGGATCTTCGTTCAAGAACAAAGGCGTGCAGCCTCTGCTCAACGCGGTGATCGACTATCTGCCGAACCCGCTCGACGTGCCGCCCTACATGGGCTTCAAACCCGGTGATGAGACGGAAACCCGTAACATCGCACGTTCGGCTTCGGACGAGCAGCCGTTCTCGGCTCTGGCGTTCAAGATCATGAACGACCCCTTCGTGGGCTCGCTCACCTTCACGCGCATCTATTCGGGCACGCTTGCAAAAGGCGATCCGATGCTGAACGCGACCAAAGAGCGTAAAGAGCGCGTTGGCCGTATGATGATGATGCACGCGATTGATCGTGAAGAAATCGCCGAAGCTTTTGCAGGCGACATCATCGCTTTGGGCGGCTTGAAAGAGACCACCACCGGCGACACGCTTTGCGATCCGGCGCATCCCGTCGTTCTCGAAACCATGACCTTCCCGGTCCCGGTGATCGAGATCGCGGTTGAGCCGAAAACCAAAGCCGACCAAGAAAAGATGGGCATCGCTTTGGCCCGTCTGGCTGCCGAGGACCCGTCCTTCCGCGTCGAAACCGATCTTGAATCGGGCCAGACCATCATGAAGGGCATGGGCGAACTTCACCTCGATATCCTCGTTGACCGTATGCGTCGCGAATTCAAGGTTGAAGCCAACATCGGCGCGCCTCAGGTGGCGTATCGTGAAACCATCTCGCGTGAGCATGAGATCGACTACACGCACAAGAAACAGACCGGTGGTACCGGCCAGTTCGCGCGCGTCAAGCTGATCATCTCGCCGACGGAACCGGGCGAAGGCTATTCGTTCGAGGCCAAAGTGGTGGGTGGTTCGGTGCCGAAGGAATATATCCCCGGCGTTGAAAAAGGCATCAAGTCGGTGATGGATTCCGGTCCGCTCGCAGGCTTCCCGGTGATCGACTTCAAAGTGTCGCTGATCGACGGGGCTTACCACGACGTTGACTCGAGCGTTCTTGCGTTCGAAATCGCGGCCCGTGCAGCCATGCGTGAAGGTCTGAAGAAAGCCGGCGCGAAGCTGCTGGAACCGATCATGAAAGTCGAAGTCGTCACCCCGGAAGAATACACCGGCGGCGTCATCGGCGACTTGACCTCGCGTCGGGGCATGATCAACGGCCAGGACAGCCGCGGCAACGCGAACGTCATCGCCGCTATGGTGCCTTTGGCGAACATGTTCGGCTATATCAACACGCTGCGTTCGATGACCTCTGGTCGGGCAACCTTCGCGATGTCCTTCGACCACTATGATGCCGTTCCGCAGAACATCTCGGACGAGATCCAGAAGAAATACGCATAACCGGTGTGGCGGGCTCACGCCCGCCCTACCACCTCGTAGGGTGCCTATCCGCACCACACCCGATCTAATTAGGAGGCCATCATGGCAAAGGCAAAGTTTGAACGGAACAAACCGCACGTCAACATCGGCACGATT
>CAYLYV010000174.1:0-9535 GCA_964387655.1 uncultured Cypionkella sp. | reverse complement strand
GAGGCCAAAATCAGCCCTTAGCGTACTATCCTGCCCCCTCCGGCATCAGACCCCTCCAGTGGCAAGGTGCGGATCGCGTAGATTCCCCCAGCGACGGCGACGGCGGTGGCAAACAGAATCAGCACCAGGTTGCGGGCGGACCAGCCGATCAGTTTGGCGATCATGGCTGCGTCTCCACCGGAGCGAGCGCTGACAAGGCGGCTTTCAGGTTACTTTCGGCGTCGATCAGGAAATTGGCCGCCACCACCACCGTCTCGCCTTCGGCGACACCTTGCCTGATTTCGACCATGCCAGCACCCCGCTGGCCAATCTGCACATCGCGGGGTTCAAACCGCCCCTCTCCCAGATCGACGATCACCACTTGGCGGTCGCCGCTGTCGATCACGGCGCTGTATGGCACTGCAACAACTGGCACTGCTGCTCCAGCTGCGATTTCCACATCGGCATACATGTGCGCAATCATCGCGCCGTCCGGGTTTGGCAGCTCGACGCGGATCTTGGCGGTGCGGGTCTCAGCCTGAATTTCGGGATAGATCTCATCGACATTGCCGGAAAACACCCGCCCCGGCAGGCTGCGGAACCGCACGGTGGCTGCGGCACCGCGCTGCACCGAGGCCAGCTCATATTCCGGCACATCGGCAATGATCCAGACGGTCGAGGTGTCAGCGATACGAAACAGTGTCTCGCCCGCTTCGGCCATCATTCCATCCACCGCCATCCGTTCCAGCACCACGCCATCTTGTGGGGCCATTAAGGTGACCGAGATCGGCGGTTTGCCAGTTGTCTCAATTTCCGAAATCATTTGAGCAGGCACGCCAAGGTTGCGCAGGCGCTGCAAGCTGCCCGCTGCTTTTACCTTGCCACCATTGCGCAAATCCGCCGCGTATTGTGCCCCGGCAGAGGTAAATTCCTTGGCATAAAGCGTAACCAAAGGTTGCCCGGCTTTGATCGGTGCCCCGGTTGTCACGTCGGCAACCTTTTCAACAAAGGCGTCGCTGCGCAGCGAGATTACGCTGACCTTGCGCTCGTCATGCTCCACCACGCCCGGCACCATGATCGGTTGGCTGATCGAAGACAGCGTGGCGTGCGTGGTCTTCACCCCAGTGCGCTGGATTTTTCCCGCCGAGACTGTGATTGTCGATCCATCAGTCTCTTCGCCGTCATAGACCGGAAGATAATCCATCCCCATCGAGTCTTTTTTCGGTGTGAGCGAAGTATCTGGCAGCCCCATTGGATTGCGGTAGTAGAGAATGCGCATGTCGGCTTGCGCCGCAGCCGGAGCCGTCGTGGCGGGCTTTGCCAGAGGATCAAAATTTACGTCCTGACTGGCCAGAACTGGCAGATAGTCACGACCATCTGATGTTTTTACAGGCTTTGGGGAATATGCGGCTTGATCAGGGTGGCGGTAGTAGATGACCGCCCCCTCCGGGGCAGCCATTGACGATGTTTCAAGACTGGTCGATGCCATGGCTTCGGCGTCTGTGCCCAAAAGCCGGGCCGCAGACCCACGCACCCATGCGGGAATATCAGCCGGAGCCAACCCCTGATTCCCAGCCCAAATCCCGGCAAAACCCGCAGACCCGGCGATCAGCCCCACCATGAGGGTTTTGCCAAGGACGCTCATTTCTGCACGCCGAAGATCAACTCGCCCTGCACGGTATCCGCCTCGCCCTGCACCTTGGCGGCAATCTGCAAGCGCCAATTTCCAGCCATCGCCAGATCAGCCTTCAGGCTGTAGATGCCCGGCGCACCTTCGGGCAGCACTTCAACTGGGCTTGTCATGCCCTCCATGCCTTCGGGTGCCATATCAAGACGCGTGGTGAAGATCACAGCACCCGTGACAGGTGTGTTTGTGCGTAAATCCGTCAGACTGACCGAGAAAATTGCGCCTTCGCCCGGGTGAATTTCGCTGTCCGTGATTTTGAAAGCATAGTCTTTAGGGGCGGCCTGCGCGCTCATCACTGCGCCGAGTGCAAGAGCCTGCGCCAGCACGATGCTGCGCAAAAAGAGGGTGGTGTTCATGATTGCATTTCCGATTGTCAGAGCCGCGCAGTCGCGCGATGGCAGCTTGGCAAAGGCCAAACTGGATTAGCCGCACGGGCTTGATGCCGTGCGGTTTCCGGGCGCACGTAGCACCCCTGACAATCAGGCTTTGGGAGGCCTTCGTAACCCGCCGCCATCCAAAGATGGCAACTCCGGCTGGGCCGAAAAGGCAAAGCGTACAGTCTGGACAGTGGTTTGGAACAGCGATGTGGTTACTTGTACCGCAACCGCCGCAAATCCGGGCAGGCCGGACAGCACCATCGGGCAATCCGGCATTTTGGCACAACCTTGCTGCGGACAGGGTGCGCCATCGTCCATTTGCATCACCGGCGAAGAGACGGATGAAACGGCGGCATAGGTCTCTTGCGCCGGGGCAACAAGGAGCGTTGCCAGCGTTACAACCAAGCTCAAGATGACAAGTATCCTGCTCATGCTACGGTCTTTGCCCGTAAGTTTACCTTCCGGCAATACACAAATTGCGGAGCAGGACGTTGCATCGGTAAGGATAGGTGCGGGCTGGTGATGCCGCCTCCAGCAGATGATGCGCCAAAACGGAAATGCTCGATCCCTGCGCGCAAGGCACCGAACAGCCGAAAGTCTTTCGGAAAGCACAGGAAGAATCCCAGCTTTGACGATGTGGTGTCCACCAGCGTGAGACAGATCAGGCAGTCGGGAGGCCGATCTATAACCCTTTTCGGACAAGGCCGAGCCGCCAGCCTTGGGGGGATCGACGGATGCGGCCGCGCAGGCTTATCACAGCGGACAGTCCGCGTGCCGCCATAAGGCCAAGCCCGATTCCGCCCAGAATGGCCACCGCGTTGGCAGCCGGGGTCGGAAGGGCGATGTCCAAGAGGGGTATCAGCACCTCGGGTACAAGGCGATGTAGCAGGTAGATCGGAAAGGCCGCTTGAGCCAGATGCATGAATCCGCGTACGGCCAGACGAGGCAGGGCGACTGACTGCACATGTAGCAGTAGGCCCACCACCCCCAGAAGGCTAAGATACTTTATCCACGATCCGTACCAATTTCCGCCGAGCCACGCTGCGGCGGGCAGGATGATTGCCGCAGCCATCAACACCAAGACGCGCTGCCGCGCGTTTTTCGCGGCAGCGATGCACCAGCCCAAGGCGAAGAGGTAGAAGACCCAAGGAACCGAAAACTGTGAGCGCCCGGCGGGCAGCGGCCAGATTTCGGGCAGGGTCAACCGCAGAATGACGCCGCCACCCAAGAGAGCAAGGCCGATACCGAAAGGCGAGGCGTTGAGCCAGCCACGCATCCGGCCCGACCGGAACAGCACAAGCAGAACCAGACTGATCTGCGCATAGGCTTCGACGAACCAATAGAGATACGGCAGCATCAGATGGGTTTCAGGGGTTGTTACCGCGAAATTCCCAATCAGGAATACCGATGCCCAAGGCACCTGTTGCCAGGCTAGCGCATAGCCAGCAAGCACAAGGCCATAGGGGCCAAGCACCCGCAGCGCCGGATGAAGAAAGCGCATCGCATCCCCGTCGATCAGCGCCTGACGCCGGTGCAGACCAACGCTCATCCCCAGAAGGATGACCATCGCCGCCGCGCCGCCATAAACGGGCCATAGGGTCTGGTGCGCGATCACAACGGCCAGAATGGCAGCAGCGCGCATCAGCATCGGCATGGGAATGCGGTTCGCCCCATTGGCCGGGGCAGGCCGCAACTCGGCGATAGCAATCTGTTCCCAACGGTCTGGCAAGCCGCTCAGATGGCGGTCAAGCGCCAAGGACAGTTCGACATGCTGCAGCGAGTCGCCTCCAAGGCTTTCGAAACTGTCGCGCGGCCCGACCGGGTGCGGCGCGAAGGTCCGGACGAACAAGGCCTGCACATCGGTCTCGGGCGGCGGCAGTACTGCAAGTTGCTTGAGGGCGGCAAAGTCAATCTTGCCATTGGCATGGCGCGGAAAGGCAACGCAGGGAACGGTCACCACATGCTGTGCCCCGATGCCTGCGAGATGCGCCGCCTTGTCGGCCAGCGCCTGCGACGTGTCATGCGCCGCGATCCAGATCGTCTCGTCATCGCCCCAGACGGCAACGTCGTGCCCCATTTCGGCCAAGGCTCGTTCCATCGCATCATGGCCGATGCGAAGCCCCGCGATCTTTGACATGCGGGAAAGACGACCGACAATGCGGTAAAAACCATCCGTACCGCGCCGCGCCAGATCACCAGTGGCAAGTTCACTCAGCTGTGGCCCAAGCGCCAAATCCGTAGTGGTTTCGGCATAGCCCATCATTACGTTGGGACCGCGATAGACCAGCTCTCCCTCGACCGCTTGCCCCTCGACCTCTTGCCCGAAGGCGTCGCGCAGCAGAAGGGTTCCGCCCGGAATGGCCTGTCCGACGGCGTCCGGCGCCGTCGCGGCATGGCCAGGCGGCAGAAAGGCGATCCGGGCGGTCGCTTCGGTCTGGCCGTACATCACGAAGAACCGCCCGTTGCGCGCCTCCATGACCTGTACCCAGTGGCGCACTTGGGTTGCTGGCATCGCACCACCAGCGACCGTCAAGCAGCGCAGACGATCTGGCAGGGCATCAGTGGGGCCGCTACGTGCCAACATGCGGAAGTGATGGGGAACCCCGGCAAGGCTGGTTGCACCTGACGCCGCCAACTCCGAGGGGAAACCTGGATCAAGGATCGAGCCCCCGGCCAACCACAGACTTGCCCCTCGGGCCAGATGCGAGTGCAACACCGATAGGCCATAGGAATAGTGCAGCGGCAGTACCAGCGCCGCCCGGTCCTGCGCCCCGATCTCGAGATATTCGGCAATGTTCTGCGCATTCGCCTCGACAGCCGCGCAGGACAGCCGCACGCCCCGGCCTTGCCCCGTGCTGCCCGAGGTCTGCAGCAACAGCGCCAGATCGGGATGCAGGGTTGCAGGCGCTTCATGGAACAGCAGACGCGATCGTCCCCCAATGCGGCGCCAACTAGCCGCCGGGCGAAACCGCCGCTCGAGCTTTTGGGCAATCTCTGGTGCGTCGGCGGGCAGAGGCATGACGGCATGGCCAGCCTGCAAGGCACCAAGATATGCAGCAATCGCCGTCGGATCGGCCGCCAGTTCGATGGCCACGAGACCACGCTGGGCCGGAAACCGGCGCGCAAACCGCTCTGCCGCCGCTGCAAGGCTGGCATAGCTGGTCTCGTTGCCCTTGTGGATCAGGCAGGGCTTATCCCCGAAACCGAGCAGGTTCTCCGCAGAATAGAACAAACCACCCTCCCAAAGACCATGCGCTTTTGCAGGAATGGTGCCTATGCATACCAAGTGATTTTGTCAAGTATTGCGGAGCCGCGAAGGCGTGCATCAGTCACGTTCGCTCAACGGCTGTATCGAGTGCTCTGGATCAGACGTAGCCAAGGTGCGAAACGGGTTCCCGCTTAAGGTCAGAACAGCGGTCACAGCTAGGACGGAACGGCAACTAGAAAACCATCAGATTCCAATGGTTAAAGCGGTCAAAATGCACATGATACAACATGCAGTGGGTCGAGTTCCTCACCAATATGGGTCGTCTTAGGATGAGCAATCTCGGCCAGGGGGCCGGGCTTTGGTTTGTCTAAGGACAGAAGTGTGGATCGACGAGCAAAGCCCGCTCACGCCATGCTGCTAAACCTTCCGCTCATGCAGGGGCATGGTGGCAAAGCCGTCAGGAATGGTACGGCCCTTGCAGGTCAAGGTGCTGAAGCTCTCCGTGATGCCATCCCCGGCACATGATGCTCAATCCTACTCAGGAGTTGGAACCTCCGGTAAACTAGGTGCGGTTCACAAAGGAACTTGATGCAGGTTCTTCTTAGCCCGTGAACACAACGCGCATTGCAGCTTGACGACGCGCTGCTGGATGGACCGATTGAGATCGGCGACTGCTGACTGGCGACCTGAGAGTTATGCTGGAATTTATCTCGGACAAGTGCACCTCGATCAGGCTTTCGCGCAATCGCCGAACGCGGGCACAGTGCGTTTGGTGCAGGACGTAGGCATCGGCGCGAAACTGGAGCGTAATATCAGCCTGACGGGCGATGCCGCGCGAATTTGCGCAGACATTCTGGGGCGTTCGGGTAACACAATTTCACCCCGGCCAGGCAAAGCATTTGGCGGCGTGCACGAAGGCTGCGACAGCGGGGGAGTGCGGCCGCCCCGGCACGGTGATCAAGGCGATGTTGCGTTCAACGATCGGGTCGACCAGCGGGCGTTGCAGCAGACCCGGCAGCGACACTGAATATTCAGGCATGAAGGCAAAGCCGATCCGGGCAAGCACCATCGCCTGCACCCAGTCTTCACGGTCAGAGCGGAACCTTGCGTAAAGCTGAACCTGCTTTTCCGCACAGACCGCCATCACACTGTCGCGCAACTCGCAGGCCAGCCGATCAATATAAGGCTCGCCCGAGAGATCAGCCAATTTGATGGCGTTCAGATGACCCAGCCGGTGTTCGGGCGGGAAGATCACAATATAGCGTTCAGTATATAGCGGCTGGGCGTGGAACGTTTCGCCCAGGCCATCCATCGGGTTCAGCACGGCCACATCCAGCGTCCCATCCTCCAGCTGCGCCCTGAGGTCGGCAACCGGAGCTTCGGTCACGCTCAGCTCAATCCCCTCATAGCTGTTTTCGAACTGGCCCAAAAACCGCGCGAGACGGATGTGGCCAACGGTGGACATCACCCCCAGCCGGATCGGCACCTTGTGCAAAAGACGCATATTCTGTGCCAGCAACTGCGTCGCCTCGGTTTCATCGACGATATGTTGCAGATGCGGCAGCATCGAACGGCCGAAATCACTGAGCAATATCCGCTTGCCTTCGCGGTGAAACACTGGCGCGCCTAGCGCCAGCTCCAGTGTTTTGATACCCTTGGTCAGCGCCGGCTGCGAGATATTGCACTGGAGCGCCGCCTTGGTGAAATTGAGCGTCTGCGCGGCGGCCAGAACATATCTTATCTGCGACATTTCCATGCTGATCCCCCGCTTGTGCGCCCAGCCTCTGGGAGGCTGCAGCGCCATCCTACACGAATTTACAAAACCTGCGGTTATGGATTGATAACCATTTCCCGTTGTCCTTTCCGGCCGTTCAAGCGCTTCATATTGACACAACTTCAGCCAAGGAGTCGGAAGATGACAGTCTATATGGTGGAACGCGATCTCAAGGGCATCAGCATGACCGATCTGGCCGGCGCCCAGCAGGCCGCGATAAAGACCGCGCAGGATATGACCGCGCAGGGTTCCAGGATCAGCTACATCCGCTCGACCTTCGCGCCCGACGATGGCCGCTGCATGTGCCTGTTTGATGGTATATCCAAAGCGCAGGTGCAAAAGCTGAATGACACGGCGGGCCTGCCTTATAACAGCGTGGTTGAGGCGCTGGACCTGACACCTTGAGGTGGCCAGTCAATGCTGCGGCCTGATTGGATCTTCCCAGCCCAGAGAACAGGATCAGGCACAACCAGCAGCATATTCTCGATGCGATCGGCAACACGCCGCTGTTCGAATTGCACCGCCCGGCAAGGCTTAGCCGCGCCCGCGATATGGTGGGACGCCCTGATCGGGGATCCAGACATTCTGCGGCGCCGGGCCGGTCTGGTAAAAAACATCGATCGGGATACCACCGCGCGGATACCAGTAGCCGCCGATACGCAACCATTCGGGGTCGAGCAGTTCGACCAGTCGCTTGCCAATGGAAACGGTGCAATCCTCGTGGAAGGCACCGTGGTTGCGAAAAGACCCAAGATACAACTTTAACGATTTGCTTTCGACCAGCCAATGCCGGGGCACATAGTCGATCACCAGATGCGCGAAGTCGGGTTGACCGGTCATTGGGCAAAGCGAAGTGAATTCCGGTGCCGTGAAGCGCACGCAATAGGCTGTATCGGCCTGCGGGTTCGCGACCTTCTCCAGCACCGCAGCCTCGGGGCTTTGCGGCAGCGGCGTGGCACTGCCAAGCTGTTTCAGGTCGTTGTAAATGTCGGTCATGTCGGTCTCCGTCGCGGTCAAACGCCGCGTTTGTTGCCCCAAAGCAGAACGTGAAGTTGTGGCAGCACATGCGCGGCAAACCAGCGGTCGGCAATCACCCGATCCACCAGCCAGCTCATGCGCTGCAAAATACCATCGGTGTCGATAAAGGCATCGCCGTCCTGAGGCCCCGGCGGAGTGTGATTGCCCGGTTGCAGGTAGACCGGCAGGCCGGGAAACCGAGCGGCAGCGTCGCGGGCATAGGCATAATCCGCTGCATCGAACACCACGAATTTCAGCACGATACGCGGCCCCACAGTGGCGGCCTCCACACAAGCCCGCAGCGCCGCCCAGTCAGTTGTCATCGCGCTGGAGGGCGGCTTCGGGCTCAGCACCAGCACGTCAAGATGAGCAAACCAGTCGCGGCTGACCGAGCCCTGGGTTTCCAGCGCAAAGCGATAGCCCTCGGCCTGCCCCTGCCGTATCAGCGGCCCCAGTGGCTGAATGGCCGGGTTGCCACCTGACAGCGAGACCATCAGTGGCTTACTCCCCGACAGGCTGCGCACCTGATCCAGCACCTCGACGGTCGTCATCGCTCGCCAGTCGGCGCGAAACCGGCTGTCTACCGCGTGCAGGCTGTCGCACCAGGAACAGCGATAGTCACAGCCCCCTGTGCGCACGAATACCGTCGGTTGACCGATCAACGCCCCTTCGCCCTGAATCGTCGGTCCGAAAATCTCGGAGATACGGATTTCGTCTGCGACAGCATGGGTCATGGCCGGTATTCCGCCCACGTCTTTGGCGTCTCGCTGACCCGCACCGCCACGGTTTCAGGCAGGTGCGGCTTGCACCAGTCATAGAAATGCTGCGCCAGACATTCGGAGGTGACCGCATCATGGCCCAGCACGTCATTCAGGTGGCGATGATCAAAACTGTCGTCAATGTAGCGCTTGAGTGGGGCCAGATCGTGGTAATCGCGCACGAAACCGAAGGCGTTCAGGTTGGCGGCGGCCAACTCCACCACCACGATGTAATTATGCCCATGCAGCCGGGCGCATTGATGATCCGCAGGCAGCTGGCACAGCTGATGCGAGGCGGAAAAGTGGAACTCCTTGGTGATGCGGAACATCAGACCGCCCCCCGCTTGACGGCATCGCGCCAGAAATTCGCATCCGTGTATTCGGTAGGATCAACAATTCCTGCCAGATCAAAGGCTTCGCGGCGTTCGACGCAGGTGCCGCAGCGTCCGCAATGCAACGCGCCGCCCTTGTAGCAGGACCAGGTCTGCGCGAAGGGTGTGCCGTGTCGGGCGCCATCTGTAACGATGGCTGATTTCGGCACGTTCACATACGGGGCATAGAGCGCGATGTGGGCATAGCCCTCCAGCGCATGGCGCTGCATGGTTTGGAACGCGTCGATGAAGCCGGGGCGGCAATCGGGATAGAGGAAATGATCGCCGCCATGCACGGCGGTGGCGACCGCATCTGCCCCGCGGGCGGCGGCCACACCAAAGGCAATGGCCAGCATGATCGCAT
>CAYLYV010000173.1:0-9590 GCA_964387655.1 uncultured Cypionkella sp. | reverse complement strand
TTGCGGAGCCTGAATCACGGCTGCGTTGCAAAATCAATAGGTCCTGACCCTAGCTATCTGCTGTCACTTGTGCCGGGCTATGCTGCGCAGCAAAAAGTCAAAAATGCTGCACTTTCCCTGTGCAGCAATCTTTCCACATCAAACGCTTAGCCTACATCGCGGTTTCAAGGCAATGTCGCCGGAACGCCCGCTTCAGCATGTCCAGCTCGGCGCGCAGCAGGTCGAGCTCGGCGCGCACGTCGTCTTCCATCGCCACCCCGGTGATGATGGTGAAATGCGCCAAGGTTTGCCCGGTGCCACGGTTGCGGATCAGGAAGGTCTGCACGCCTTCGCTGAGCAGTTCCGCCGGGATCGGCACCTGCACGGCAAATTCACCGGGGCGCTCGGCGATGGCCGCGACGGTGACGCCCGCGATGGGCTGTTCAAGGTGCAGCACGTCCAGCGCCGGGGCATCGGCCACCCCGGTCAGCACGCCTTCCCAGATGCCGGCGCGGATGCGGGTTTTGGTGAGTGTGGTGTCAGACATCAAAACCTCAGAGTTCGGCGCGCGGGCGGCGCGAGAAGGTCACGTCGCGCAGGATGATCTGGTTCATTTCGGGGCCTTCAAAGATCAGATCGACCCAGAGTTTTTCCACCCGCTTTTCGTTGATCTTGGAATAGGCGAGGTCAAATTCGACCATCACCTCCTCCTCATTCAGCGGCAATTCGCGGACGATTTGTTCAATGTTGGGCCCGTGTTTGATGTTCAGCCGCGCGAAGATTTCCAGCGGCTTTTCCATCTCGACGATCACATCCATGCGGATGATGTGGTTTTGCTTCAGGCCCCTAGCTGCGTCTTCTGGCAGATCGACCACCAGCGACAGGAACGAGCCATCGAAGCGGAACACGTCCATGCGAAAGCCGAATGGGGCAATGTCAGCCTCCCGCGTGTTACGGATCTGACGCACGGTCAGTTCCGAGCGGCGGCAATCGTGAAAGATCGTGGCCCCTTCGTAGATCGGGGCCTTGCCGGGCACGGAGGCAAACCCCGGCACCGGGATCGAGCCTTTCCACAGCTGCGGCCGCCACGCCCAATCGGTGCCCAGCGGTTTGCGGATGATGTTGGAGCCGATCACCGGCAAAGCAAGGCGGTGGTCAGCCTCGTGGATCACCCGATCCAGATTGCGGCGCAGCGCGCGGGCGCGATTGCGCAAGGACCGCAAGCCGTCAAGATCGGTGGCGGGCGCGTTATCGGCCACGTCACCCCAGCGACGCAAGGCGCGCTTGTGCAACAGCCGATCCACCAATCCTGACATCCGCCCCGCCATGAAACCGTCCCGTGCTTTCCCTTGCGGGTGCCATTGTTGAATATATGGAAACTATGCTGTTATCGCTGCAAAAATCTTAATACTCCACCCTAAAGGCAAGCCATTTGCCAAGAACTGTCGCGATTGCGACGGGGCCGCGCTTTATGCGGGCGCTTTGTTGGCGGCGCGCAGGGCGTCCAAGGCTTTTTCCAGAATTTTGCGGCCCTCGGCCGGATCCAGCCGCACTTCATCGGTGCCTGTCGCGGACAGTGTGACCAGCCGCGCCTTGACCCCGATCACCGCGCGCCAATATTCGCCGACATTGCGATCTTGCAGATGCAGCAGGAAGGCATCGCCCGAGCCCAAAGCCGCGATCACTTTGACATCGCCTGCGCGGCCCGACCGCGACAGCGTGGCGCGGCCTTGTTTCGAGGCGAAGAACGCCGCCAGCGCCGGACCACCCGCCGTCATCACCCCGGCCGAGCCGCCCTGCCCGATGGAGACCGTGATCAGCGCGGGCGCCGCCGTCATCGCATCGGTGCAGCGTCCCATCAGGATCACGGCGGTATCGCGGCTTTCCCGGCTGGCCTTGCCGTCGATGCAATAGCCCGGCGGCACGCCCACTTGCAGCGCGCCATCTAAGACCGGGGCCGCGCGCGATGAGGTAAAGCCACTGCCGACCTGACAGCTGGCCAGCGTCAGCGCCAGGACCAGCAGAGCGGAAAGGCGGGTCAGGGTCAGCATAGGGTCAGGCTCCGGTCTGGCAGCAGGGGGATTCTGGCAGGAATGCGAGGATGTTGCGCAAAGCGATAAAGCCGCGATAGCTTTGACACAAGCCGGATATGGCACTAGCACAGAACGACATCTTCGAGAGCGGGGCGCGCAGGGCAGATGACCAGCATTCGCGACATCGCCAAACAGGCCGGCGCCTCGGTGACCACGGTGTCGCGGGTGATCAATGACAGCGGCTATGTCAGTGCGGCGACGCGGGCACGGGTCAGGCTGGCGATTGCAGAGCTGGACTTCACGCCGAATGCCAATGCCCGGCGGATGCGCAGCGGCACCAGCCTGATGGTGGGGGTGGTTCTGCCCGCGCTGGATGTGCCGTTCTTTGGCATTCTGGCGCATGTGATCGAGCAGGAATTGTTCCGGCGCGGGCTGCAGGCGCTGATCTGCTGCACCAATGAAAGCCCCGATCAAGAAGCCCGCTACATCTCGATGCTGCTGTCGCAGCAAGTTGATGGTGTGCTGGCGGCGAGCGTGCTGGAAGACAGCACGCAGTATCAGCGCTTGGTCGATGCCGGGATTCCGATTGTGGCGATCGACCGGGCTTTGCCGGGCTTGGCGGTGCAAAGCGTGGCGGCAGATCATCTGGCTGGCGGCCGGATGATGGCCGAGCATTTGCTGGGCTTGGGGCATCGCCACTTTGCGGTGATTGGCGCGCCACAGCACAGCCCGCCGGTGCAGGCGCGGGTGCAGGGCGCGATCGAGCGTCTGGGCGAGGCAGGCTTGACCGCCCAGGTGGTGTTGGGCCCCGCGCATGATTTCGATGCCTGCCGCGCGTTGGCGGTGGGGATTCTGCGTCAGGGCAGCATGATAAAACGACCCACCGCGGTGATCGGCACCACCGATATTGCCGCGATTGGCGCGGTTCATGCAGCGCTGGGTATGGGGCTTTCGGTGCCGAATGACGTCTCGGTGATCGGGTTCGATGACCTGCCCGAATCGCGTTATGTCCTGCCAGCCTTGACCACGGTGGCGCAGCCGCTGCGTGAGATCGGCGTGCAGGCGGTGGCGCAGTTGGCGGCGCGGATCGCGGGGGATGTGGTCGAACTGGCGGCTCTGCCACTGCGGTTGGTGGTGCGCGATACCACG
The DNA here is from genome assembly GCA_964387655.1 of uncultured Cypionkella sp. Classification (GTDB taxonomy): domain Bacteria; phylum Pseudomonadota; class Alphaproteobacteria; order Rhodobacterales; family Rhodobacteraceae; genus Cypionkella. The sequence goes on along the minus strand of CAYLYV010000173.1, from coordinate 6,429 downwards.
GCACCGCCGCGTTAGGCGTCGATGATACCGCGGCGCGGCGGAAGTTTGGCTTGGTATTTCGCCCATAATTCGCGCTATTCGACTATAATTTAGGCACAATCCCCTGCGGATGCACAGCAGAGCGGCACCGCAGCGCCCGACGCATTTTCGCGGCGCAAAGCCGGTGCTGTAGTCGGAGTCGAGGAGACTCTGATGCTCGCGACCCCGGCCACCCCAATGCAGCGCAGCCATGGCTCGGCTTTCGCCAGCTTTCGCTGTCTGGATGGGCGTGCGCGTCTGGTCGATCTGGCGCAGAGTGGTTCGGCCAAGGCGATGCTGCCACGGGTGTCGGGCGTGCCAGAGGTGGTGTTTCTGAACACTTCGGGCGGGCTGACCGATGGCGATGTTTTGTCCTATCGGCTGGATCTGGCGGCGGGCTGTCGGGTGACAGGCACGACGCAGACCGCCGAGCGGGTCTATGCCAGCCGGGGCGCTGCGGCGCGGGCTTTGGTGCAGGCGAAGGTCGGCGCGGGCGGGCATCTCGACTGGCTGCCGCAAGAGACGATTTTGTTTGAGGCCAGCCATTTGGCGCGTGAGACGCAGGTCGATCTGGCCGCAGACGCCAGTTGTTTGCTGTCGGAAACCGTCATCCTCGGCCGTCATGCGATGGGCGAAACGCTGTCACATGCCCGGCTGACCGATGCGCGGATGGTGCGGCGGCAGGGCCGCCCGGTTTGGGCTGAAACTGTGCGGCTGGAGGCCTCTGTCCTGACCGATACCAGCGCCGCGCTGCTGGGCCAAGCGCGCGGCTTTGCGGTGATCGCGCTGATCGCCCAAGGGGCCGAGGATGCGCTGCCGCGTCTGCGCGCCACCCTGACCCATCCGGGCTGTGAGGCTGCGGCTTCCGCTTGGGATGGCAAATGTATCGCCCGGATTGTGGCCCGCGATGGCTGGCCGTTGAAGCAACAAATAGCCCAAGCGCTTGCGGCTCTGCGGACCGGACCGCTACCGCGCGTTTGGCAGATGTAGGAGACACCGATGAACCTGACCCCGCGAGAGCGTGAGAAACTGCTGATCTCGGTCGCCGCGATGGTGGCGCGTGGCCGTCTGGCGCGCGGTGTGAAGCTGAACCACCCCGAAGCGGTGGCGCTGATCACCGATTTCGTCGTCGAAGGCGCGCGCGATGGCCGCAGCGTCGCCGACCTGATGCAAGCGGGCGCGCATGTGATTTCCGCCGAGCACTGCATGGAGGGAATCCCGTCGATGATCCACTCGGTACAGGTTGAGGCGACTTTCCCCGATGGCACCAAACTGGTGACCGTCCACCACCCCATTCGATAAGAGGCTGATATGAAACGTATTCTGATTGCTTTGCCGCTGCTTCTGGCCCCCTCTGTCGCCTTGGCGCATCCGGGCCATGGCTTTGGGCTAGAGGCCGGATTTCTGCATCCGTTCACCGGAACCGATCACCTGCTGGCGATGGTCGGCGTCGGGCTTTGGGCGGCGATCTTGGGCGGGCGGGCGCGTTGGGCGCTGCCTGCGGGGTTTCTTTCGGCGATGGCACTCGGTGGCGCTTTGGCGATGAACCTTGGGCTGGGTGCCGCCGCGCAAGCGGTGGAGCCTGCGATGATCGCCTCGGTGATCCTGCTCGGCGCGGTGGTGGCACTGGCGTTGCGCGCGTCTTTGGCCGTGGCTTTGCCGCTGGTCGGCCTGTTCGGTCTGGCGCATGGCGCGGCGCATGGGGCGGAAATGGTCGGCAACGGGCTGGCCTTTGGCGCGGCGATGCTGACCGCCACGGCCCTGCTGCACGGCGCGGGTCTGGCTTTGGGCCTGACGCTGAACGGGCGGCTTGCCCGCGCCTTGGGTGGCGTGACTGCACTGGCGGGCCTCGCGCTCGCCTTCGCGTAAGGGGGCCGCGATGATCCCCGGAGAGATTTTCCCCGCCGAAGGCACCATTGAGCTGAACGCAGGCCAGCCGAGCATCACCCTGATGGTCGCCAATACCGGCGACCGCCCGGTGCAAGTCGGCTCCCACTACCACTTCGCCGAAACCAACCCCGGCCTGTCCTTCGACCGCACCGCCGCACACGGGATGCGGCTGGACATCGCCGCAGGCACCGCCGTGCGCTTCGAGCCGGGGCAGAGCCGCGAAGTCCGCCTCACCCCCTACGGCGGCCTGCGCCGGGTGTTCGGCTTCAATGCCGCCGTGATGGGAGATCTTTGATGGCCACACGCATCGCCCGCGCCGATTATGCCGCCATGTATGGGCCGACCACCGGGGATCGCCTGCGCCTTGGTGACACCGATCTGATCATCGAGGTGGAACGCGATCTGACCACCTATGGCGAGGAGGTCAAATTCGGCGGCGGCAAGGTGATCCGCGATGGCATGGGGCAATCGCAGATTCCAAGGGCGGGCGGCGCTGTGGATACCGTGATCACCAACGCGCTGATCCTTGATCACTCCGGCATCTACAAGGCCGACGTAGGCCTGCGCGACGGCCTGATCCACAAGATCGGCAAGGCCGGCAACCCGGATACCCAATCCGGCGTCGATATCATCATCGGCCCCTCGACCGAGATCATCGCCGGAGAAGGCCGCATCCTGACCCCCGGCGGCATGGATGCGCATATCCATTTCATTTGCCCGCAGCAGGCCGAGGATGCTCTGCACTCCGGCGTCACCACCCTGTTCGGTGGCGGCACTGGCCCCGCGCATGGCACTCTGGCCACCACCTGCACCCCCGGCCCGTGGCATATCGGGCGGATGCTGATGGCGCTGGATTCTATCCCGATGAACTTCGGGATTTCCGGCAAGGGCAATGCCAGCCAACCCGCAGGACTGGTGGAAATGGTCAAGGCCGGGGCCTCGGCGCTGAAGCTGCACGAGGATTGGGGCACCACCCCCGCCGCCATCGACTGCTGCCTGTCGGTGGCCGACGATATGGACGTGCAGGTGATGATCCACACTGACACGCTGAACGAATCCGGCTTTGTCGAGAACACCTTGGCGGCGATCAAGGGCCGCACCATCCACGCCTTCCATACCGAAGGCGCGGGCGGCGGTCATGCCCCCGACATCCTGCGGGTGGTCGGCCATGCCAATATCATCCCGTCCTCGACCAACCCGACGATGCCCTACACGCGCAACACGGTGGAGGAGCATCTGGATATGCTGATGGTCTGCCACCACCTTGATAAATCCATCCCCGAGGATGTCGCCTTCGCCGAATCCCGCATCCGGCGCGAGACGATTGCGGCGGAAGATATCCTGCATGACATGGGGGCTTTGTCGATCCTGTCATCAGACAGTCAGGCGATGGGCCGGATTGGCGAGGTGATCATCCGCACTTGGCAAACCGCGCATAAGATGAAAGTCCAGCGCGGTCGTTTGAGCGATGAAACGGGCGCGAATGACAACCTCCGCGCCCGCCGCTATGTCGCGAAATACACCATCAACCCGGCGATTGCGCATGGGGTTTCGGCGCATATCGGCAGCATCGCCGAAGGCAAACGCGCCGATCTGGTGCTATGGAACCCGGCGTTTTTCGGCGCAAAACCCGAGATGGTGCTGATGGGCGGCATGATCGCGGTGGCGCAGATGGGCGATCCCAACGGCTCGATCCCGGTGCAGCCGATGTATTCCCGCCCGATGTTCGGCGCTTTGGGCCGCGCGATGCAAGCCAGCACCGCCACCTTCGTCAGCCAAGCCGCTTTGGCCGATGATGTCGGCAGCAAACTCGGCTTGGGCAAGACCGTGCTTGCGGTGAAAAACACCCGCACCATTGGCAAGGCCGATATGATCCTGAACCACGCCCGCCCCGAGATCACCGTCAACCCTGAAACCTACGAAGTCCGCGCCGATGGCGAGCTGCTCACCTGCGAGCCCGCCACCGAACTGCCGCTGGCCCAACGCTATTTCCTGTTCTGATGCAGCCGCCCAGCCATGTGATTGCCGCAACGCAGCAATGCCGATTAGGGCGTTGTTTCATCTGGCTTGCGCGCCCAAATACCACGCAGGGAGGAAACACATGGATCACATCCGAGGTTTCCAATGACACAGACAACAGCGTTGACCGCATCCGCCCGCGCGCTTGGGCACATTCTGGCAGCGCCCTTCGTCGGCCTTGCAAGGTTTATGGCAGTATTGGCCGAAGCCCACGCGCGCATGGGGCAAGCGGAGCGTCTCAGCGCCAAAACCGACGCGCAACTGGCCGCAGTCGGCAAGACCCGCGATGGCGAATTGCGTCGCATCTTGGGCGTGCAGGCCTACAGCTAAGCGCTGACCAAAAGCCATTCCAAACAGGCGGGCCTCCGCCTGCCTATCCCGCGGCGCTGCGTTGCGCGCCGCCGCTCTGCGGATTAGGTTTTCGGCATTTCACCTTTGGGGACTTGCCATGAGATTTGCCGCTCTAATCGTATCGCTGCTGACGGCTCTGCCCGCCCAAGCCGAATGCGTCACCCCCAGCAGCCTTGCCAATGGTGTAAGCTTCACGCGCCAAGATGGCCGCCAGGGCTTGATCCGCACCGAAGGCAAGCGTTTTGCCATTGATTACGCCGTAAATTCCAAAACCGCTTGGCAGGACAAGCGCCAATCGTGGCTGGGGATTTACGATGCCGAATGGACATGGGTTCCAACCGACACCTATCAGACCGAGGGCGGCCCCGGCGGCACTTTCAGCTATAGATTCGCCACCCAACCACCGATGCCTGCCGCCGGAACCACGTGGGACACCACCGTGACCGAGCGTGGCGCTCAGGCGGTTCGGTTCAAACTTGGCCCGGTTGCGATTTCGCAGCGCGACCGCACCAGTTACACCGTCAATTATCGCTTCATGGCGGAAACCTCCGCTAAGCTATCCGGCTGCAGCTATCGCGTGCAAACCGTCGAGGCGGTGTTTCGCAACAAAACCACCGACCTCACCCGGCGCTGGGTTTACTTCCCCGACCTCGGGTTTGGGCTGGAGACTCAAGTGGTTGACCGCAAGGGCGACGCCAGCCGCGATCTTGGCCTGACCTCCCTCACCCCGAAAGGATAACCGATGCTGCCCGCCCGATCTTTGCTGAGAAATGCCTCGAATGGCGCGATTGATCGGGTGATCTTGTCCTATGACGAGCGCTTCCTGCGTCGCAAACGGCTGACTTGCGAGAGTGGGGCCAGTTTCATGGTCGATCTGGCCGAGACGATTTCGGTGGAAGATGGCGATGCCTTCCTGCTCGACGATGGCCGCAAGGTCGCGGTGGTGGCGGCGGAAGAACCCGTGGTGCGGGTGGAGGGCAATCTGGCCCGCCTCGCATGGCATATCGGCAACCGCCACACACCTTGCCAAGTGATGGGCGACCATCTGGTGATCCGACGCGATCCGGTGATTGAGGCGATGCTGAAAGGGTTGGGCGCGACCCTCACGCTACAGATCGCCGCCTTCCGCCCCGAAGGTGGTGCCTACGGCCATGGCCGCACGATGGGTCACGATCATGGGGGCCATGATCACGGCCCCGCAGGCCATTTCGCCCTGAATTTCGGAGGCGCGCATGGCTGACCCGACCGACCGCCTCCGCCTTGTGCAATGGCTTTCCCCCGCCTTCCCGATCGGGGCGTTCGCCTATTCGCAAGGGCTAGAGGTGGCGATCAGTGACGGCGACATCAAAACCGCCACCGATCTGGAAGCATGGATCGCCGCCATCCTGCGCCACGGCTCTGGCCGGATTGACGCGATCCTGCTCGCCCATGCCCGCAAGCCCGGTGCCGATCTGGCGGGGCTCACCGCCCTGATCCTTGCCCTCGCCCCCAGCGCCGAGCGGGTGACGGAACTGCAAGAACAGGGCCGCGCCTTCGCTTTGGCGATCAGCGCGATCACCGGAGTCGATCACCCAACCCGCCCCTATCCCATCGCCGTGGGGGCCGCCACCGCCGCGCTGCGCGTGGCCACCGCCGAAGTCCTCACCCTCTGGCTGCAAGGCTTGGCCGCCCAACTGACCTCTGCCGCCGTGCGCTTCGTGCCCTTGGGGCAAACCGACGGCCAAAAGGTGCTCGCCAACCTCGCCCCCCGCATCACGGCGCTGGCCGCCGAATATGCCGAAGCGCCGCTCTCGGCACTGCATTCCAGCGCGCTGCGCGCCGACCTCACCGCGATGCGCCACGAAACCCTTCCGGTGCGGATATTCCGCACATGACCCTAATATCTCAGGATTTTCCGCAGATGAGCAACCCCAACGGCCCCCTCCGCGTCGGCATCGGCGGCCCAGTCGGTGCGGGCAAAACCACGCTGAACGAACATCTCTGCCGCGCTTTAGCCAAGCGCTGCTCGATGGCCGCGATCACCATTGACATCTACACCCGCGAGGACGCCGACTCCCTGACCCGCGCCCAAGTCCTTCCCGCCAGCCGCATCCGGGGGGTTGACACCGGTTGCCGCCCCCATACAGACATCCGCCAAGACACCACCATAAA
>CAYLYV010000172.1:0-9903 GCA_964387655.1 uncultured Cypionkella sp. | reverse complement strand
ATAAGGAGCACCAGATATGCAAGTGATCCTGCTTCAACGCGTGGCCAAGCTTGGCCAAATGGGCGAAGTCGTCAACGTCAAGGACGGCTACGCGCGCAACTTCCTGCTGCCGCAAGGCAAAGCGCTTCGCGCAAACAACGGCAACATTGCCCAGTTTGAAGTGAAGAAAGCTCAGCTCGAACTCACCAACCTGGAAACCCGCAAAGAAGCCGAAGCTGTCGGCGAAAAGCTGGATGGCCAGACCTTCGTGATCATCCGTTCGGCATCCGATTCGGGCGCTTTGTACGGTTCCGTCACCACCCGTGACGCAGCTGATGCGGCAATCGCTGACGGTTTCACCGTCAACCGCGGCCAAATCGTGCTGGATCGTCCGATCAAAGAGCTTGGCGTGCACACCGTTTCGGTGATCCTGCACCCGGAAGTGACTGTGAAATTCAGCCTGAACGTCGCACGTTCGGTTGAAGAAGCCGCTCTGCAAGCTTCGGGCAAGTCGATCCAGGAACTCGCAGCCGAGGCAGAAGCCGAAGCCGATTTCGAAATCGCCAACCTGTTCTCGGAAATGGGCGCTGCTCAAGACGGCGAAGACCTGACCCGCGACTAAGCGGATTTGGGGCATAGCCCGCAAAACTTAAAAACCGCGCAGGGGCAACCTTGCGCGGTTTTTTCTTGACGGATTTTAACATTTAGCCTCATTTTAAGGCAATGAAGATCGGCAGAGCCACCGGGATTGGGCGAATAGCGCCCCATTGATCCCGCAGCAGTCTAAAATTTCTGCCCAATATACTCATATTTCAGGAGATTTTAGCATGGCCACCACAGGCGACGATTTGATCTACGGTGGCGCGAGTAATGACGCGCTGAATGGGCTTTCTGGCAACGATATCATTTACGCCATGCAAAACGATGACATGATCTATGGCGGGCTGGGCGACGATGCGATTGAAACCGGCTCGGGCGATGACATTGCTTACGGCGGCGCAGGCGATGATGCCTTGGTCAATGATGGCGGCAATGATGTGCTCTATGGGGGCAATGGCAGTGATCTGATCGTGCTGGGCGATCAGGTCTATGGCAGCGCAGGCACGGCTTACGGCGGCGCGGGCGACGATACGGTGCTTGTCACCCAAACCCAGAACGCTGCAGTGTTTGGTGGCGCGGGCATCGACACCCTGTTGCTGTCTTGGCCCTCAGTGTTCACCGATGATGCGGTTTCGGTGGATTTCCGCACGGGCTTTGCCTCGGCCACCGATGGCTCTCATCTGAATTTTGTCGGGATGGAGCAGTTGTTTCTGCTGGCGGGCTACGGCGATGACACCGTGATCGGCGGCGCGCGCGATGATGTGTTGCATGTCTCGGGCGGTGCCAACCGGGTCAACGCGCTGTCGGGTGATGATACCGTGGCCTATATCATCACCGGCGTTGCCAATACGCTGAACGGCGGTGGCGGCAATGATGTGCTGCTGGCGCAAAGCGACAACTCACCGCTGTATTTCATCGTCGATGGCGCGAATGGCCGCGTTGATGATGGCAGCCTGTCGATAATCACCGGGTTTGAGCACTATGAGGCCTATGGCGGATCGCAGGCCGATATTGCCAGCCTTGGCGCAGGCGACGACGCTTTCCGGGGTGGTGGCGGCAATGACACCGGCTTTGGCATGGACGGTCAGGATCTGCTGATGGGCATCACCGGCGATGATGTGCTGTACGGCGGCGGCGGCCATGACACGATCTATGGCGGCGTGGGTCAGGACAGTCTGTTCGGCGGCGACGGCAATGACGTGCTGCATGGCGGCCAAGGTCAAGACACCCTCACCGGCGGCGCGGGGGCGGATGTCTTCGCCTTTGGTTTTACCGACAACGGCCTCGACCTGATCACCGATTTCACCAGCGGCGAGGATCATATCCGCTACGCGGGCGCAGGCATCGGCATCTACGCGCCCGATCTTGGCCCGCTGGATCCGGGCGACCTGCAGATCGGCGGCAGCACCAGCACACCGGGGGTGTTTGTGCTGCAATACGACAGCGGCACCGACAGCAGCGATCTGTTGTGGTCCGGGACGGGCAATGGCGCCTATCTGCTGATGCGGTTTACCGGCAATGTCAGCATGGTCGCCTCGGATATCATCCTGTTTTAGCGGAGCAAGGTGCAGTGGTGGCAAGTCATGAGTTGTTTCAATCCGCACCTGCCGCAGTGGCGTCGCGCTGTGATCGCCCGTGCCAATCAAAGCTTCACATCTGGATCTGGCCTCATTCTGGCACATTGAATGATAGATACCGATGGCATCCAAGGCATTCGATCTGACATCCAAGGCAGAGCAGCATTCCCGCTCAAACATATCATCATTCAGGAGTTTTTAGCATGGCCACAACGGGCAACGACTCTATCCTCGGTGACGCGTCGAATGAGACGATTACGGCGCTTGCCGGCAATGATACGATTTTTTCGCTGCAAGGCGATGATTTGATCTATGGCGGGCTGGGCGACGACTCCGTCTTCTCGGGGTCCGGCAATGACACGGTCTACGGCGGCGCGGGCAATGATACGATCAACAATGATGGCGGCAACGACGTATATTACGGTGGCGGCGGCAATGATCTGCTGGTCCTGGGCGATGTGGTCTATGGCAGTGCGGGCACGGCTTATGGTGGCGCGGGCGATGACAGCTTTCTGGTCACCAAGACCCAAACTGCCGAGGTTCACGGTGGCGCGGGCCTGGATACATTGATCCTCAGCTGGGCGGAATTCTGGTCTGGAGGCACCGTTTCGGTCAACTTCAGCAGCGGCACGGCGACCTCGAGCACCGGGTTGCAGCTGGACTTCACCGGGATGGAGCAGCTGTTTCTCTACACCAGCGACGGCAATGATACGGTCACAGGCGGGCTGAACAACGACCTGTTGTCGGTGGGCTCCGGGGTGAACCGGGTCAATGCGATGGATGGCGACGATACCATCGCCTATGTCATTTCAGGCGCCAACACGCTGAACGGCGGCGCGGGCGATGATGTCTTGCTGGCGCAAAGCGGCTCTGCTGCGCTGTATTTCATCGTCGATGAACTGACCGGGCAGGTTGATGACGGCAATCTCACTGTCGTCTCCGGCTTTGAACGCTATGAGGCCAGAGGCGGCGGGTTGAACGATATCGCCAGCCTTGGCGCGGGCGACGACACCTTCCGCGGCGGCAGCGGCAATGACACTGGCTTTGGCGCGGGCGGCGATGATCTGCTGATGGGCATCAACGGCGATGACTTGCTTTATGGCGGGACCGGCCGCGACACCTTGTATGGCGGGGTGGGACTGGACAGCCTGTATGGTGGGGACGGCAATGATGTTCTGCATGGTGGCCATGGCCATGACACGCTTGCCGGCGGCGCAGGGGCAGATGTCTTTGCGTTCGGCTTTGCCGACAACGGCTTCGATCTGATCACCGATTTCACCAGTGGCGAGGATCACATCCGCTACAGTGCCGATCTGCTCGGGGTGTTTTCGCCCGGCCCCGGTCCGCTGGACCCCAGCGAGTTTCAGATCGGCGGCAGCGCCACCACGCCGGGGGTGTTCGTGCTGAGCTATGACGCGGGCACCGATCTCAGCACTTTGCTGTGGTCGGACAACGGCCATGGCGCATTCGCGCTGATCAAGTTTAGCGGCAATGTCAGCATGGTGGCCTCGGATATTATCTTGTTTTAGGGCTGCATTGCAGCAAGCCCAGTCGGGCTAAGGCGGGGGCAAGATCGCAGCCCCGCTGTGGACCATCGGACGCTGGCGAAAACGGCAGCGTCTTTCCGCGCTCTGATCGCCCTCCCCGATCAACCGCCCACCGCTTTTGATCAAACCATGTCGCAAATCGGACAGCCGAGGTGCTGCGCCCGCCCTAGCCTGCCAGAATGAGCCGCAAAACCACATCCTTAGGTATCCTCTACCTGATCGCCGGTATCTCGGTGTTTTCGGTGCAAGATCTGATCCTGAAGCTGATTTCCGGCGGCTATCCTTTGTATCAGGCGATGCTGATCCGGGGGGTTACCTCGATCCCGTTCCTGCTCGCCTTCGCGCATTTTGACGGCGGTATCCGCACTTTGTTCACGCCGGGTGCGCCGAAGATGATCCTGCGCGGGTTGGTGATGTTTGTGGCCTATTTCAGCTTTTACATCGCGCTTGCGGGCCTGCCGCTGCCGACCACAGTGGCGCTGTATTACTCCGGCCCGCTGTTCATCACCGTGCTCTCGGGGCTGTTCCTGTCCGAGAAGGTCAGCGCCGCCGCTTGGGCCGCCGTGCTGACCGGATTTCTCGGCGTAATCATCATGGTCCGCCCCGGATCGGACCTGTTCGATTGGGCGGCGCTGCTGCCGATCCTGTCCGGCCTGACCTATGGCATCTCGATGATCACCGCGCGCAAGATGGGCGACACCCAGACCGCCGCCGCCTTGGCGTTCTGGGGCAACGCGGTGTTCCTGTCCTGCGCGGGTCTGATGGCGCTGTATTACCACGACGGCAGCCACACCGTCACCAGCCACCCCAGTCTTGCCTTCCTCACCCGCGGTTGGATCACCCCCACGGCCCATGATTTGACGCTGATGATGACCTGCGGCGTGGTCGCCGCGATGGGGCTGTGGCTGCTGACCCAAGCCTACCGGATTGCGGCGGCGTCGACCGTAGCGCCCTTTGAATACCTCGGCCTGATCTGGTCGGTGCTCTGGGGCTGGCTGTTCTGGCGCGATTGGCCGGATGCGCAAGGCTGGCTGGGCATCGGCATCATCGCAGGCGCGGGGCTGTTCGTGCTGCTGCAAGAACGGCGGCGTTCACCCCAACGCGCCGAAGCGGTCGTGTAGCCTGCCCACATGGCCCGCGAGTTTGGCAGATGTGCTCCACTGATCCAGCACATCCTCCCAGCGCAGCGGCACGAAGCTGACGGTATCGCCCGCCACCAGCTTGGCAAACTGCGCGACTTCGCGGCGGTGCAAAGCGATGCGCTTGGGGTCCACCGGCTTGCCCGAGGCCCAGGTCGCAGGCTCGGCATAGAGATACACCAGCACGCCGCCCACCGCGCGCTTCTCCGCCCGCGTCAAAATCGCATAGGCCGATTTGATCAGTTGCACCGCGTCGAGGGTCTGAAACCCGGCCTCGCCCGCCACCATATCGTCGCGCAGCTTGGTGAAACGCGGCAATTTCTCACCCCAGACCGGGCGATCAAAAATCTCGGCAAAGCCATTCGCTTTCATCGGGCGAAACGGCTCATAACGCCGCGCTTCGATGCCGATCAAAGTGGTATGGGTTTCAATCGCCACATCCAGCCACGGATGCCGCCCGCCGGTCCAAGGGAAGCGCATCTCGGCCTCCAACGTGACCGAAGCCACCTGCCCCGCTGGCACCCCCGGCAAAGGCGGCAAATCCTGCGCGCGGTTCAGAAACCAGCCGAAGGCATTGGCGGTTAAGGCACTAGACGACTCCGGCCCGTCCATCTTGCCGGTATTCACCTCATGCCCCGGTGAGCGTTTGAGGCATTCCAGAATGCCATCCACAGGCAGATCGGGCAAAAATTCGGGCATAGCGGACTCCGGTTCAGAAAGAAAAGGGCCGCCCCAAAGAGGCGGCCCCGGATCATTAGCAGATATCGAAGATTACATCTCGTCCAAAGCTTCGATGAACTTTTGCAGCTCTTCTTTGGAAACTTCTTTCTCGGTCACCTTGGCACCTGCCACGATGTGATCGACAACCTTGTCTTCAAAGATCGGCGCGCGCAGCTGCTGCTGCATGTTCGGGTTCTTCTGCACGAACTCGAAATACTGCCGCTCTTGGCCCGGATACTGACGCGCCTGCGCCAGAACCGCTTGGGTCATTTCGGCATCCGAAACGGTGACTTCGGCTTTACGGCCGATTTCAGCCAGAACCAGACCCAGACGCACGCGACGCTCGGCCAGTTTCTTGTGCTCGTCCGTGGTTTCAACCGAACCGTGGTTGTGATCATGCACATCGGGGTTTTCTTCGTGCCACAGCTGATGCGCGATTTGCGCAGCCTCTGCATCGACCAACGCGGGCGGCAGGTCGAACTTCACCAGACCGTCGAGTTGGTCGAGCAGCGAACGCTTCAGCACAGCGCGGGCTGCCCCTTTGTATTCGGCTTCCAGACGCTCGGAAATCTGCCCCTTCAGGGCAGCCAGATCTTCAGCGCCGAATTTCTTCGCCAACTCGTCGTCGAGTTCCGCCGCTTTGGCTTCGCGCACGACTTTCACGGTGCAAGCAAACACCGCTTCTTTGCCAGCCAGATGTGCGGCGCCATATTCTGCGGGGAAGGTCACGGTGACGGAGACATCTTCGCCAGCCTTGGTGCCGATCAACTGATCTTCAAAGCCCGGAATGAACGAGTTCGAGCCCAGAACCAGCGGGTAATCCTCGCCAGCGCCGCCTTCGAACGGCACGCCATCGACCGAACCCTTGAAGTCGATCACAACCTGATCGCCGGATTTGGCCTTTTTGGCCTTCGGCTTGTCTTCAAAGCTCTGCGCGGTGGCAGCCAAGTTCTTCAAAGCTTCTTCCACCGAAGCCTCATCGGCTTTCACCGACAGACGGTCCAAAGCGATCTTGCTGGCATCAAGTTCCGGGATCGGCGGCAGGGCTTCGTAGGCCATCTCGACCACAACGTCCTGACCTTCTTTCCAGGTCTCGCCACCGACCATTTTCACGTCGGGCTGCAAGGCCGGACGGTCGCCGGTTTTCTCGAAATGCTCTTTCATCGCGCCATCAATGGCGTCCTGCATCGCATCGCCCATCAGGCGCTGACCGAATTGCTTTTTCAGGATCGCCAGCGGCACTTTGCCCTTGCGGAAGCCCTTGATTTCGACCTCTGGCTGCGCCTCGAGGAGTTTTTCCTGAACTTTGGCTTCCAGCTCGGCGGCGGACACCGTGATGGTGTAGGCGCGCTTCAAGCCGTCTTTCAGGGTTTCGGTGACCTGCATGTGTCCGTCCTTCTCATCAAGCTTTGGTGCGGGTAGAGGGACTTGAACCCCCACGCCTTGCGGCGCCAGAACCTAAATCTGGTGCGTCTGCCAATTTCGCCATACCCGCATATGTCAACAAAGCGCACACCCGCCCAAAGGACGAGAGATGCGCCTTGAAATCCGCGCCCTTCTAACAAAGCCGCGCGCGGGAAGCGAGAGGAAAAGTGAAGCTGTGGTTTGCGGTGAAATTCCCTGAAAAGTCGGGTCCGTGACCGCAATCTCGCCGCATTTGCGTGCAAGAAATGTTTGCGTGACAAAGTCTTGGAGGTTCCCCATGATCATCCACACCACCGTGACCGCCGCCAAGTCCAATGCAGGTCTTGAACATGGTCTGGCGATGGGCACCCCAGTGCAGTGTCTGGATGGCATGATCCCGGTCGAATATCTGCACCCCGGTGACCGCGTGATCACCCGTTTGGGCGCGCGCAAGCTGAGGGCGTTTGAGGTGACATTGGTGAAAAACGCCCACGTGGTGCGGATTGCGCACGGCGTTTTGGGTAAGGACCGCCCCGCCGAGGATATGATCGTCACCCCGGATCAACCCATTCTGATCCGCGACTGGCGCGCGAAAGCCCTGACCGGGGCCGAGGTGGCGCTGATCCCCGCGGCGCGTCTAGTCGATGGCGAATACATCCGCATCGAAGTGGTGGCCGAGTTGCGGCTCTATACCCTGCGCTTTGAAGAAGACGTGGTGATCTACGCGGGCGATCTGGAACTGGCCTGCACGGCTGCGCGCGCGGCCGCCTGATCGGAATTCGCGCGAATTCCGGCGCGATTTTCGCGCGAAAATCGCCCTGCGGCCCGCGTTCCGCTACACCCCCAAAGCCCGCAACACCTTCGGCAATTCCTCGGGCAGGTCTTCCGCAATCAACCCCGGCCCAAAGCTGCGCGCACATTCCACATGCAGCCAAGCCGCCGTCTCTGCCGCATTCATCGGTTGAAACCCGCGCGCCAGCAGCCCAGTGATAAACCCCGCCAACACATCGCCCGATCCGGCCGTGGCGAGCCAAGGTGCCGAACGCTCATACACCGCCGCATTGATCGAACAGCGTCCGTCAGGCGAGGCGATCACTGTATCCGCCCCCTTATACAGCACCACACAGCCCGCCCGCGCGGCAGCCTCGCGCGTGGCGTCCACCTTGGAGTAAGCTGGCCCTTTGACCGCCGGAGCCGCCAGCTTCTCGGCAATATCCGGGAACAACCGCGCAAATTCGCCCGCATGGGGAGTCAACACCACATTCGTCTTAGGGGCCATAAACCGGGCGATAAGTTCCTTAGGATCGCGTCCCGGCCATCCGCGCGCGATATCCGCCTCTCGGGGGCCAGGGCCTTTTTGCTGATTGGTCGCCCAGATAAGTCGAAAAAGTTCATTCGGGTCATCCGAGAAACTGGTCAAAGCATCTGCATCCAACACAACACGCTTGTTTGTCTCAACAACTTTTGCGACGACTTCACGCGTGCTCTGCCCAAGCCCGAAGCCCGGACCCAAGCAAATCGCAGAAATTCTCGGATCGGACAGAAATTCCGACAGATCACTTGCCGAGGTCACGCAACGCAGCATTATCGCATCAAGGCGTGCAGCATTTTCGGCCATGGCATCGGGCGGACTGACCACGGTCACCAACCCCGCACCCATACGCAGCGCACCGCGCGCGCACAGCCGCGCCGCGCCAGCCCGGCCGTGGCCACCAGACAAAACAGCGGCATGTCCGTATGAGAATTTGTGACCGTTTTCGGAACGACGCAAGGACTGCCAAACCTCGAAATCTTCTTTTGGCGAGCGGGTCAGGAATGTGCCCTCTCGCATCGGGTGTCTGGACACCCAGCCCTCTGCGGCACTGGCCTTAAGACCAATATCTACGACAGAAAGTTTTGTGCATAGACGTGGGCCATCTGACAGAAAATGACCCAATTTCGGTCTGTGGAAGGTGACTGTCAGATAGGCCGCATAGGGCTCCATCAATTCATAGCCCTCCTCATCAACTATCTCGCGACCAGAATCCGCACACAGGCCAGAAGGTTGGTCGATTGCGACAATTTTCGGCGATGATTGTTCCCCGACCCACCAAAGGGCGTCGTTGAAGCACTTGTGCAAAACATATGAGAGTGGCTCCAAAAACGGGGCGCTCTTGTTCAGGCCGATGCCGAAAAGAGCATCAATCAAAACATCGGATCCATAAATTGATCTGACATCTTCTTGCGTGCAAGAATCTTCGGCTGAAGATAGCCCCCTCACCTCCCCCACCTCACACCACCGCTCATAATTCACCCGCGCGTCCGCTGGCAGCTTCCCGGCGTCACCATACAGATACACCTCCACCGCCCACCCTCGCGCCGCCAACAACCGCGCGACCACAAACCCATCACCACCATTGTTCCCCGGCCCGCACAGCACCACCGCGCGCTGCGGGCTCAGCGCCATCTCCGGCCATTCCGCCAGCACCGCAGCCACCACCCCTGCCCCGGCCCGCTCCATCAGCTCCAGCCCGGTCACCGCCCCCGAAGCAATCGCTGCCGCCTCAATCGCCTTCATCTGCGCCGCCGTCAGCACTTCGCTCATTTTTCAACCTTTATGTTCACAAACCGCCCACGCATCACGCATATCGCCTATATTTTAATCACTACCACGATTTTCCAACCCCAACCACGCCTCGCCTATTCCTACAGAATTGAAGCCCCCGCAGGGAAGTGATCACTACCGTTAAGACCAATTTTTGCGTGTAGACAGACTTGGGGAGCAGGCCATGAAGAAAATCGAGGCAATCATCAAACCGTTCAAACTGGACGAGGTGAAGGAAGCCCTTCAGGAAGCTGGCATTCAGGGCTTGTCGGTCACCGAAGTCAAAGGCTTTGGCCGTCAGAAGGGCCATACCGAACTCTATCGCGGCGCGGAATATGTTGTCGATTTCCTGC
>CAYLYV010000171.1:0-9916 GCA_964387655.1 uncultured Cypionkella sp. | reverse complement strand
CCTCCTGCATTGACCAGAGGCCCCGGATCAAGTCCGGGGCGGCGGGGAGTTTGCAACGCGCGTCAGCGCAGTTGCGCAGCCTCTGCCGCCAGCGTGGTGATCGCCGCCCAATCGCCCTTGGCCATCGCGTCCTTGGGCGCAACCCAGGACCCGCCGACGCACAGAATATTCTTCAAGCCAAGGTAATCGCGCGCGTTTTTCAGGCTGATCCCCCCGGTCGGGCAGAACGACACCTGCGGGATCGGCGAGCCGATGGATTTGAGGTAAGCCGCACCGCCAGCCTGCTCAGCCGGGAAGAACTTCTGCACCGTGTAGCCCAGTTCCAAGAGCGCCATGACCTCCGACGCTGTCGCAGCCCCTGGCAACAGCGGCAATTCATATTCTGCACAGGCGTCCAACAGCCGTTCGGTCGCCCCCGGTGAGACGCCAAACTTGGCCCCCGCCGCTTTCGCCGCCTTTACATCCGCAGGCGTCAGCAAAGTGCCAGCCCCCACCACGCCGCCCGGCACTTCGGCCATCGCCCGGATCGCATCCAGCGCGCAAGCGGTGCGCAGGGTGACTTCCAGCGCGGGCAGACCGCCTTTGACCAAGGCTTCGGCGAGGGGTTTGGCATGCGCCAGATCGTCGATCACCAGCACCGGAACCACCGGGGCAAGGCGGCAGATTTCGGAGGCTAAGCGGGATTGTTTGCTCGGTTTCATTGTCGTCTCCATCCCCATCTTTTGGGGCAGGTTGAAAGGGCGGATGCCTCCGGCGGGGATATTTGAGCGCAGAGGATGACCTGCTCTTTCTCAAATACTCCCGCGCGGCAAGCGAAACTCAGATCACCACAGCCGCGCCGGTTTCCGAGTTGCCGACGTTACGACGGAAGGCTTCGAACAACTCGCGGCCCATGCCGTGGCGGTTGGCGGAGAGGTCAGCGGTGACAGGCTCGCGGCTATCAAAATCGGCGGCCAGCACCGACAAAGTGCCCGCCACCGCATCGAGCCGCACGATATCGCCGTCGCGCAGACGCGCAAGCGGGCCACCTTTGGCCGCTTCGGGCGAGACATGGATCGCCGCAGGCACCCGGCCCGAGGCCCCCGACATCCGACCATCCGTCACCAAAGCCATCTTCAGCCCGCGATCTTGGCAGACCGACAGCATCGGTGTCAGCGAGTGCAGTTCCGGCATCCCATTGGCTTGTGGGCCTTGGAAGCGGACGACGACAATGGTGTCCGAGGTGAACTCGCCAGCTTTGAAGGCGGCTTTCACATCGTTCTGATCATGGAAAATCCGGCAGGGGGCTTCGATGATATGACGCTCCGGTGCCACAGCCGACACCTTGATCACGCCGCGGCCAAGGTTGCCCGACAATTGCCGCAAGCCCCCGGTCGGCTGGAACGGATCAGAGGCGGGGCGCAGGATCTTATCGTTCAGGGTGTGATTGGAACCGGGAGTCCAGATCAGCCGCCCGTCGAGCAGCTTCGGCTCAGTGCGGTAATGCCGCAGCCCTTCGCCCGCCACGGTCTTGGCATCACCATGCAGCAGACCGTGATCCAAGAGCTGCCCGATCATATAGCCCAAGCCGCCCGCCGCGTGGAAGTGGTTCACATCAGCAAGGCCATTGGGATAAACCTTGGCCATCAAAGGCACGGCTTGGCTGATCTCATCAAAATCCGCCAGATCGAGCAGCACGCCAGAAGCCCGCGCCATCGCGGGCAGGTGCAGCACCAAATTTGTCGAGCCCCCTGTCGCCATCAGCCCGACGAGACCATTCACATAGGCGCGTTCGTCCAGCACCTCGCCAGCGGGTCGGAAGTCATTGCCAAGCGCGGTGATCGCGACAGCGCGCTCTACTGCATAGGTGGTCAAAGCCTCGCGCAAAGGCGTGTTCGGGTTCACAAAAGACGCGCCGGGCAGGTGCAGGCCCATGAACTCCATCAGCATCTGATTGGTGTTGGCGGTGCCATAAAACGTGCAGGTGCCGGGGCCGTGGTAGCTGGCCATTTCGGCCGCCATCAGCTCCTCGCGCCCGACGGCTCCGGTGGCAAAGGCATTGCGCACGCGTGATTTTTCATCATTCGGCAGGCCGCTGGTCATCGGCCCCGCAGGCACGAACACCGCCGGGATATGGCCAAACGCCGCCGCTGCCATCACCAGACCGGGGACGATCTTGTCACACACGCCAAGGAACAAAGCCGCGTCAAAGGTGTTGTGCGACAAAGCCACGCCCGCCGACAACGCAATCACATCGCGCGAAAACAGCGACAGCTCCATCCCGGCCTGACCTTGGGTCACGCCGTCGCACATCGCCGGAACCCCGCCCGCGACCTGCGCTGTGGCACCAGCCTTGCGGGCCGCGTCGCGGATCAGTTTGGGATAATCCTCATAGGGCTGATGCGCCGAGAGCATATCGTTATAGGCCGTCACGATGCCGATATTCGGCACCCGGCCCGCAGCCAGTGCATCCTTATCCGCCCCCATCGCCGCATAGGCATGGGCCTGATTGCCGCAAGACAGATGCGCGCGCGCCGGACCCTGCGCTGCGGCCGCCGCCAGCCGTGTCAGGTAATCGCCCCGTGTCTGCGCCGACCGCTCGCGGATCCGGTCTGTCACGCGGTCAATGGTAGAGTTCAACGACATCGGGCACCTCAGGCTTGGCAAGAAAGCTGCAATAGCGGCGTAGTTGAACTGTAGCAGATGCTGTTAGCGCTAACAACCCGGTTCTGCTGCGGGCGCGAACAAATTCTGCCCGCAGGAGTAGGCCGCTGGCCGCACGTTTTTGGCCCGATGCCATCCGACCAAAATCGCGAAAGCACCAGCATCATACCTTGCTTTTGCGACAACTTCACCAAAAACCCGCCACATTTACAGGGCTTTATTTGGTTAACGCCCGATAAGTCTAAAGGCGGCGGGGCAAACCAAAAGGGTGAAGCTATGAAGATGACTTCGATTTCCATTCTGGTGCTGGCCTTGGGTCTTTCGGCCTGCGCGCAAACCACCTCGATGTCGACGCAAAACCAAGTCTCCACCGATCTTTCGCAAGCCTCGCGCTTGCCGCAAGCCCCCGGCCCGCACGGCCCGGTGATGCTGCAGGCGGAATATGACGTGAAGGCGGTGAACGTTATTGTGCCGCGCGCGTTGAAGGTGTCGGAAGCCAACACCTTCCGCCCTTCGGCCGATATTGTCTGGCGCGGTGATTTGCCGGGCGACCGCTATGCCCAAGTGAAGGCGATCTTCGATGATGCAGCGGCGCGCAGCACCGCCACGATGCACACAGGCGAGCCTGTGGTGGTTGATCTGGAGGTGGTGCGCTTTCACTGCCTGACCGAGAAAACCCGCTACACCATCGGCGGGGTGCATTCGATGCATTTCCTGATGACGGTGCGGGACGCTGCCACTGGAGCCATCGTGCAGGGGCCACGGATGATCGTGGCTGATGTCAAAGGCGCAGGCGGGGCACGGGCGATTGCCGAAGAAGAAGCGGGCCGCACGCAAAAAGTCGTGGTGACCGACCGTCTCACCGAAGTGATCCGGCGCGAGTTGTCGGCTCCGGTGCAGGTGAGGCCTGCTGACGCTGTGGTCACACGCTTTGACGGCAGCCCGGTGCAACTCGCCAGCCTTCAATAACCACCCACCTGCAAAAAACGCAGGCCTTTTCACAGCGGCAATATCTTAGTATGGGGGGGCATGAGCTCCCCCATTCCGCATTCCCCCGCCCCGCATCCCGCCGATGACGCCGAGTCCGGTTCTGAAACCGTGCAACGCCGCTATCCCATCGTCCGCCTGCGCCCCAAGGCCGAGGCCCGCGCTTTGCGCCACGGCTTCCCTTGGGTTTACGCCGATGAATTGGTGACGGACAGGCGGACCAACAACCTCGCCCCCGGCGCTTTGGCAATCTTGGTCGATGCGGAGCGCCGCGATCTGGGCCTCGTCACCGTCAACACCAATTCCAAAATCATCGCCCGGATGCTGGATCGCAACCCCGAGGCCGAACTGGATCAGGCGTGGTTTGAGGCGAAACTCAGCCGCGCTTTCTCGCTGCGCGACCGTCTCTATGACCAACCCTTCTATCGCTTGGTGCATGCCGAAGCCGATGGTCTGCCCGGCATTGTCATCGACCGTTTCGGCGATACCGCAGTGATCCAGCCCAACGCCGCTTGGGCCGAGGCGCATCTGGATGTGCTGGTCGCAGCCTTGCAGGCGGTGACAGGCGTTCAAACCGTGGTGAAAAACGCCACCGGACGCTCGCGCGGGCTGGAAGGCTTGAACGAGGAAAATCTGGTGCTGGTGGGCGGCGTTACCGCCCCGATCCAAGTGCCGATGAACGGGGCCACCTATCTGGCCGACGTGACCGGAGGCCAGAAAACCGGGCTGTTCTTCGACCAACGCCCGAACCACGCCTTTGCGGCGGGCTTCGCCAAGGGGGCAAAAGTGCTGGATATGTTCGCCCATGTCGGCGGCTTTGGCCTTGCGGCTTTGGCGGGTGGCGCGGCTTCGGTTCTCGCCGTTGATGCCTCGGCTCCGGCGTTGGCGCTGGCAGGGCAGGGCGCAGAGGCTTCGGGCTTTGCCGACCGCTTCACCACCCGCCAAGGCGATGCGTTTGACGTGCTGGAAAGCTTGGGTGCAGAGCGCGCGCAATTCGATCTGGTGATCTGCGACCCACCGGCCTTCGCCCCGGCCAAACCCGCGCTGGAAGCTGGCCTGCGCGCTTACGAGCGTATCGCGCGTCTGGCAGCGCCCTTGGTCGCTCCCGGTGGCTATCTGGTGCTCTGCTCGTGCAGCCATGCCGCAGACCTCGCCTCGTTCCGCAACGCGTCGGCCCGCGGTATCGGTCGCGGCGGGCGGCGTGGGCAGTTGTTGCACACAGGCTTCGCCGGCCCCGATCACCCGATGCTGCCGCAACTGGCGGAAAGCGGCTATCTGAAGGCCTTGTTCTTCCGGCTCGACTAGATGAAAGCCGTCCTCGACGCCTGCGTTTTATATCCCACCGTCCTGCGGGAAATCCTGCTGGGCGTCGCGGCCAAGGGGCTGTACGAGGCGCTGTGGTCCGACCGCATCCTGCGCGAATGGACCCGCGCCACCGCCAAACTCGGCCCCGAAGCGCAGGCCTTGGCGGAAACCGAAGCCACCCTGCTGCGCGCCGCCTTCCCGCGCGGTCAGGTCCGCGAGCAGCCCAATATCGAATCCCGCCTGCTGTTGCCCGACCCCAATGACGTGCATGTGCTGGCCGTGGCCATCGCAGGCCGCGCCGACTGCATTGTCACCTTCAACGCGCAGGATTTCCCGCGTCATCTGCTGGCCGAGGAAGGGCTGGAACGTCGCGATCCCGACGGCCTGCTGTGGCAGCTCTGGTCCTTTCATCCGCGTGAAGTGACCGAGGTGGTGACGCATGTGCACGCCACCGCCGAAGCGATGAAAGGCGAGCCTATCCCGCTGAAATCCCTGTTGAAACGCGCGCAACTGCCAAAGTTGGCAAAAGCGATTCTCGCCGATGCGTAGGGTGGGTTTTTAACCCACCACCCGGTGCGGCGGGGTGAACCCCGCCCTACGCCTCCCGCCAGCGCGCGTCCAAAACCTCAATCGCGGCGATGCGGTCATCGGTTTTCGGATGGCTGAGCAACCACGCGGGCGTGCCTGCGCCCGCAGCCCCGGTCAGCGCCGAAAGCTTGCGAAACAGCGACACCTGTGGGCCCACACCGATCCCCGCCTTCACCAACAAAGCCGCCGCATAGGCATCCGCCTCAAACTCATCGCGCCGCGACATATGCGCCATCAGCGCCCCCGAGATCAGATTGGCAATCCAGACCCCAATCCCCGGCAGGAACCGATTGAGCAGCGCCGACAGCATCACGAACACGGCATTTTGTCCGGTGAAATCAATCATCCGCCGCCGCGTGTGGCCTAAGGCGACATGCCCCAACTCGTGTGCGATCACCGAGGCCAGTTCGGCATCGGAAACCTCGCCCTTGGTCTTGCGGTCCAAAAATCCTTGCGTCAGGTAAATCTGCCCATCGGGCGCGGCCAGCCCGTTCACCGCCTCAATCTGATACACATTCACCTTGATCTGCGGCAGGTCCAGCGCCACCGCCATCTTTTGCGCCAAGGCCAACAGCACCGGATCGCGCAACGGCTGGCTTTGCTCGGCCAGCATCTTTTTGGTGCGCCAGACCGAAAAGCGCATCATCAACAGGCCGTAGCCAATCGCCAGAATGATCGGAAGAAACTTCAACATCTGCTTGATATGGGGCAGGGCCGCAGCGCTGCAAGCCGTGTCCGGCTGATTTCGCGCAGAGTGCTGCGGCAAGCCCCGCCCATCAGCGCAACGCCTTGATCCCGCGAGAGATCCCCTCCAGCGTCATCGGCACCATCTTTCCAGGAAAGATCTGCCCGATCAGCCGGATCGACTGGGTATAGCCCCAATGCGCCTCCGGCACCGGGTTGATCCACAGATGGTTCGGCCAGCGATCACAGGCGCGTTGCAGCCAGACCTGCCCGCTCTCGGCGTTCCAATGTTCATTTGCCCCGCCGGGATGCAAAATCTCATAGGGGCTCATCGAGGCATCGCCGACGAAAATGCATTTGTAATCAGCGCCATAGGTGCGCAATACCTCGGCGGTGGAGGTCTGCGCATCCCAGCGCCGCGCATTGTCGCGCCACACGCCCTCATAGAGACAGTTGTGAAAGTAGAATGGCACCAGATGCTTGAACTCGGCGCGTGCGGCAGAAAACAACTCCTCCATCACTTTGACGTAAGGGTCCATTGATCCGCCAATATCAAGGAATAGCAACACCTTGACCGCATTCCTGCGCTCGAGCCGCACCTGCACATCCAGCCAGCCATGCTCCGCCGTGGCCCGGATGGTGCCGTCTAGATCCAATTCCTCGGCAGCCCCGGTGCGCGCCCATTTCCGCAAGCGCCGCAAAGCCACTTTGATGTTGCGGGTGCCAAGTTCAACCTGATCATCCAGATTGCGAAATTCGCGCTTGTCCCAGACCTTGACGGCGCGCTGGTGGCGGCTTTGATCTTGGCCAATCCGCACGCCTTCCGGGTTGTAGCCATAGGCGCCAAACGGCGAGGTTCCGGCGGTGCCGATCCATTTATTGCCACCCTGATGACGGCCCTTCTGTTCGGCCAGACGCTGCTTCAGGGTTTCAATCAGCTTGTCAAAACCACCCAAGGCCTCAATCGCCGCGCGCTCCTCCGCCGTCAGATGCTTTTCCGCCAGCCTTTCCAGCCAAGCGGCGGGCAAGTCCAGTGCCTGCAAAACATCAACCTCAGAAAGTGCCTCCAAGCCACTGAAACTATGGGCGAAAGCCCGATCATAGCGGTCGATGTGGCGCTCATCCTTCACCATGGTCAGACGGCCCAGATGATAGAACCCCTCGGCGTCATAGGTCACCAGACCCGCCGCCAGCCCTTCCAGAAACGCCAGATATTCGCGCAAAGACACCGGCACGCCTTCTTTCCGCAACGCTTGGAAGAAGGGCAGGAACATCGGTTAGCCCGCCAAAGTCCGGTGCAGGTAGATCGTCAGGAACAGCCCGATCAGGCCCAGCAGGATCGCATAAGCCGCGCCATATTGCAGCATATCCAAGCCGCGCCCGCCACGCCGTTTGGCCGTGAAAGCGCCATAGGCCGCCCCGATCAGTAACCCCGCCAAAACGATCACGGCCTGCCCCTTTGCTGGGACAGGCCGCAACAGACCAATGTCCCGAAATTATCCCCGATGCCCGCGCGCGCCCAGATTGGCGACCTCTGCCATTCTTGCCCGCACCTGACGTTCCGAGCCGAAGCCATAGCGCGCCCAGCCCAGAGTGTCGAGACGCAGTGCCCGCGCTTCTGCCACACGGCCCTGGTTCTCCAACGCTTCGGCCTTGATCAGCATCAGCGTCGCCAGCAAAGACGCATTCTCGGCTCGCTTCACCACCGGCATGGCGCGGTCGGCAAAGGCAATCGCCTGATCCGACTGCCCTGCGGCCAAAGCAATCGCCGCCAGTTGCATATCGACATGCGCCACATGCACCTGCGCGCCGGGGATACTGCGGTAAATCCGCCCGGCTTCCGACAAGGCCACCACCGCCTGCGCCGGATCGGTACTCGCCAGCGAACGCCCCACCGCATAATTGCTGAACGCCAAGCGGCCATCATGCCAGCCCTGCGCCATCGCGATGGATCGCATCATTTCAGCCGCGCGCAACCGCGCCGCATTGCCGCCACGCGGGCCAAACGCGCCCTCCACCGCCACCACCCATGACCGAGGCGCGATGGATTTTATATCGGCTACACCGCCTGCGCCACGCGGATTCATCTGCGCCAGCAGTGCAGGCACATGTTTGGCGGCTTCCGCCTCGTTCATGCCGTTGCGCAAGGCGGGCGCGTAATGCATCCGCAGCATCAGCATATCAAACCCGGTCAGCACCGAGTTGAAATTGTCATCGTTGAACACCGAGTCGGGCAGGTGATAGAGGTCGTTCAACGGCCCCATCGCTTGTGCTGTTTCCTCGTTCAGACAGTCCCGGATTTCTTGCGGCGCTGCATCCGAAGGCACGAAGATCGCCACATGCTCGCGCTTGGTCATCGTGGTCCAATCCACCATCGGGCCATTGCGCTCGGCCTTGTATTCCGCCCAGGATTGCACCCGCGGCACCACGAAACAGGCGGCCATCGGCACCACCCGTGCCATCTGCGCGCGTGGCTGGAATTCGACGGTGATCGAGGCGCTATCCCCTGGTTTGGCATAGCTGACAGGCAGTCCAGCTTCGCTGCGGAAGCGGTTGATCAGACGGGACATTTCGGTATTGGCGGTGGCGGGCACATCGCCCATCAGCCGCACGGTGATCGGGCCTTCAAAGCGCGAGAAACTGGGGATCGCCCGCCCGCTTTCCATGCGGAATTCCAGATCAAGGAAATCGCGCGCAATCTCGGCATTGGGGCGGGCGGTCGCCGTTGTCGCCACCGCACCAAAGCTTTGCAAAGCGGGCAGGCCAAGGCCATTGCCCCCGGCTACAGTATAGTTTTTCGACACCTGCGCCTGTTGGACAGATGTGCAGGCGGAGAGGCCGATAACGGCAATCAAAGGTAACAGGCGCATGGGCTGGCAGACCATTCATACAAGGGTTCAGAGGCCGCAGCGGCCCCGTCTCAGTTGGCGAAGCGTGGCGGGACGCGCGCAAAACCCTGATCGGACCTTTGACGAATGATGCCCCCGCATCCTCCGCCAAAACTTTGCCCAACCAATTCAAAGCCCGCATCTCCCCCGCGCCGTCACTCCTCACCCCAAGCCACCTACGCCGGAGCAGACCGACGCGGGTGGAGGGGTGAGAAGCCCGGTTTGGCAAGCAAAACGCGCGTCCCGCCGCGCCCCTGCCTCCAGTCATGGGCCTCCTGCCTGCAATGATCGCCATCCCGCCGAGCAGCGGTAGGTTGGCCTGACCTTGGCACTCCGCTGCGCACATCCGGTGGCAGATCACCGAAGGCACAGCCGCTTTGCCGCCCGCCCGCCGCCCGTTCAGGACAGCTTGGCAAGGGAACAAAGGCAGGGCGTCAGTCATTGGAACTCATTGCAGTTAGGAAGCTCACTCTAAAGGCGAGACAACAGGTCTGCAGTGTCGGTTTTCGGGCATGATCATGTCAATCTTTAGGATTCCGCACAAAATCCCAGACTCTACCTATGGATGGTTGCCGAAGCGGAAACGCCATATTATCCTGAAATCACTCGCCATATATTTCAATATATTTCATAAAATTGAGTTTTCGTGAGCGCATTGTGGCAAGACTATGGCTAAACCACGGCAATATCGCCCGATTCTCGATTCTCGCTACACAATCCCGCGCCTCTCACGGGATTGTTCACGCCGCATCACCGTCGAGCTAACCGCACCGGGGAAACAGACTAACGCTGCCCCCGCGCCATAAACGCCAGCCGCTCAA
>CAYLYV010000170.1:0-9952 GCA_964387655.1 uncultured Cypionkella sp. | reverse complement strand
GGCTGCGGAGTTCGTCGATCAGTTCTTCAACCTGTGCGGTGGCGATGGGGTCAAGCGCCGAGCAGGGTTCGTCCATCAGCAAGACTTCTGGCGACGTGGCGATGGCGCGGGCGATGCACAGGCGCTGTTGCTGGCCGCCGGAAAGCCCGGTGCCGGGAGCGGTGAGGCGGTCTTTCACCTCATTCCACAGGGCGGCTTTGCGCAGGCAGGTCTCGACCACTTCATCGAGCTCTGCCTTGCTGCGGGTCAGGCCGTGGATTTTCGGACCGTAGGCCACGTTGTCATAGATCGACTTCGGGAACGGGTTTGGCTTTTGGAACACCATGCCGATGCGGGCGCGCAGTTGCACTGGGTCGACGCGGGGATCGTAGATCGACTCGCCTTCCAACGTGATGCTGCCCTCAACCCGGCAGGACGGGATGGTGTCGTTCATCCGGTTCAGGCAGCGCAGGAAGGTGGATTTGCCACAACCCGACGGCCCGATAAACGCGGTGACGGTTTTGTCCATGATATCGACATCGACATCTTTGATGGCATGGTTGGTGCCATAATAGACTTGCGCTTTGCGGGCCTCAATCTTGATGGTCTGGGCGTCCACGCGGGTATCCAATCGTTGGTCTTTCATGTGTTTTCCCCTTACCAGCGGCGTTCGAATTTACGGCGGAAATAGATCGCCACGGCGTTCATGGCGATCAGGAAGATCAGCAGAACGATGATGGCCCCCGAGGCGCGCTCGACAAAGCCGGGGTCGCCGCGTTGGGTCCAGTTGTAGATTTGCACCGGCAGCGCCGAGGCCGGGTCGAACAGGCCTTCGGGCGGCGCACCGGGGAAGTCGCGCACGAAGGCGACCATGCCGATCAGCAAGAGCGGTGCGGTTTCGCCCAAGGCTTGTGCAAGGCCGATGATGGTGCCGGTGAGGATACCGGGCATCGCGAGGGGCAGCACATGGTGGGTGATGGTTTGCAAGCGGCTTGCCCCCACACCGAGGGCGGCGTCGCGGATGCTGGGCGGCACGGCTTTCAGGGCGGCGCGGGTCGGGATGATGATGCGTGGCAGGGTCATCAGGGTCAGCACCAAGCCGCCGACGATGGGGGCGGATTGCGGCAGACCTGCGAAATTGATGAAGATCGCGAGGCCGAGGATGCCGTAGACGATGGAAGGCACGGCGGCGAGGTTGGCGATGTTGACTTCGATGAGGTCGGTGAATTTGTTCTTCGGCGCGAATTCTTCGAGATAGACCGAGGTGGCGACACCGATCGGCAGGGCCAGCACCAGCACCACGAACATCATGTAGATCGAGCCGACGATGGCGACGCCGAGGCCTGCGGCTTCGGGGCGTTTGTCGGAGGCATCGGGCATCGTGAGGAAGCCGGGGTTGATCTGGGTGCTGATCACGCCTGCGGTTTTCAACTGATCGGCAAGCGCCAGTTGCGCGGGCGAGGTGTTTTTGTCCAAAGCGGCGGAGTCCATCGTCACCCGGCCTTTGTAGTAACCGTCGATGCGGCCCGAGGCGAGCATGTTGACCTCGATGGTGGTGCCGATCAGGGTCGGGTCGGCCAACACGCGGTTGCGCAGGGTGGCGGGCGACTCCTCGGAGATCATCTTGGTAAGGTCTTTGGGCTTCATCTCACCAAGGCTGAGGCCTTTTGCGGTGATTTCGGCTTCTAGGGATGAAGCCAGCAGTTTGCCGTAGGTGACGGTGGTGGCTTTGGCGAGATCAGCGGGGTCGCGTTTGCCGCCTTTGTCCAGCAGCGCCGCGTCAAGGGTGACGGGCAGTGTGATGAAGGTTTGTTTGAAGGCAGGCAGGCCGTTGCTGAAGATCGAGACCAGCAGCCAGACGAGCGCCAAGAGGGCGACCACGATGGCGGTCAGGCCATAAGCGCGGAAGCGTTTTTCGGTGGCGTTGCGGGCTTTGGTGCGCGGGTCTTGCACCAGCAGCGACTCGCGGGTGTCGTATGCGGCGCGCGGGTTGAGCGGGCGGACGGTCATTCGTATTGCTCCCGGTATTTACGCACAATCACCAGGGCGACGATGTTCAAGGCCAAGGTCAGGCAGAACAATGTCAGACCCAAAGCGAAGGCGACCAAGGTTTCAGGGCTGGCAAATTCGGTATCGCCGGTCAACTGGCTGACGATTTTCACCGTCACGGTGGTCATCGCCTCGAACGGGTTCATTGATAGCTGGGCTGCGGCCCCTGCCCCCATCACCACGATCATCGTCTCGCCAATCGCGCGGGAGGCTGCCAGCAACACGGCGCCAACGATGCCGGGAAGCGCTGCGGGAATCACCACTTGTTTGATGGTTTCGGATGGGGTGGCACCCAGGCCAAGCGAGCCGTCGCGCAAGCTCTGCGGCACGGCGTTGATAATGTCGTCGGACAGAGACGACACGAAGGGGATCACCATGATGCCCATCACCAGACCTGCGGTCATCACCGAGGACGACGAGTTGCCAAGGCCCAAGGGCGAGGCGAAGTAATCGCGCAGCATGGGGCCAACCGTCACCAGTGCGAACAGGCCGTAAACGATGGTTGGGATGCCAGCGAGGATTTCGATGGCGGGCTTCACCCAAGCGCGGGTGGAGCGGGAGGCATATTCGGCAAGATAGATTGCCGACATCAGGCCAATTGGCACGGCAACGACAAGGGCGATCACCGAGACATAGAGCGTGCCCCACAAGAGCGGCAGGATGCCGAGTGACGAGCCGCCGCCAAACTGCGGCTTCCAGACGGTCGAGAAGAAGAACTCGGAGGCGGGGTAGAGCCGGAAGAAGTGGATCGATTCGAACAACAGCGAGGCGACGATGCCCACTGTGGTCAGCACCGCGATCAGGCTGGAGGCCATCAGCAGCCACATTACAAAACGCTCGGTGGCGTTGCGGGCGCGGTATTCGGGGTTGATGCGGCTGAGGCCAAAGGCCAGACCAGCGAGGGCCAGAGCCAAGGCAGCGCCCGTCATCGCAAGCCGCGAGGTATTGCCTGCGTCGCGCAGAGCCGCCGTTGCAGCCAAAGTCGAGGGCGTCGGTTCGGTTTCCAGCACCACGCCCGCGTCATTCAGTGCGGCTTTCAGCGCGGTCGGGCTGGCCAGCAAGGGGCCGACATCATCGCCGCGCGTTTCCAGCATGTTCAGACCGTTCGCCACGCGGCGGACATCGGCCATCACCAGTTCGGCGGATTTGCCTGCGGGCAGTTCGGCGGGGTTGATCAGGCTGAGCGCCTTGGATTCCAGAAACAAAGGTTGTGCCAAAAGCCATGCGGCGATCAGAAAGAACGCGGGCACGGCGGTGAGCAAAGCGGTGATGCGGCCATAAAACGGCGGCAGGGAATGTAATTTGCGAATGTCGCCTTCGACTTGGGTGACAGCCTTGCGGCGGCCCATCACATAACCCGCGACGGCGAGGACAAGAAT
Organism: uncultured Cypionkella sp.; assembly: GCA_964387655.1. Classification (GTDB taxonomy): domain Bacteria; phylum Pseudomonadota; class Alphaproteobacteria; order Rhodobacterales; family Rhodobacteraceae; genus Cypionkella. The sequence goes on along the minus strand of CAYLYV010000170.1, from coordinate 6,545 downwards.
GATAACGGAGAGGAGGCCGAGGCTCATGGGGATCCTACCAATGAGAGGGAAAGGCGCTGGCAGCGCAAGGGGCGCGGGTGATCCCGCGCCCCTCTTTTCGCTATTATTGCAGCGGACCCATCACGGTTTCAGCCTCAACAGCGGCTTGAGTCGCAGCCAGTTCCGGATCGGGAACCAGACCATATTCGGCCAATTTGCCATCCGGGCCAGCCATGTCATCCGAAACGAAGAACTGGATGTATTCTTTCAGGCCGGGGATCACGCCGATATGGGCTTTCTTGACGTAGAAGTAGAGCGGGCGTGACACCGGGTATTCGCCTTTGGAGATCGTCTCAACCGACGGCACGATGCCGTTGACGGTGGCGACTTTCAGCTTGTCGGTGTTGTTTTCGTAGAACGACAGGCCGAACACGCCGATGGCGTTCTTGTTGGCGTCGATGCGCGACAGAGTCTCGGTGTAGTCGCCGTCGATATCCACCGAAGTGCCATCCGAACGGGTGGTGAAGCACTGCTTTTCAGCATCTTTTTTCTTGGCCGCGTCATCGGCTTCTTTCGAAGCAGCGAGGAACAGATCGTAAGCGCCGTTGGTTTTGCAGCCTTCCAGCAGCACCTTGGTGTCGAACACTTCGCGCGTGCCGTGCTTGGTGCCGGGGATGAAGGCCAGAATATCTTGCGTCGGCAGGGCAGCGTTGGCGTCAGCCCAGGTCTTGGCGGTGTTGGCGACCAGAGCGCCGTCTTTGGCGACTTGCGCGCCGATGGCGTTGAACACGTCCACCGGAGTCAGCACGAAATCCGGGCCGTTGATGTCGGAGGCAAACACGATGCCATCATAGCCGATGCGCACTTCCATGATGTCGGTGACACCATTGGTTTTGCACAGGTCGATGTCAGACTGGCTGATGCGCGAGGAGGAGTTTGCAATGTCGATGGTGGCTTCGCCCACGCCTTCGCAGAGCTTCTTGCGGCCAGCGCCCGAACCGCCGCCTTCGACGACCGGGGTTTTGAAATCGCCATTTTCGCCGAACGCTTCGGCCACGATGGTGGCGTAAGGCAGCACGGTCGAGGAACCCGAGATTTGCAGCTGGTCACGCGCCGAAGCGATGACGGTCGTAGCGGCAAGGATCGCCACGGCGGAAGGGATCAGTTTGATCAGAGACATTGTGCTCTCCAGTTAATTCCTGAGGGCTGCCCGCATGGCCTGCCCTTCGCCGCCCCGTCTAGGCGGGTTGTTCTTATGTTTTGCGACAGTTTTGTAACGATTTTGTGACGTGGTGACTGGGGTGCCGGGAAATCGGCTGAAATGGGCCGCGTGCGGCGGTGGAGGAGCCTCCGGCGGGGAGATTTGGGCCAAGATGATGGCTGAAGACAGGGATTTTGGTCAGCGCCGCTCGTAGGGCAGCAGCACCGAGAATCGGCTGCCTTTGCCTTTGGCGCTTTCGATCAGCAGACGGCCGCGGTGGCGGTTGACGATGTGTTTGACGATGGCGAGGCCCAAGCCGGTGCCGCCCTTTTCGCGTGAGCGGTGGCCGTCGACGCGGTAGAAGCGTTCGGTCAGGCGGGGAATGTGGAAGGGGTCGATGCCCTCGCCCTGATCGGCGACCGAAAGCCGCAACTGTTGGCCGCGCGGGCCTTTTTCCAAGCTCAGCGCGACGCGGACCTCTGCCCCCGCCGAGCTGCCGTATTTCACCGCGTTCTCGACAAGGTTGGTCAGCACTTGCGTCATCTGATCGGCATCGGCGCGGATGATCATCGGCTGATCGCCGCCCTCGACCTTGATCGTGACGCGGGCGGTTTCGGCAAGCGGGCGCAGGCTGGCCACCGCGCTGCGCAAAAGTCCCGCGATATCAACCTCATCCCCCGGCAGCACGCGTTCTTCGGCCTCCACCCGGCTCAGATGCAGCAGATCGCGGACAAGGCGGTTCATCCGCTCGGCCTCAGAGGCCATGATGGTCAGGAATCGCGCGCGCGCCGGGGCATCGTTGCGGGCGGGGCCGCGCAGGGTTTCGATAAAGCCCAGCAAAGCGGTCAGCGGCGTGCGCAATTCGTGGCTGACATTGGCGACAAAATCGCGGCGCATCAGATCCATCTGCTCCCATGCCGAGCGATCCTCGAAGGCGCAGAGCACGCCCTGCGGCACCGGGCTGACCGAGACCTCATAGATGGTGTCCTGCGCGGCCCCGGCGAGGGTCAGGCGCACCCGTCCCGATTCGGCGCGCTGCATTGCGGCTGCAATCGCGCGCAAAAATTCGGGCTGCCGAAAGCTGAGCGCGTGGTGACGATCCAGAATTGCCGCGCCAAACAGCGCCACGGCGGGGCCGTTCGCCTGCACGATCCGTTCATCCGCCGCGATCAGAACCACCGGCAGCGGCAGCCCGCCCAGCAATGCTTTTGTGGCCTCGTGATCCATCGCCCGCCCCTTCGTCTTTGCCAAACTCTACCCTGCCGGAACTGATCATGCCAGTTCGCGCTTGCTCACGCCGGTGTGATACCGCTAATATAGAGAGAGTGGCGTAACGGAAATTCGCGCTTTGGCTGTGGGGGCGGAATACCGACGCCTTAAAACCCCAAAGTGCATAGTAGAGTGAGTGGGAGGCGACCATGCCACCTCAGTCGGGGTCATCGCAAAACCAAAACCCACCAAACCGCCGAATCCTGTATCTGGCGGGGGGCGAGGCTGCCCCGGCATCACAGGATGCGATGATCTTCTCGCTGCCCTTCGTGGAGCTTTGCCCGGAAGAACTGGCGCGGATCGCCCCAGATCTGGTGGTGTTTCCCCTGTTCAGCGCGACTTTAGATGCGATCGTGGTGCTGACTCGGCTGAACGAGTTGGGCTATAGCGGTCGATGTCTGGTGCTGACACCGCGTCTGCCGAAGCCGCATCTGATCGAGGCAGAGTTGCGCGACTATAAAGGTGCTATGCAGGTCGAGCTTTTGACCTCGGATGCGCCGCTGGAATAGGCTTATGCCGGGGCACCCTGCTTAAAGCGGGGCATTGTCGCGCTGATAGATCCAGTCATGATCCGGGTCGTTCTGAAACCGCCAATTGCGGCGGGGGCCCGCCATGACGTTCAGGTAATACATCTCATAGCCGTAAGGCGCGCCGCAGGGGTGATGTCCCTTGGGCACCAGCGTGACATCGTGGTTTTTCACCGCCATCGTCTCATCAAGGCTACCATCCTCGGTATAGACGCGCTGGATGCCGAAACCTTGGGCGGGGCTCAGCCGCATGTAATAGCTTTCCTCGAGATAGGTCATGCGGGGAAAATCGTCTTCGTCGTGGCGGTGGCTGGGGTAGGACGACCAGTTGCCTTGCGGCGTGAACACTTCGGTGACCAGCAGGCTGTCGGCCATGTCGAGGGCTTCCATCGCGATATTGTTGATAAAGCGGGTGTTTGCGCCGGTGCCGCGTTGGGTCAGGGTGATGCCGGCGGGGCCGATCTGTGCGGCTTTATGGCCGGATTTGCCGGGGGCGGTGCAGATCGCCAAGGTGCAGGCGGTGGTGGCGGTGGCCTGCCAATCGCTGTCGTTGGGAAGGTAGAGGCAATGCGGCGGGGTTTTCTCAAACACGTCCATGCGGTCACCCAAGATGCCCCAATCTTGGCCTGCGGCATGAATCTGGGCTTTGCCCTCGACGAGGACGAGTATCACCTCACGGTCGCCCGTCGCTTCGGCAGCGGATTCACCCGGTTGCAGACGGTAGAGGCCAAAGCCGACATAGCCCCAGCCCGCGCTTTCGGGCGTGATGTCGTGCACCTTGCCCGTGGTCCCGTTCGGTTTTCTAAGCAGATCGGCCATGTCACTCTCCCAAGATACGGGGTTTAGGCCAGTTTGGCCAAGAGCCAAACTGCCTTTTGGGCGCCGTGCCCCCCAGCCTTTATTTGTCGAGGCCAGCCCGCTTGGCAAAGCCCTTCAGACTGCGCAAACCAAGGCTTTGATATTCCATCGGAATCCGCACCGATGGGTCTTGCTCGGCCTCGATCACCAGCCAGCCGGAATAGTTGTGCTGGGCTGCCACTTCGAGAACGGCGTAGAAATCCACCGCCCCCTCGGCATCGCCCGGAACGGTGAAAGAGCCACGGCGCACGCCTTCGAGGAAGGACAGGCCCTGCTCACGCACCTGCGCCGCGATGTCGGGGCGGACGTTTTTGGCATGGATATGACCGACGCGGGCCATGTGCTTTTTCGCCACCCGCACGGGATCGCCGCCGCCATAGTAGCAATGGCCAGTGTCGAGCAGCAGATGAGTATGCGGGCCAGTTTCGGCCATCAGACGGTCGATCTCCCATTCGGCTTCAACGATGGTGCCCATGTGGTGATGGTAGACCAGTTTGACGCCTTGCGCCGCGCTAAACTCCGCTAAGGCTTCAATGCCTTGGCCGAACTTCTTCCACTCGGCATCGGGCAGATGCGGGCGGTCGTTCACTGCTTTGCCATCGTCGCCGTGGATGGCGTTTGAGGTTTCGCAGACGATGATCACCTTGCAGCCCATGGCTTTCAGCAAGTCGAGATAGGGTTGCATCGCCGCTTTCTCATCTTCGACCGAGTTCACCAGCAGATTGGTGGAATGCCAGCCGGAGATGTATTTCAGCCCGCGCGGCTGGAACAGGGCGTTCAGGCCCTCCACCGTCAGCGGCATTTTATGGCCTTTTTCGATACCATCAAAGCCGATTGCGGCGGTCTCGTCCAAGCACTGCTCTAATGAAATATGCGCGCCAAGGCTGCGGTCGTCGTCATTGGTCCAAGCGATCGGGTTGGTGCCGTAGTGGATCATCATATCCTCAAATTTTAAGGGTAGCGCGAAGATCAGTCGACGAGCCGCTGATCTTTTTGTTTTTCTTCGTAATTGGCGCGGGCCTGATTGACCTCTGCACGCGGCGACACTGCAGGCACCCCGACATCCCACCAGGTCCCGCCCGCCTCGGTGCCGGGCCAAGGATCGGTGTCGATCACGATCACTTGCGGGATTGTGGCACCCTTGGCGGCGGTCAGCGCAGCCTCCAACTCGGCCACCGTGGTGACTTTCACCGCATGCGCCCCCATCGCGGCGGCATGGGCGGTGAAGTCGATGTGGCTGGGGTTAACGTGATAGCTTTGGTCGAGAAGGTTGTTGAACCCTGCCCCGCCGGTGCCCTTTTGCAAGCGGTTGATGCAGCCATAGCCGCGGTTGTCGGTGATCACCACGGTAAACGGCACCCCCATCATCACGGCGGTGGCGAGTTCCGAGTTCGCCATCATATAGCTGCCGTCGCCGAGCATACAGATTACATCAGCAGTTGGTCGCGCCATTTTGATGCCCATCGCCCCGGCAATCTCATAGCCCATGCAGGAAAACCCATATTCCATATGGTAGCCGCCCGTGGGGGCATCCCAGATCTTGTGAAGCTCGCCCGGCATAGTGCCTGCAGCTGACATCACCACAGTGGCTTTGCTGGCGGTGCGCTGCACCGCGCCGATCACCTGCATATCGGTCGGCAAAGCGTTGGAGGTGGGGGCGGCTTTCACCGCAGCGGTGGCCGCCGCCCAATCGGCTTGCAGGCCGGGAATGGCAGGCCATTTCTGACTTCCCAAAGCCATTCCAATCGCTTGCAATGCGATCTTCGCATCTGAGGTTAAGTTAATCGCGCCGTGCTTATACGAGTCGTAAGCCGCGACGTTGATCGACAGGATGCGGCGGTTTGGGTTTTTGAACAGCGACCACGACCCGGTGGTGAAATCCTGAAACCTTGTGCCGAGGCCAATCACCAGATCGGCGGCCTCACAGACGGTATTGGCGCTGGAGGCCCCGGTCACACCCACCGGGCCAAAGTTCAGCGCGTGGTCGAAGTCGAGGCTGGATTTGCCCGCTTGGGTTTCGACCACCGGGATGTTGTGGACGCTGGCGAAGGCGGCAATATCCGCCTCGGCGCCGGAATAAATCACCCCACCGCCTGCCACGATCACCGGGCTTTTTGCGGCTTTGATCGCGGCAATGGCGGCAGACAGCTCATCGGCATCAGCTTCGGGGCGGCGGATTTTCCAGACTTTCGGGGTGAAGAAAGACTCAGGATAATCAAAAGCTTCGGCCTGCACGTCTTGACAGAAGGCAAGGCACACCGGGCCGCAATCGGCGGGGTCGGTCATCACCCGGAACGCACGCGGCAGAGCGGTGAGGATATGCTCGGGGCGGGAAATCCGGTCGAAATAGCGGGTCACGGGGCGAAAGCAATCATTGGCGCTGATGGTGCCGTCGTTGAAATCTTCCAGCTGCTGCAACACCGGATCGGGGGCGCGGTTGGCGAAGACATCGCCGGGAATGATCAGCAAGGGCAAGCGATTGGCGAAGGCCACGCCCGCCGCCGTCACCACGTTCAGTGCCCCCGGTCCGATCGAAGTTGTCACGGCCATTGCACGGCGACGCTTTTTCGCCTTGGCATAAGCAATCGCGGCATGGGCCATGGTTTGTTCGTTGTGGCCGCGCCAGGTTGGGAAGCTATCCTTCGCGCCGTGCAAAGCCTCGCCGATGCCCGCGACGTTGCCATGGCCGAAAATCGCCCAGATACCTTCGA
>CAYLYV010000169.1:0-9971 GCA_964387655.1 uncultured Cypionkella sp. | reverse complement strand
GGTGTGGTTCGGGCGGCGCGGGGTTTCGGCGCGGGTTGGGCTTCGGCGACAACTTCCGCAACGGCGATTGGCTTACGAACCCTAGGCTTCGCAGCGGGCTTCACCTCAGCTTTCGAGGCTGCAATGCCGCTGTCCACCGCCTTGAGCTTCTCCGCCGTTTCGGCCAAAATCGCCTGCTTCGCGGCTTTTTTATCCAGCAGCGCCTGCGTTTCTGGCCCCAAAATCTTCGGCTCAACCGCCACAGATTCGGCTACAACCGCAGGCTCTTTCGCCACAGTCGGAACCGCCGCTGGCATCGGGGGCGGCACCAGTGGCTTGTTGCCGACGCTTGTCGCTGACGAGGGTTTGGCCGCATTCTTGATCGGGTCCCACTTCTCGAACCGATCCGCTGCCTCTTTCACCTTGTTCAACCCAAGGCTCTTTGCCGAGGTCGCGGCCTTCAGATCTTCGGCCACGTCTTTGACGCCGGTATCCTTCGCCGCCTGCTCCATCGCGCGGCTGAACTCGCGCGACATCTGCCGCAGCTTGGCAGTGAACCGCCCGACCTGTCGGAACATATCCGGCAAATCCTCTGGCCCAATTACAATCAGCGCGACAATGCCGATCAGTATCAACTCGGCCCAGCCGATATCCCCAAACATCTAAAGCAAGCCCCTTCGCAGCGTCCGGCCCTATGGCCTGTAGTCAGATCGCAGAGTCAAGCCTAAGCGCTTAGACCTTGTCTTTGTCGGTCGGCGTCACAATCGGCGCCTCAGCCGGGGTCACGTCGCGCGCAGCTTTGGCTGCCGCTTCTTTTTCCAACTCGGTCGAGCCATCCGCTACGCCCTTTTTGAACGCGGTGATGCCGCGACCAAATTCACCCATCAAGTTGGACACTTTACCCCGGCCAAACAGCACGAGTACGACAATCGCCACCACCAGCAGGTGCAACGGGCTTAGATGCATGATCAATCCTCCATAAAGCCGCTCGCGCGGCAGGTCCGGCATAGACTTAGGCAGGGAACCCGGCAAAATGAAACCGGAAATGCCTGTAAAGCGCCCGTATTCTCCGCTATAGCTGACAGCTATGTGTCAGTTGCTTAAACTCAAAAATCGGATGATGAACGCTCATGCGCCGCACCGACCGCCTGTTTGACTTGATCCAGATTCTGCGCGATGGCCGTTTGCACCGCGCGTCGGAGATTTCCGAGCGGCTGGGCGTGTCGATCCGCACGATCTGGCGCGATATGAACACGCTGATGGCTTCGGGGCTTCCGGTCGAGGGTGAGCGCGGCGTCGGCTATATTTTGCGCGCGCCGATCACCCTGCCGCCGATGATCCTGAACGCGGTGGAATTGGAAGCCCTGCGGCTTGGGTTGCGGCTTGCCACCGAAGGCCCCGATGCGGCGTTGGCAAAGGCCGCCCGGGCTTTGGCCAAACGCATCGCGGCGGTGACGCCTGCCCCCGCGAAAGATGAGGGCGATCTGTTCGCCTTTCCCGGCCAAACCGACAACCGCGCGCCGAAACACCTGCCCGCCCTGCGCCGCGCCATCAAGGCGCATGAGCGCGTCGCCATCACCTATATCGACCCGCGCGGCACTGAGAGCCACCGCGACATCCGCCCGCTGGCGCTGGAGAAACACGCGAAAATCTCCACCCTCGCGGCGTTTTGCGAGGCGCGCAGTGACTTCCGCAGCTTTCGGGTGGATCGCATCGTGGCCGTGACCCTGACCGGGGAGCGTTACCCGGATGAGCCCGGTCGCACCCTGCCCGACTACCGCGCGCGGCTGGAGGCTGAGACGATTCGCGATCAGGTTTGACCCAGTGTTCCCAAGCGTTTAGCTGGCTGGAAACACATAGCAGCGATCCCTGCGGATCATCAGCCACAGCGGCGTTTCGGCTTTCGGCAAAAACACCCCCGGCACCGAGGCGGTCAGGATAGAGCCGTCAAATTCCATCCGAAACTCCACCAGACTGACATGGCCGAGATACCGCGCCCGCTGCACCACGCCGCGCGCAGGCGTGCCCTCTGGCACCGTTGGATTTGGCCCGCGCCCGGCCCGGTCAAAGTCGATTTTCAGATGCTGCGGGCGGATCACGATATCCACCTCGCCGCCGTCAGCATGGCCGGGTGTCAGAAACGCCCCGAATGGCGTTTCGGTCAGCGCCCCGCGCGAGGTGCCCCGGATCACATTGATATCACTGAAGAAAGCCGCGGCCGCCCGGTCCACTGGCGCGTTGTAGACGTTATAAGGCGCGCCCCGCTGAACGATGCGGCCATCGCGCATCAGCGCAATCTCATCCGCCATCCGCATGGCTTCTTCCGGCTCATGCGTGACCAGCAGCACCGCAGCGCCCTCGGCCTTCAGCACCTCTAGCGTGGCATCGCGGATGCCATCGCGCAAACGGTTGTCGAGGCCTGAAAACGGCTCATCCATCAGCATCACGCGCGGGCGCGGCGCCAAGGCCCGCGACAGCGCCACCCGCTGTTGCTCACCACCCGAAAGCTCATGTGGGTGCTTCGTGCCAAACCCCGAAAGGTTCACCTTTTCAAGCAGTTCATCGACGCGGCGCATCTTGGCAGCCTTGTCGCCCACCAGCCCAAACGCCACATTCCCCGCCACCGTCAGATGCGGAAACAGCGCGAAATCCTGAAACATCAGCCCGACGCCACGCGCCTCTGGCGGCAGGTTCACTCCGGGGCCGAACACCTCTTGCCCGTCGATCAGAATCCGCCCCTGATCCGGGGTTTCCACCCCTGCAATCATCCGCAAGGTGGTGGATTTTCCACAACCTGACGGCCCGAGCAGGCACATCACCTGCCCCGCCGCCACTTGCAGCGACACATCGCAAACCACGGCCCGCCCGCCAAACGAGCGGGTCAGTCCCAGCACTTCCAGACGTTCCGGCACGTCCAAGCGTTCAGATGCGGCTGTCATGGTCATCCTGACGGTTTTGCTCGCCTTCCCTAACAGCCGCCCCAAGCCCAGACAAGTTCACATCGTCGCGTTCATCGCCCCACCGTCCAGCAGGATATTCTGCCCCACCATATAGCCCGCATACTGGCTGCACATGAACGCACAGGTGGCCCCAAACTCCTCCGCCGTGCCGTACCGCCGCGCCGGAATGCCTGCCGCGCGTTCCGCCTGCGCCTGCTCCATGGTGATGCCTTTGGCTTTCATCATCCCGGTGTCCAGCGAAACCGCCCGATCCGTCGCGTGAATACCGGGCAGCAAGTTGTTGATAATCACACCATATTCCGCAACCTGCCGCGCGGTACCGCCGACATATCCGGTCAATCCTGCCCGCGCCGCATTCGACAGCCCCAGCTGCGGGATCGGTGATTTCACCGATTGCGAGGTGATGTTCACCACCCGGCCCCAGCCCTTGGAAATCATCCCCGGCAGCAGCGCTTTCATCAAGGCGATCGGCGTCAGCATATTGGCGTCCAGGGCTTTGATGAAATCCGCACGCTCCCAGTCCGACCAGATGCCCGGAGGTGGGCCGCCCGCATTGGTCACCAGAATATCTACGTCGCCCGCCGCAGACAGCACCGCCGCGCGTCCGTCCTCGGAGGTAATGTCCGCGGCCACCGCCACCACATTCACCCCAAAGCCGCGCAACTCCGCCGCCGTGGCCTCCAGCGCCTCGGCCCCGCGCGCATTGATCACCAGATTGACCCCGGCTTCCGCCAATGCCATCGCACAGCCCCGCCCCAAACCCTTTGACGCCGCACAGACCAGCGCCCGTTTGCCTTTGATCCCCAGATCCATCGTCACATCTCCTTCGTTTGCGCCAGCCTAGCAGCCGATCTCGCGTAGTGTAACCCGCCGCACAGCCTCGAATTTCGCAGCCCAGCCAAAATTTAACCCTAATTTTGATTTCTACTGGCTTGAGCCGCCGCCCCTGCGCGGTTCATATGCAGTCTTAACCATTATTCGGTAGCCTTCACAGCATGACAGCCAAACAAGCCCAAACCGCCCCCGGTCACGCCTGCCAAGTTCTGGCAGCCGATGCGATTTATGTGATCAACGGCGTGAATAATGGGGACGGCTTGATGGGGCCAGAGGAGGTCTGCCCCGGCGATCTCTATGCGCTGGACGAAAGCCAAAAGCCCCTGCGGCTGGTGGTGACGCGCGCCGAGGGCCGGCAGCGGGTGGGCACAGGCTCTGCCGTGGGTCAGGTGGGCGACGCTTTGCGATTTGAGGCGCGCTACACGATGATGAGCAGCGACGGCGATCAGGTGGATCTGGTGCTGATTTCGCTGCCGGATGGCGCGCGGTTTGTGCTGCCTTTGTCGCCGATGGCGGGCTTGAACGACTACACCTTGCTGAAAATTGACGATGCGCCGCAAGACACCGGCTTGGCCGACCTGCTCTGCGTGTCCTTCGCACGCGGTACGATGATCACGCTGGCCTCGGGTCAGCAACGCGCCATCGAGTCGCTGAAAATCGGCGACAAGGTGCTCAGCCGCGATCATGGTGGGCAGGCGATCCGCTGGATCGGCTCGACCACCCTGCGCGCGGTGGGAGCCTTTGCCCCGGTGGTGATCACCGCTGGCACTTTGGGCAATTCCGGCGACCTTTTGGTCAGTCAACACCACCGGATGTTTCTCTATCAACGCCAGCGCACTGCGGGGTTAGCTACCTCAGAGCTGCTGGTGCAGGCGCGCTATCTGGTTGATCATAAATCTGTTTTTATCCAAGAAGGCGGTGTTGTCGATTTCTTCAGCATCGTGTTTGACCATCACGAGATCATCTATGCCGAGGGTGTGCCCGCCGAAAGTCTAATGGTCAACGATGCCACGGTGAACCGTCTGCCGGTGGAACTGGCCGAGGATGTGAAGGCCCGCTTCCCCGGTCTCAGCCAGAACCAGCATTTTGGCACCGAGGCCGGGCGGCAATTTCTGGATTCCATCGGGCCGGAAACATTGTTCAAGACGCCGCGCGCAACCCCCGCGCGGCAACGGTAGACGCCACGGCTGCTTTCAGCTAAAGCCCGCGCATGCTTGACAATCGCCCGACCCTCCCGCCCGAAATCGCCCGCCGCCGGACCTTTGCGATCATTTCGCACCCCGACGCTGGCAAAACCACGCTCACCGAAAAATTCCTGCTGTTTGGCGGTGCGATCCAGATGGCGGGCCAAGTGCGCGCCAAGGGCGAGGCGCGGCGCACCCGCTCGGACTTCATGAAGATGGAGCAAGAGCGCGGGATTTCGGTTTCCGCCTCGGCGATGTCGTTCGATTTCCGGCAATATCGCTTTAACCTCGTCGATACCCCCGGCCACTCGGATTTTTCGGAAGACACTTACCGGACTTTGACCGCCGTCGATGCCGCGATTATGGTGATTGACGGCGCGAAAGGCGTGGAAAGTCAGACCCAAAAGCTGTTCGAGGTCTGCCGGATGCGTGACCTGCCGATCCTGACCTTCTGTAACAAGATGGACCGGGAATCACGCGATACCTTTGATATCATTGATGAAATACAAGAGAATCTGGCGATTGATGTAACCCCTGCAAGCTGGCCCATCGGTATGGGTCGCGATTTCGTCGGCGCTTATGACCTGTTGCACGACCGTCTCGAAATCATGGACCGTGCCGACCGCAATAAGGTCGCCGAAACCATCCAGATTTCCGGCCTTGATGACCCGAAACTCGCCGATCACATTGCGCCCGAGCAGTTGAAGACATTGCGCGAAGAACTTGAAATGGCGAAGGAATTGCTGCCCGCCTTTGACCGCGCCGCTTTCCTGAACGGCTCGATGACGCCGATCTGGTTCGGCTCGGCGATCAACTCGTTTGGTGTCAAGGAATTGATGGACGGCATGGGCGAATACGGCCCGGAACCGCAGCCGCAAAAGGCGAAAGAACGCCAGATTGATCCCGAAGAACAAACGGTTACCGGTTTTGTGTTCAAGGTGCAGGCCAATATGGACCCAAAGCACCGCGACCGGGTGGCGTTTGTGCGCATGGCCTCAGGGCATTTTCAGCGCGGCATGAAGCTGCTGCATGTGCGCAGCAAAAAGCAAATGGCCATCGCCAACCCGGTGATGTTTCTGGCTGCTGACCGCGAACTCGCCGAGGAGGCTTGGGCGGGCGACATCATCGGCATCCCGAACCATGGCCAACTGCGGATTGGTGATGCGCTGACCGAAGGCGAAAGCCTGCGTTTCACCGGCATCCCGTCTTTCGCGCCGGAACTTCTGCAAGTGGTGCGCGCGGGCGATCCAATGAAGGCCAAGCATCTGGAAAAAGCCCTGATGCAATTCGCTGAAGAGGGCGCTGCGAAAGTGTTCAAACCGATGATCGGCTCGGGCTTTATCGTCGGCGTCGTCGGCCCGTTGCAGTTTGAAGTTCTGGCCAGCCGGATCGAGCAGGAATACTCCCTGCCCGTGCGGTTTGAGCCATCGCAATTCACCTCCGCCCGCTGGGTGTCGGGGGCGAAGGCCGAGGTGGAGAAGTTCGTTAACGTCAACAAGGGGCATATCGCCTTGGACAATGACGGCGACACGGTTTTCCTGACCCGGCTGAAATGGGACATCGACCGCATCGAGCGCGACTATCCGGAAGTGAAGCTGACCGCGACCAAGGAAATGATGGTTTAAGCGTCACAGTTCTTGCAATGTTCCAGACACCTGCCTAAAACTCCGGCAAAATCCGGAGAGCATCATGGCCCTGCCCCTGCACGAACTCGCGGCCCTCGGCACTGCAACCTGCTGGGCCACCACCGGACTGTTTGCCGCCGATGCTGTGCGCAGCCTTGGCGCGTTTCACTTCAACCTGATCCGGCAGCTGTTCGTGACCCTGTTGCTGGCGTTGATCGTGTTGACGACAAGCGGCTTGGGCGTGCCGGATAGCGCAGCCCTGCTGACCCTCGCGGTCTCGGGCGTGATCGGCATTCTGCTTGGCGACACGCTGAACTTCGCCGCCGTCGGTCGCATCGGCCCGCGCCGCGCAGGTGCGGTGTTCGCGCTGAACGCGCCGATGGCCGCGCTGATGGGCTGGGCACTGCTGGGCGAGGCGCTGCCGTGGCGCGCCATTTTCGGCATCGGCCTGACTGCGAGCGGCGTCGCCTTGGCCATCTTGGGTCGCCCCAGCGCCAACGCACATCGGCTGGAAACCCTGCAAGGCACGGCGCTCATTGGCATTCTGTTCGGCCTTGGTGCTGCTTTTGGCCAAGCCGCAGGCTCGCTGATCGCCCGCCCGGTGATGATGGCGGGGATGGACCCTTACCTCGCCTCACTGTTTCGCGTCGGCGCTTCGGGTCTTGTGATGGGGGCCCTTGCCGCCACTCCACTGGCCCCATCGACGCCAGAATTCACCCGCAAACCGTTGCTCTGGACCGCCGCCACCGCCTTTATTGGCCTGCTGGTTGGCATGACTTTGTTCCTTTATGCGCTGCAAGGCTCGCAAACTGGCATCATCGCGACACTTTCCGCGACTTCACCCGTGATCATTCTGCCCTTGCTGTGGCTGCGCACGGGCCAGCGCCCAACTGCCCTCAGTTGGGCAGGCGCTGCCTTGGCGGTGCTGGGGCTGGGGTTGATCTTTTCCCGCTTGGGTTAAATTTTTCAACCGGACAGCTTGCTGTTTTTCGCCCGAAATCTTGGGCGATCCGCTGCACATTACCCTACATAATGCCGAATTATTCCGGCGATATGCTTGATATTGGCCTCTCCCTCACGGTGACCCCGCTCCCTCGCCCTCTTGCGCGCACCCGCGTAGGCCTGCTTATTGCGGCAAATCCCGCAAAACGAGGCCGTCCATGTCGCTGAATACCGAAGTGCAGACCCTGCTGGCTCAGCTTGGCGTCACCCCCAAAGCAGGCCCGATGCCCACCCGCACGCCGATCACCAGCGAATCCCTCGGCCCCATCGCCGAACATACCGCTGCCGAGGCCGAAGCCGCCATCCAAGCCGCCCACCGCGCCTATCGCGATTGGCGCAATGTGCCCGCCCCGCAGCGTGGCGAGCTGGTGCGGCTGCTGGGCGAGGAACTCCGCGCCAACAAGGCGGCCTTGGGCCGTCTGGTGTCGATTGAAGTCGGCAAGGTGGTCTCCGAAGGTTTGGGCGAAGTGCAGGAAATGATCGACATCTGCGACTTCGCGGTCGGACTGTCGCGCCAGCTCTACGGCTATACGATTGCATCCGAGCGTCCCAGCCACCGCATGATGGAAACCTGGCATCCCATTGGCGTGATTGGGGTTATCTCCGCGTTCAACTTCCCCGTAGCGGTCTGGTCGTGGAACACAGCGCTGGCTTTGGTCTGCGGCAATGCTGTGGTGTGGAAGCCGTCCGAGAAGGCCGCGCTCTCCGCCCTCGCGGCCCATGCTCTGCTGGAGCGCGCCCTGAAACGCTTTGCAGATGCGGGCCATCACGCACCCGAAGGCCTGTCGAGCCTGCTGATTGGTGGCCGCGCCTTGGGCGAAGCTTTGGTCGATAGCCCGAAAGTGGCCCTCGTTTCCGCCACGGGTTCCACCCGGATGGGCCGCGAGGTTGGCCCGAAAGTCGCCGCCCGCTTTGGCCGCAGCCTGCTGGAACTCGGCGGTAACAATGCTGCCATCGTCACCCCCTCCGCCGATCTCGACCTGACCCTGCGCGGCGTGGCCTTTGCTGCGATGGGCACGGCGGGACAACGCTGCACCACCCTGCGCCGCCTGTTCCTGCATGACAGCATCTACGACGCCTTCCTGCCCCGCCTGAAGGCGGCTTACGCATCGGTCAAAGTCGGCAACCCCTTGGAAACCGGCGTGCTGATCGGTCCGCTGATCGACGATGGTGCGCTGGACGGAATGGCGAAAGCGCTGGACCAAGCCCGCGCGGCAGGTGGTACCGTGCATGGCGGCGAACCTGTAACCGGGCTGGGCGGCGCTTACGCACATCCGGCCTTGGTCGAGATGCCCGCGCAGGTTGGCCCTGTCGTGCATGAAACCTTCGCACCGATCCTTTATGTGATGCGTTACAAAGACTTCGATGATGTTCTTGAGAAACATAATGAAGTGCCACAAGGCCTGTCCTCGTCGATCTTCACCAATGATCTGCGCGAGGCAGAGGCGTTTCTGTCGGCGCGAGGCTCTGACTGCGGCATCGCCAACGTCAATATCGGCCCCTCGGGGGCTGAAATCGGCGGCGCGTTTGGCGGCGAAAAGGAAACCGGCGGCGGGCGTGAAAGTGGCTCGGACGCATGGAAAGCCTATATGCGCCGCGCCACCAACACGATCAACTATGGCACCACACTGCCTTTGGCGCAGGGCGTCAGCTTTGATATCGGCTAAGTTTAGCGTGTAACAGGCCGATTTATCCACAATCCTTGACCTTCCGCGCGCATTCAGGTATGCGCGCGGAAGGCGCATAGCGCCAGACGCCGGGGCGCCCGGAAAAGCAGCGTCCCTTCATTTCATGTGGGCCGAACCCGCATCATTAGGACGCAGATGACCAAATTTTCAGATCTCGCGCTGGACCCCCGCGTGCTCAAGGCCGTGGCGGAAGCTGGCTACGAAACCCCCACCCCGATCCAAGCGCAAGCCATCCCGCACGCGTTGCAAGGCAAAGACGTGCTGGGCATCGCCCAAACCGGCACCGGCAAGACCGCCAGCTTCGTGCTGCCGATGGTCACGTTGCTGGGCCAAGGCCGTGCCAAAGCCCGGATGCCGCGCAGTCTCGTGCTGTGCCCCACCCGCGAGTTGGCGGCGCAAGTGGCGGAAAACTTTGAAACTTACGCCAAATATACCAAGCTGACCAAGGCTTTGCTGATCGGCGGCGTGTCGTTTGGCGAGCAAGACAAGCTGATCGACCGTGGCGTCGATGTGCTGATCGCCACCCCCGGCCGCCTGCTGGATCACCACGAGCGTGGCAAACTGCTGCTGACCGGCGTGCAGATCATGGTGGTGGACGAGGCCGACCGGATGCTCGACATGGGTTTCATCCCGGATATTGAGCGCATCTTCAGCCTGACGCCATTCACCCGACAGACCTTCTTCTATTCGGCGACGATG
>CAYLYV010000168.1:0-9988 GCA_964387655.1 uncultured Cypionkella sp. | reverse complement strand
AGAACGTCATCAAGGTCATCAAACCAGGTGACCGCATCACCAACATGAACCCCGGTGGCGGCGGCTACGGCGACCCGATGGACCGGGCGGTGGAAAAGGTGGTGTGGGATATCAAGAACGGCCTCGTCTCGGTGAAAGGGGCGGAAGCCGATTACGGCGTGATCGTCAGCGATGCCGAAAGCCTGAGCGTCGATATGGCGGCAACCGAAACCCTGCGTGCGCGTCGCCGCGCCGTGGCAGCGAACTAGGAGGGCCCTGCTGTGAAAACCGATTACCGTTTGGGCATTGATGCCGGTGGCACCTTCACCGATTTCGTCCTCGCCGACCAGACCGGACAAGTCCGGCTGTTCAAGGCGCTGTCCACCCCGCAAGACCCGACGCTTGCCATCAAGAACGGCCTTGCGCTGATGACCGAGGAACTGGGCGTTTCCGCGCAAGAGATCATCTCGAACTGCGATCTCTGCATCAACGGCACCACCGTTGGCCTGAATGCGCTGATCCAGTTGAAGGGCGCGAAAACCGGGCTGATCTGCACGGCGGGGCATGAGGATTCCCTCGAAATCCGCCTTGGCCACAAGGAAGACGGCTACCGCTATGACCCCGATTACCCGCCCGCCACCATGCTGGTGCCGCGCTACCTACGCCGGGGCGTGCGCGAGCGTATCCTGTCCAGCGGCGAAATCCGCACCCCCTTGACCGAAGCCGATGTCCGCGCCGCCTGCGAAATCTTCCTTGCTGAAGGCGTGGAAACCGTGGCGATCAGCTTTGTCTGGTCGGTGCTGGACCCCGTGCATGAACGCCGCGCCGGGGAAATCGTGCGCGAGATGATGCCGGGTGTGATCCTGACCATGGGGTCGGAACTTTACCCGCAAGTCCGCGAATACACCCGCAGTTCGACCGCCGTGGTCAACGCCTACCTCGCACCGATTATGAAGCGCTATGTCACCGCCGTGGACGCCTATTTCCAGCAGCTCGGCGCCAAACAACCCGTGCGGTATTACCAATCCAACGGTGGTCTGGCGATTGGGCAGGCGATGACGGATCGCTCGGTCTATGCGATCAACTCCGGCCCGGCTTCGGCCCCCGCCGCGGGCCTCTATGTCTGCGCGCCGTTCGGCAAAACCGATGTGATCAGCGTCGATATGGGCGGCACCTCGTTTGACATCACGCTGACCAAAGACGGCTCGACCAATATCAACAAGAACATCGACTTTCTGCGCTACCGCATCGGCGTGCCGATGATTCAGGTCGAAACCCTTGGCGCAGGCGGAGGCTCGATCGGCTGGATTGACGAGATGGGTCTTTTGCAAATGGGGCCGCAATCGGCGGGGTCTGATCCGGGGCCGGCTTGCTACGGCCAAGGCGGGCAACTGCCCACCGTTTCGGATGCCAATATCGTGCTGGGCTATCTGAACCCCGATGGCTTGGTCGGCGGCCGCCTGCCGCTGGATGCGCAAAAGGCCTATGACGCGGTGAAAAGCATCGCCGATCCCTTGGGCCTGACGGTCGAACGCGCCGCTTACGGCATGTTCACCATCGTCAACGCCAACATGGTCAACGGCATCCGCCGCGTCACGATTGAACGCGGCTATGACCCGCGCGATTTCGTGCTGGTGGGGGCCGGGGGCGCTACGGCTGCACATATCACAGCACTGGCGGCGGATATGGGCATCGACACCATCGTTCTGCCGAAACTCGCCTCGGGCCTTTGCGCCTTTGGTCAGATCATCTCGGATGTGAAGTATAACTACATGGCGACCGCCGTGTTGCGGCTGGACAATGACGCGGCCTATACCCGCATCGACCAGTTGTTTACCGAGATCGAAGCCCAAGGCATCGCCCATCTGACATCCGATGGTTTTGGCGCGGGCAATACCATGATCAAACGCAGTCTGGATATGCGTTATGTCGGCCAAGTCCATGAATGCACGGTGGAAATCGGCAACTTCCCGGTGAATGCGCAGACCATCGACCAGATCAAGGCCGCCTTCCACGCCCGTCACGAACAGCTTTACACCTACGCGGAACCGCATTCGACGGTCGAGGTGGTGAACATCGAAAGCACGGTTTACGGGCTGGTCGACAAGCCGAAGCGGATGCACATCGCCCCCGGCAAAGCCGCCGATCAGGCGATCAAGGCCTACCGCGACGCGGTGTTCTCTGCCGATGGCAGCCGCACCCGCACGCCGATCTACGAAGGCGGCGCTTTGGGCGCGGGCGCGCAGATCGCGGGCCCTGCGGTGATCGAGGAAGTCACCACCACCATCGTTATTGAGCCGGGATGGAGCGCCACACTCGACGCCTCCGGCTCTTACCTCATCACCCGCAAGGAGAAGAAATGAGCCAACTCAGCGCAGACAAGCTGTCGGTGGCCTTCGCGGGGCTGAAAGCCCTGTCGGATGTCGACCTGACCATTATGCCCGGCCAGATCACCGGGCTGATCGGCCCGAATGGCGCGGGCAAGACCACGCTTGTCAATGTGCTGACCGGGTTTCAAAGCCCCACGGGCGGGGCGGTGTCATTGGACACCGCCTCGGCCAGACTGAACTTGTCGGGCCTCAAACCGCATGAAATCCGCCGCAAAGGCATCGCCCGCACCTTTCAGGGTGGGCGGTTGTTCCGCGATCTGGCGGTGATCGACAATCTGGAAGTGACGGGCGTGGGTCTGGGCCAATCGCGCAGCAAGGCCCGTGCCGAAGCCGCCGCGATGCTGGATTGGATCGGCATAGGCGCCTTGCAAGACCGCATCGCTGGAACCCTGCCCTATACTGATGAGCGCCGCGTTGCGATTGGCCGCGCTTTGATCGGCAAGCCGTCTTATATCCTGCTGGACGAGCCCGCGGCTGGCATGTCCGGCCCCGAAGCCGCCGATCTGGCCGCCCTGATCCGCCGGATTGCCTCGGAAATCGGCTGTGGCGTTTTGCTGATCGAGCATAACGTCGGGCTGGTGCTCAGCCTGTGTGATCATATCGTCGTGCTGGATTCCGGCGTGGTGATTGAAACCGGCGATCCTGCCAGCATCCGCGCCAGTGAGAAAGTCCGCCACGCCTATATGGGCACCGCCGCCGATACCAACCTTCCAGTGTTGGAGGTGCTGGCATGAGCCTGCTTGCGCTGTCCAACCTGACCATCCGCTATGGCCGCCTGACGGCGGTGCGCAATGTCACCTTCACGCTGGCCGAAGGCGAGATCCTGTTCATCACCGGGCCGAATGGTGCGGGCAAATCCTCCCTGTTGCGCGCCATCGCCGGGGTGACGCCGCCCGCTGGCGGTCGGGTTGATTTTGGCGGTCAAGACATCACCGGACACGCGCCCGAAGACATCGCCCGGATGGGGCTGTCGATGGTGCCCGAGGGGCGCGAGGTGTTCGGCAGCCTCACCATCGAGGAAAACCTGCTGGTCGGCACCGGAATGCACGCCGCCACCCGCAACTGGCGCAGTCGGGCCGCGACCGAGTTGGAAGCCGTCTACGCCACCTTCCCGATCCTGAAAGACCGCCGCCATTCGCAGGCCGGGCTTTTGTCGGGTGGTCAACAGCAAATGCTGGTGATCGGTCGCGCGCTGATGACCAACCCGCGCCTGATCGCGATTGACGAACCTTCCTTGGGTCTGGCCCCCAACATCACCGATCAGGTTTATGAACGTTTGATCGCATTGCGGGCGCATCGAGCGCTGACCCTGCTGATTGTCGAGCAATCCTCCACCCGCGCGCAACTGGTTGGCGGCCGGATGATCCTGATGCGCGGTGGTGAGGTGCTGCTGGACGGCGATGCCCGCGCGATGGGCCAATCCGAAGCCATGCAAGCCGCCTATTTTGGCTATGGAGAGCATTGATGCAAACCCTGTTTGACGCGCTCAGCTTAGGTTCGCTTTATGCCCTTGGTGCGCTGGGCATCGCGCTGATTTTCGGCGTGATGCGCTTGGTCAACTTCGCGCATGGCGATGTGATTTCGTTCTCGATCTTCGCACTGCTCTGGCCCTCCACCGATGCCGTCGCCATCGTGTTCGCGGGCGAATTGCCGTGGTTCCTGCTGATCCCCTTCGTGCTGGCGATGGGGGCGGGCCTGTCGGTGCTGTCCGAAATCATCGTGTTCCGGCGCTTCCGCCGCGCCAACCCGGCCACCATGATGATCGCCTCTTTCGCATTGGGCTTCGTCATCCGCTATTTCCTGCTGATGCTGTTCTCCAGCCGCCCGAAATCCATCTCCTTGCTGCCCGCCCTCAGCCAACCCATCGAAATCCTCGGCGCGCGCATCCCCCTGCTGCAAGTCATCACCATTCTGGCCACCATCGCCATCCTGTTCGCCCTCACCGCCTTCCTGAAACGCACCCGCTTTGGGTTAGAGATGCGGGCGGCGGCGGAAAACTTCACCATGGCCCGGATGCTCGGCGTGCGCGCCAACCGGGTGATCATGGGGGCCTTCGCGCTGTCCGGCGCGCTTGCCGCCGCCATCGGCCTGATCCTTGCCGCCCAAACCGGCACCGTCGATATCCAGATGGGCGCCTCGGTGATGCTGATGGCCTTCATCGCCACGGTGATCGGCGGGTTGGGATCGCTGCCCGGAGCTGTGTTGGCCGGTTTCCTGCTGGGCGCCGCCTCGGTCGTGATGCAAACCGTGCTGCCGATTGATGCCCGCCCGTTCCGCGATGCCTTCGTCTACGGCGCGGTGATTATGGTGCTGATTTTCCGCCCGCAAGGCCTGATCGCCGCGCGCGGCACGAAAGAGAGGGTCTGACATGTCGGTGATCCGCCGCACCATCGCAACGCCAATCCTGCTGACGCTGATCCTGATCGCCATCGCGCTGATCGCCGTCGCCGCAGGCTCGCGCCCGTTCAACCAGACCGTGATCGACATCTTCCTGCGCGTCATCCTTGTGGTCGGGCTTTACATCTTCATCGGCAATTCCGGGGTGATGTCGTTCGGCCATATCGGCTTTACCTGTTTGGGAGCCTATGCCGCCGCATGGCTGACCATGCCGCCGATGATGAAGCAAACCCTGCTGCCCGGCCTGCCGGATTGGCTGATGAACACGCAACTGCCCTACTGGGCCGGAGCAATCTTCGCCGCCGTCTGGGCCGCGGTCTGGGCGGCGCTGTTCGGCAAGATCCTGATGCGGCTGTCGGGCATCGCCGCCTCCATCGCCACCTTTGCCATGCTGGCGATGATCAACACGATCTATTCGAACTGGGAGTCTGTCACCGCCGCCACCTCATCCGTCGTCGGCATTCCGATCATCCGCTCGATCTGGCCCTATCTGATCGCCGCCATCCTCGCGGTCCTAGTGGCATGGCTGCACGCCATCTCCCGCGCGGGCCTTGCCCTGCGCGCGGCCAGAGACGAGCCGACCGCCGCCGCCGCCTCGGGCGTCGATATCCCGAAACAACGCCTGATCGCCTTCATCCTGTCGGGCGCGGTGATGGGCATGGGCGGCGCGTTGTTTGCCCATTCCATCGGCGTCGTCACGCCTGACACCTTCTACCTCACCCTGACCTTCACCACCCTGTCGATGCTGGTGGTCGGCGGCATCGGCAGCCTGTCGGGTGCTGTGCTGGGCGTGGTGATCCTGTCGGCGCTGATCCAAGCTCTGCGCTGGCTGGAGGCGGGCGTGACCATCGGCACCACCACAATCGCCATCCCGAACGGGCTGCAAGAGATCGCTTTGGGCATCGTGATGATCCTGATCCTGATCCGCCGCCCCGCAGGCATCATGGCCAATTCCGAACTGCGCTGGCCGCTTTCGCACGCCGAAACCGCCAGCCAACAGAATCCGGGCGAAAACCCCGGCAATAAGCCCACCCAACAAGGAGTATCCAGATGAAAACCCTATCCAGACTGACCCTCGCGCTGCTGGGCGCAACCGCCCTTGTCACCCCCGCGCTGGCCGATGACGACAAGATCATCGTCGGCTTCGCCACCGCCGAATCCGGCTTCATGCAGGGCTATGACAAGCCCGCCCAAGACGCCGCGATGATCCGCATCAAGGAAATCAACGAAGCAGGCGGCCTCTTGGGCAAGCAGATTGAGGTTGTGAACGCCGACACCAAGACCGACCGCGCCGAAGGGGCCAAAGCTGGCCTCTCGGTGATCGACGCGGGCGCAGATATGGTGGTGGTGTCCTGCGACTATGACTTTGGCGCCCCAGCGGCGCTGGCCGCAGAAGGCGCGGGCCTGCCGTCGTTCTTCCTCTGTGCCGAGTCGATCAAGGCCGGGATTCAGGGCGTTGGCCCGAATTCGTTCTCGGCCTCGGTGCTGGCTGCCGTGCAGGGGGCGACGATGGCGGAATGGTCCTACACCAAGAAGGAAGCCCGCACCTATTACCGCCTGCTCGACACTTGGACCGAGTATAACAAAGGCATCTGCGACGGCTTTGACTACATGCTGCCCAAGCTGGAAGGCGCGTCGCTGGTGGGCGAGGATACCTTCAAGAACGAAGACGCCTCCATCGCCGCCCAGATCACCCGGATCAAATCGCTGCCTGCCGAACCCGATGCGATCATGCTCTGCACCATGATGCCGGGGGCGGTATCGGCGATCAAACAAATCCGCGCAGCCGGGATCAACAGCATGATCCTGAACGGTTCGGGCGTGGATGGGTCGTATTGGCAATCAGCCGTGCCGGATCTGTCGAATTTCTACGTCCCGGTGCAAGGCTCGGTTTATGGCGACGATCCGAACCCGGAAGTCACCAAATTCAACGCCAAGTATAAAGAAGCCACCGGCGCCGATCCTTCCACCCAATACGTCTATCCCGGCTATGTGATGATTGACGTCTGGGCCAAAGCGGTCGAGCGTGCGGGCACCACCGAAACCTCTGCCGTGGTGGCCGAGTTGGAGAAGATGAAGGATGAGCCGACCCTGTTCGGCCCGCGCACCTTCACGGCAGAGTTGCACCACCAGAACTCGGCGAAATATCTGATCGTCGATACCGAAAAGGGCAAACCCGCCGTGGTCGACAGCTGGACCATCTCGGCCCCGATTCCGGTGGCTGATCTGATGAAGTAAGACACTGCGGGCAGCCTTGCCGATGGTTGGCAAGGCTGCCTGTCGCTATGGCTGGCACATGCGCTAGGTTGCGTAGGCCACCCAACCGCGAAACGTGAAGCCCATATAGAACGGACTGACATCACTGAACCCCGCCGCCACCAGCATCGCCTCATCTTCTTCGGGCGAGACCACGGGCAGTTGCGCCCCAATCGCCCGCGCCGCGTTCTGGGTTTGCTCTGCCGGAACACCCGACGCCGTGGCGAAGGCGGCGTAGCGGCCCAGCCACAACGCCTTCTGATCCTCGCTTTGTGGAAAGCTGTGATGCGCAGTGACCAAAGGCGCGCCGGGTTTCAGGCGTTTGCGAAGCTCAGTCAGCGTGTTGATCCGCTGATCACGCGGCACGAAATGCAAGGTCAGCAGGCAGGTGGCCGCATCGAACGGCCCCATCGGTGCAGTCTCTATATAGCCCTCATGCAATTCAATCCGGGTTTTGACCGCCGCCGTGGTCTGCGCCGCAAGCGCCAGCATTTCGGCGGAAGGGTCGATACCGACAAAACTCCACCCCGGTTGCCAATCGGCGAAGGCCTTCAGCTCCAGCCCGCCGCCAGCGCCTAGAATCAGCACGCGGCCATCGCTGCCCACGCGCTCAGCCAGCAAAACCCCCGCCATGCGCTGTAAATCCAGAAACCCCGGCACAAGCCGCAGCGGGCGTTCAGCATAGCGGGCAACGGCTTCGGGATCTGAGAAAGAGGTCATGAGGCAGAGTTTAGCAGGATGGGGTCAGAACGGAATAGGGTATGCAGCCCTTGGGTTGTTGCGACCTGGTGAGCTTCAGGCGCTGTAACAATCCGTGGCCAAGTTGCAATATCCGGCTCAAACCGCTGTGCTGGCGCATGGCGGAGGCAATCGGCGGGCTAGCGGGGCAGAAATTTCAGCACGCGATCACGGCCAAAACCTTAACAAATCCTGAATGACCCCACTCTAACCCATTGAAATCATGTAAGCGCAGCCGTTGTCCACGCGTGGACAGCTTTTGCCGCGATATATTTCAAGCCCCTGTCACAGATGTGAGATCAGATGATTTTGTCTTTTCCCGAACCTGCGCCATCTTCTTCCTACCTCCATAAGGAAGCCCGCCATGTCCTACCTGCCCGAATATACCCCTGCTGACGTGACCCCCCCACACCTGTTCCTGAACCGCCGCGCCCTGATCGCCGGAATGGCTGCCCTCGGCGCGGCAGGGCCAGCCCGCGCCGGCAGCCCCTATTCCACCGATGAGGCGCCGAACTCTTTCGAGGACATCACCAGCTACAACAACTACTATGAATTCGGCTACGACAAGACCGACCCCGCGGCCTACGCGGGCAAGCTGAAAACCGACCCGTGGTCTGTTGTGGTGGACGGCCTCGTCGACAACCCCGGCACCTATTCGCTGGCGGACCTGATTGCAGGCCAACCGATCGAGGAGAGAATCTACCGTTTCCGCTGCGTCGAGGCGTGGTCAATGATCGTGCCGTGGCAGGGTTTCCAACTGTCGGGTCTGCTGCAAAAGCTGGGCGTGAAGCCCGAGGCGAAGTATGTGGCCTTCGAAACCGTGGTCCGCCCGGATGAGATGCCCGGCATCAGTGGTGGCATGATCGACTGGCCCTACCGCGAAGGCCTGCGGCTGGACGAAGCGATGCACCCGCTGACGATCCTCGCGACGGGATTGTATGGCAAACCGATGCCCAACCAGAACGGCGCACCGATCCGGCTGGTGGTGCCGTGGAAATATGGCTTCAAGTCGATCAAGTCGATCGTCCGCATCTCTCTGGTGGCTGAACAGCCCGTCACCACCTGGAACACCCTCGCCGCCAACGAATACGGCTTCTACGCCAACGTAAACCCCGAGGTCGATCACCCGCGCTGGTCTCAGGCCTCCGAACGCCGCATCGGCGGCGGTCTGTTCGCGGGTCGCATCGATACAATGAAGTTCAACGGCTACGGAGATCAGGTCGCCAGCCTCTATACCGGCCAAGATCTGACGCGGGATTATTGATGCTCAACGCGATCAACCAAACCGCCCGCCGCATCCCGGCCTATACTATATATATAGCTGGCGTGGCGCTGGCGGCTTGGGTGATCTATTCCTCGCTCGCCACCCCCGACCCCGCCAAGGTGCTAGAGCGGGTATTGGGGACGCGCGGATTGCAAATTCTGATCGCCACGCTCTGCATCACCCCGCTGCGCTGGTACGGCATCAACCTGCTGAAGTTCCGCCGCGCGCTGGGCCTGATGGGCTTCATGTTCATCGCCCTGCACTTCCTGACATGGATGCTGCTGGACCTCGCGCTTCGCTGGTCCGAGATTCTGACCGAGCTGACCAAGCGGCCGTTTATCATCGTGGGCATGCTGGCGTTCGTGGCACTGATTCCGCTGGCGGTGACGTCGAACACCGCGATGGTGAAACGACTCGGCGCATTGTGCTGGAAACGGCTGCATTGGCTGGCCTATCCGGCAACTTTGGCCGGGGCGGTGCATTTTGTGATGATCGGGAAGGTCTACACACTGGAATCAGCACTTTATTTTGCGGCAGTGGCGGCGCTTTTGATCGCCCGCCGACTCAAAGCCCGGAAAAAGGCGCGGCAAACCGCCTGAGTCGCGCCGCGACGCAGCAATCCAGGGTAAGATTGTTGCGCGAAAGGGGGGTGTTCACGGAGGATGCTTCCGCCAACCACCCGAATTTACGGATAAATTCACAAATCTGTAAAAAAGTGAGTTCGGAGGTGTTTTTTGCTATTGCGGGTTCCGGCGGCTTTCCCTAAACACCGCCTTACCGAAGCGAAACAGTGACGGTGACGAAACGAAACGAAGCGTAAGCGGTTGTTAAGGTTCGGAAAATCTGAAGATGAGGCCTTCGACGAAGCGCTAAGATTTAGCGCCCCGTCGGAAATTTTGTCGGAAAGATCGCTCTTTGAAATTGATAGTGATTGAAGGGATATGTGGGCGGTTTGGGCGCATCG
>CAYLYV010000167.1:0-10092 GCA_964387655.1 uncultured Cypionkella sp. | reverse complement strand
CGATGCGCCCAAACCGCCCACATATCCCTTCAATCACTATCAATTTCAAAGAGCGCGGACACAAAACAAACAACACACCCGAACTTCGGGCGTCTTGCCTTCGTGTATCCAGATTTCGTTACGAGCGTTTCATCTCGCTTCCCGCTGCTTCCCGTCTGCATCGCTGCGTCTGTTCGTCTTCGGTGAGGCGTTATCTAGGGTTAGTCGCCGGGACCCGCAAGAGGAAAAATGCAAAGCGATGTCATTTTCTTGTCACGCTCAATGTTTACAGGGGTTTTTCACAGGGGCTGCTGCTTCGTTGGGCAGATGCTGCAAAGGCAAAAGGCGCAAATCCGGGCCATTCCCCGAATCTGCGCCTTTGATTCGGGCTTCAACGCCCCGAATCTTTCCGAATCCAGCCCTCAGCTGGCGAATCCTGCGCCCTGATGGGTGATGTTTCCGCCTGCAATCGTCAGCGCGATTCCCGTTTGGCCCAGATCGCCCGAATCTATCGCCTCGATGTCGCCATCAATCAGCACCAGATCCGCCGCCAACCCCTCAACCAGCTTCCCCGTGATGCTTTCCATATGCGCAGCCCAGGCCCCGCCCGCGGTATAGGCGTAAAGACTGTCCATCAGGCTGACCCGCTCATCCTTGGCGCCAGCGTAAGGCACCCGCGTCATCGCCGCCTGCAAGCCCCGCATCACCGACACATCAGTCACAGGCCAGTCAGAGGCAAAAGCCAAGGGCGCGCCCTGATCCGCGAGAGTCTTCCACAGATAGGCATCGCCCCAACGGCTACGGTCAAACACCGTCTCCATCGTCGACATCGGGAAATCCATCGCGCCGGGCGGATGCGGCGGCTGCACAGAGGCCGTGATGCCCAAAGCTCCCAGCCGCGTAATATCGCTGCGATCAATCAGTTCGATATGCTCGATGCGGTGGCGCATGTCGCGCAAACCATTCGCAACACCCGCCGCCTCATAGCCATCAATCGTCGTGCGCACCGCGCCATCGCCAATCGCATGCACTGCAATCTGCAAGCCGCGCCGATCAATCTCGGCACAGATCGCCTTGAACCGCTCCGGCTCAAACAACGGCTCGCCACGTTCAGAGGTCCCCGGATAGTCATTCAACATGAAGGCCGTCCGGCTATCCACCACCCCATCCATGAACATCTTCACAAAGCCCGACGACACCCAGTCATCACTATACTCCGCCGTCATGCCGCTCGCCCGCTCCAACTCGGACAATTCCATATGCGGTTTAAAGTGGAACGGCACCTTGACCCGTGCGGTCAGCCGCCCTTCCTCTTTCATCTCGCGCAAAAGCTGGCAGGTGTAGCGGTTGCCGTCCATGTTCACCATCGAGGTGATGCCATGCGCCGCGCAATGCGCCAGCCCCGCCGCGATCTTATCTTTATCCTTGGCGCGCACCGCATCCGAAGGCCACGGCTCCGGCTCCCCCCCGGTCGCGATGCCCAACTGCAAATGCGCCTCGCCGCCCAAGGCGAGGATCGGCCCAAACGCCTCAAACTCGCGCAACTCACCCGAGGCTGTGCCATCCGCAGCCATCACCACCTCATGCCCATGCGGCATCGCAGCCCCATGCAGCAGCCCAGCCGCCGACAAAGCCGCCGTATTGGCCCAGACCGTATGGTGATCCGGCGACATCATCGCAATCGGGCGGTCCGCAATCACCCTATCCAGATCGTGCCGCGTCACAGGCCGATCCAGAATCTCATAAGACGCCCCCTGCGCCATCAACAAAGCATTGGCCGGATACTGCAAAGCATAAGCCTCAAACGCCGCCTTCAGCGCGTCATGCCCATGCACCCCCCCAATCTGCAACTGCACCAACTCATTGCCGCCCAGCACCAGATGCAAATGGCTCTCAAAGAACCCCGGCAACAACGTCCGCCCGCCCGCATCAATCAGCCGCGTCTCAGGCCCCGCCAGCGCCGCAACTTCCGCCGCAGACCCCACAGCCACAATCTTGCCACCCGCAAGTGCCACCGCCTCCGCCCGAGGCTGCCCCGCATCCATCGTCAAGACTTTGGCATTGGTCACAATCATTTCAGCCGTCATTTTCTTAGCCTTTCACATTGGCTCAAATATCCCACGGGGGTCCGGGGGTGTGAAACCCCCGGTCCGCCGCATCCCCAAACGAACCGCCTGCTATCCCCGCAACGCCGCCACCCGCTCGGCCATCACACACAGCATCTCGAACATGATCGAGATGCCCAACCATGCCGTCCCGCCACTGGCATCGAACGGCGGCGAGACCTCGACCAGATCAGCCCCCACGATATTGACCCCCTTCAGCAACCGCGCCACCTGCAACGCCTGCCATGAATTCGGCCCGCCCACTTCCGGCGTCCCCGTCCCCGGCGCAAAGGTCGGGTCCACAAAGTCGATGTCATAAGTAATGTAGGTATCTCCCGAACCAACGATCTCGCGCGCCTCGGCCATCACATCTTCCACGCCCCGCGCGTGGAACTCCTCAATCGCGATAATCCGAATGCCGTTGGCCGCCGCAAAATCCCAATCCTCGCGGCCATAAGCCGTGCCGCGTATGCCGATCAGGCAATAGCGCTTGGGGTCGATCAAGCCCTCCTCCACCGCCCGCCGGAACGGAGTGCCGTGGTTATAGCGCGAGGTGCCAAAATACACGTCGTTCAAATCCGTGTGGCTGTCGAACTGGATCATCCCCACCGGACGCCGCTTCGCCACCGCCCGCAGGATCGGCAGAGAACACAGATGATCGCCGCCGCCGGTCAGCGGCAAAACCCCTGCCGCGACGACGCGGTCATAGAACGCCTCCATCCGCGCCAGCGTGTCCATCAGATCCGCCGGGTTCGGCGCCACATCGCCCAGATCGGCGCAGTTGGCCAATTCGAACGGTGCCACCCATGTCACCCCGTTCATCGCCCGGATCATTGTTGAGAGATCGCGCAACTGCCGAGGCCCATGCCGCGGTCCCGCCCGGTTGGTCGTCCCGCCATCCCAGGGCGCGCCGATCAAGCCGATCTCGACCTCGCCAAACCGCGCGTGCTCAAACGGCACATGCGGCAGCCGCATGAACGTCGGAATCCCTGCGAATCGCGGCAGATCAAAGCCCGAGACGGGGGCGAAAAACTCATTCATATTGCGCAGCACCATATCCTGCCCCTCCTTTATGGCGATTCTTTTGCCCCATATGATCAAATCCTTCGGCGCTTGTCAGCCGAACCACGACCCGCATCGCCGTTTCGCGACACCGCCGCCACCTGCAAGGCTTGACCCGCAGCGCGCCATGGGTCCTTATCGGCGCAACACGCCCTTTCGCGCCCAAGGATTTCGCATGTTTTCCAAGCCCGCCGACTCCGCCGCCCCACCGCCACGCCCCACTGCTGGCAATGTCAGCAGCAACAACCGCTCTGTGCTGTCCTCTGATCTGAAGATCACCGGCGATATTTCCTCGACCGGCACCATCGAAGTGCTGGGTGAGGTGGAAGGCACGCTTTCCGCCCATGGCCTTGTGATCGGCGGCGAGGGTCGGGTGTCAGGCCAAGTCTCGGCTGAGACGGTCGAGGTCAAAGGCAAGCTCGATGGCCGCGTCGACAGCCAGAGCTTCACCCTGCGCGCCGCCGCCCAAGTCACCGCCGACATCAGCTACACCACCCTGATCATCGAAAGCGGTGCGCAGGTGGAGGGCCGCTTCACCAAAGCCAAGGCGTAAAGTCAGCCTGCAAATCTACCCCGAGGCGCGCATCCCCTGCGCGCCTTTTTCATGCGCCTATCGCCCCGGCGGGATCGCATAGGTCAACCCCGCCCGCGCCACAGGCTCGGCCATCCCCTCCGAAAACAGCATCACATCCCCCACCGCCAAGCTACGCCCCAGCTTCAACACCCGCGCTTCCGCCAGCATATCCACCCCCGCCGCAGGCTTGCGCATGAAATCCAGACTGCAATTCGTCGTCACCGCCAGTGCCACCGGCCCGATCCGGCTGAGAATGGCCAGATACATCGCCACATCCGCCAGCGCAAAAATCGCAGGCCCCGAGACTGTGCCGCCGGGCCGCAAATGCCGATCCTGCACCCGCAACCGCAGACACAAACCAGCCCCATCTACCCGCTCGACCACAAAATCCTTCGCCACCTGCGCAAACTCCCGCGCCAGAAACCCTTGCAACGCCGCCCCGTCCATCACGATCATGCTTTCCCCCTGCCCCACACCCGCCTAGAGTTCCGCCAATCCAAGGGGGGATGCAATGAGCAACGAGATCCTGTTACGCCACGACGCAGGCGGCATCGCCACCCTGACCCTCAACGCCCCCGCCAGCTTCAACGCGCTCTCGACCGCGATGCTCACCGCCCTGCACACCGAAATCGCCCGCCTGCACCGCGATGACACCATCCGCGTCGTCATCCTGAAAGGTGCGGGCAAAGCCTTCTGCGCCGGTCACGACCTGCGTGAGATGCAAGCCGCCCGAGCCGCCCCCGACCAAGGCCGCGCAGCCTTCCAAACCCTGTTCGCCCACTGCGCCGAGGTGATGCAAGCCCTGCAAAACCTGCCGCAACCCACCATCGCGCAAGTCCACGGCATCGCCACTGCCGCAGGCTGCCAACTCGCCGCCTCTTGTGATATGATCACCGCCGCCCCCGGCACCCGCTTTGGCGTCAACGGCATCAACATCGGCCTGTTCTGCGCCACCCCCATGGTCGCCCTCACCCGCAAAATCCCCCCCGCCATAGCGTTCGAGATGCTGACCACCGGAGCCTTCATCGACGCCACCCGCGCTTACGAGGTCGGCCTCGTCAACCGCCTCACCACCCCGGAAGCCCTCGACGCCGAGACCCAAGCCCTCGCCGAAATCCTCGCCGCCAAACTCCCCGCAGCCCTCCGCCTCGGCAAAGCCACCTTCCGCGACACGAGCCCCCTCGACACCCCAGAGGCCTACGCCAGCGCCTCGGCCAGCATGGTCGAAAACATCCTGCTGCCCGACACCGACGAAGGCATCACCGCCTTCCTTGAAAAGCGCAAACCCAGCTGGGCCTGAACCCCACCAACCGAAAGCCTCCAATGCCCCCAGTCCCGCCGCCCAAACCCGCGCCGCAGCCGCAAACCCAGATGATGAAGCGCCAGTTTGATCTGCAACTCTCCGCCGCAATCAAACAACGCCAGCAAGACCACCCAAATCCGCTCGCCCGCTTCGGCAGCAAAGCGTTTTCGCAGACCGACGAGGATGGCATCACGCTGGAAATCCTGCGGCGTTTGGGCCTGCAAACCAGCACCTTCGCCGAATTCGGCGTCGGCGACGGCTTCGAGAACAACACCCTCGCCCTGCTCGCCGCCGGATGGCGCGGACTTTGGGTCGGCGGCCAAACTCTGGCCTATGATCCCTCCGGCTCTCCCGTGCTCGACTTCCAACAAGCTTGGATCACCGCCGAGAATGTCGCCACCCTGCTACACACGGGCCTCCGCAACCTGAAAACCGAAGCCTGCGATCTGATCTCGGTCGATCTCGACGGCAACGACCTGCACATCTGCCGCGCCCTGTTGGAAAGTGGAGCAAACCCGGCACTGTTCATCGTCGAATACAACGCCAAATTCCCGCCGCCCTTGCGGTTCAGCATCCGCTACGACGCCGATCACCAATGGCAACGCGACGATTACCACGGCGCATCGCTGCAATCTCTGGCCGATCTGTTCGCTGATTATGGCTATCGCTGCATCTGCTGCAACGCCGCGACCGGGGCCAACGCCTTCTTCGTCCCCGAGGCGCAACTGCACCTGTTCCCCGAAGTCCCGAGCGATCTGCGCCAGATCTACAGCGCGCCGCAATATATGCTGTACCACAGCTACGGCCACAAAACCGGGTTGCGCACCCTCGAAATCCTGCTGCAAACCCGCTTTCCACCAGCGTAGGGTGGGGTTTCCCCCCACCTAAACCGCCCCACCCCGCCGCAACAACCCGACTGCAATAATCAGCCCGCCAAATCCCAGCGCCAGACAAGACCCATAGACCAGCCCCGGCCCGCCGACATGCAACAGCGCCGCCCCGACAGAGGGCGCAGCCGCCGAGGCCAAAATCGGCGCCACCGCCACCGCCCCCGAGATCGCCCCAAAGCCACGTCGCCCCAGAATATCCGCGATCAGCATCGGCCGCAGGATTGACAGCAAACCCGCCCCCGCCCCCTGCAGTGCCGCGAAAGCAAAGATCAGCAGCGGCCACCAGCCTGCGCTCAGCAAGGCCAACCCCGCCAACACCACGCCCACCAGCGACCACACCGTCGCCCGCACATTGCCAATCCGCGCGCCTTGAAACAGCAGAACCAGCCGCCCCAGAACTTGACTTGGCCCGATGCAGGAGGCCGCCAACACCGCCATTCCCGCAGCCGCCCCGCGATCCGCGAACAGCATCAGCACATAGGTCAGCAAAATCCCGTGGTTCAGCCAGATCATGCCAAACACCGCCGCAATCGCCCAAAACGCCGGACGCCGCATCGCTTCCCGTAATGCCCCCGGCGCGTGTTCAACTGCAATCCCACCCGTCCGCTCCATCCGTCGCAAATTGCGCACCGCATAAGCATTGATCGGCACCGCCAGCAACATCAGGCCCGCAAAGGCGATCAACGCCCCCTGCCCGCCCAAAACCCGCCCCAGAAAATCGCCCAAAGGAAACGCCAAAGTGCCGGCAAACCCCGCCACCAGCGTCACCTTGGTGATCGCCCCCCGCGCATCCCCCCCCAACCTCCGGGTCAAAAACGCAAAGCACGACTCGTAGAGACAGCAGGCCTGCGCCACCCCAAGCACCGCCCAAATCGCTCCCCAGATCAGCGGCGATCCCGCCAACCCCAGCCCCGCCACACCGACCGCCGCCAAGATCGGCGCATAGGTCAGCATCTCGCCGCCCCAGCCGCGATCCACCCAGCGCCCGGTGAACGGCGTCAGCGCCGCCATCACCAGAAAGCCCAAAGTCGGCCCGAACGCCAGCTCCGCCACCGACCACCCCGTCGCCGCCTGCAAATCCGGCAACAGCGCGGGGAAGGCATAATACACCCCGGCATAGGTCAGCGTTTGCCCAAGGGCGAGCAGCCAAACCGCCGCCGCTTGGCCCTGCAGCCGAGTCACAACCGATACAATTCCCCGAACTTCGCCTCCAGATAGCCCAAGAGCGGCTCCTCGCTCGGCGCAAACCCACAAGCATGGGCAATCGTGTCACGCGGCCCCCGCAACCCGCCATGCCGCTGCACATTCTCGCGCAACCAACCCACCGCGCCAGAAGTATCGCCCACAGCCAACGCCGCATCCAAATCCGGCACCGCCGCCCGCATCGCCTTGTTCAAACACCCCGCATAGACATTGCCCAAAGAATAGGTCGGGAAATAGCCAAACAGCCCCACCGACCAATGCACATCCTGCAAAACGCCGTGGCTCGGCTTGTCCACCACTTGCCCAAAGTCGGCAAGGAAGCGATCATTCCAGGCCGCCTCCAGATCCTCCACCGCCAGATCGCCCCGGATCAGCGCCCGCTCCAGATCAAACCGCATCATGATATGCAGGTTATAATGCACCTCATCGGCTTCGGTCCGAATGAACCCCGCATGCACCCGGTTCACCGCCGCGTAGAACGCCTCCGCCCCCGGCACATTCAGCGGCCCAAACCGCTCCACCATCTGACCATAAATCCACCCGGTCAAAGCCCGCCCCCGCCCGATCTGGTTCTCATAAATCCGGCTCTGGCTTTCATGCACCCCCATCGACACCCCATGCCCCAGCGGAGTCATGCCATAATCCGGGTCAATCGCCAGTTCATAGCTGGAATGGCCGACCTCATGGATCGTCGAATACAGGCAGTTGAACGGATCGCTCTCGACCACCCGCGTGGTGATCCGGCTGTCATCGCCGCCGCCCGAACTGAACGGATGCACCGCCAGATCAATCCGCCCCCGCGTCCAGTCATAGCCAAACGCCGTCGCCACATCCCGCGCCAGCCGCAACTGCGCCTCTTGCGCGAAATGCCCCGTCAAACCAACCGGAGCCTCCGCCGCCAACACCGCCGCGCGCAACGCCACCAACCGAGGCCGCATCCGGTCGAACATCCCACCCAAAGACGCCGCCGTCGCCTCCGGCTCGTAATCATCAATCAGCGCATCATAAAGATCACCACCGTCCGCCAAAGCCGCAGCTTCCTGCCGCTTCAGTCCGACCACCTCGCGCAAGGTCGGCAGAAAATCCGCCACCTTCTCCTCCGCCCGCGCCTGCGCCCAAATCCCCTGCGCCACGGAGGTCACCCGCGCCAATTCCTGCGCCAGATCCCCCGGCACCTTCACCGCCCGCTTGTAAGCCCGGTCAATCTGATACAACTGCGCCGCCGCCGCATGATCCACCGCTTCGGCATCCGCCAACCACTGTGCGATCTGCGGATGGCTGCGCCGGGCATGCATCACCCCCTCCATCGCCGCCATCTCAACCCCGCGCTGATCCGCCCCACCGCGCGGCATCATGGTTTCCTGATCCCAGCCCAAGCGCTCGGCAATCTTGCCCAAAGCCTCGGTCTCGCGCTGATAGGCCATCAACTCTGCATAAGCCGTATTATTCACGCCGTTCCCTCCCGGATCGAGCCCGCCACCGGATACATCGACAAATGCCGCGCCCGAATGATCAACACCCACAACACCACAGCCCCAATCTGATGGCTGATTGCCACATGCACCTGCGCCGCCGTCAGCGCCGTGAAAATCCCTAAGCCCACCTGAGCCAGCAACATCACCATCACCGCATGAAACGCCCGCCGCGTGGCAAAACTGCCCGAGGCCCGCCCGCGCAGCCAGACCAAAATCCCATAAACGAACAGCAAATAGCCCCACACCCGATGCATAAATTGCACTAATCCAGGATTCTCAAAGAATGCGTGCCAGACCGGCAAACTGCCCCCTGCCCCATCCGGCACATAAAACGCATCTGCCGGAAAGAACTGCCCGTTCATATCCGGCCAAGTCGGAAACGCCCGCCCTGCATCAATACCCGCCACCAGCGCGCCGAGCAAAATCTGCACAAAGGCCAGATGCATCAGGCCCGAGGCCTTCACCACCAGTTTGCGCTCGCCGCCCCGCCGCGCCACCAGCAGATCGGTTTCCGTCCGCCCCAGCAGCAAAGCATACCACGTGATCAGCCCCAGAATGATAAACGCCAGTCCCAGATGCACCGCCAACCGATAAGACGCCACATCCACCATCGCCCCGGTCAGACCCGAGGACACCATCCACCAGCCAATCGCCCCCTGCAAACCGCCCAAAGCGCCAATCCCGAGCAACCGCTTGGTCCAGCCCACTGGGATCTTGTTCGCCAGCAAAAACCCAAAGAACCCCACAGCCCAAACCAGCCCGATCACCCGGCCAAGCTGCCTGTGCCCCCATTCCCACCAAAAGATCGACTTGAACTGATCCAACGTCATCGCGGTGTTTTGCAGCTGAAACTCCGGGCTGGCTTGATATTTTGCAAACTCTGCCGCCCAGTCAGCCGCATTCAGCGGCGGAATAGCCCCGGTGACAGGCTTCCACTCGGTAATCGAAAGCCCTGAATCCGTCAGCCGCGTCAGCCCCCCCACCACGATCATCAACGCGACCAATGCAAAGATCACCAACAGCCAGACCCGAATACCCCGCCGCGCCCCCTTGCCACGCCCGTCAACCAACCCGCCCTGCGGCGCCGCACCCGCAGGCCCGCCCGCGCCAACTTCCTCAAAAATGCTGCGCTTCGTGGCCATGCTGAACCCCTTCGTTGCTTGGGCGAACACTAGGCCGCGACCAAAGCAGCTTCAAGGCCCGGACATGCGGCCAGATACCGCAAACCGTCACGCCGCCGCGAGCAATCCGTCCTGCCAAACACCCCCAAAGCCGCCACGCCCGAACGAACCAGCGGCTGCCTCCCCCCCCCCCCAAACCAATTCCTACCTGCCCTAAATACCCCCCCCGGGGCGCCCCCCCCCGCCCCCCCCCCCACGCCCCCCCCTTCATCCTTGCCCCAACACCCCCCCCGCGGCGCCCCCCCTCCCCCCCCTCGCCAAAACCCACCGGTTTTCCAAACCAAACGACGGGACCGAGCGCCGTCCGCACGCCCACCCTC
>CAYLYV010000166.1:0-10261 GCA_964387655.1 uncultured Cypionkella sp. | reverse complement strand
CGGGCCTCTTCAAAGGGCCAAGCTTTCGATTTCATCCCGGCATCGCGCAAAGCGGACATCGCGGCATACTCCAAGGCTGCGGCAACCCCATGTTGCCACAAGCCCCTGTCCTCTATTGCCGCCACGCGCTCAGGTCAATATTCTGCACCGCAACAATAGGAGAGCAGACGTGCCCGAT
Organism: uncultured Cypionkella sp.; assembly: GCA_964387655.1. GTDB lineage: Bacteria > Pseudomonadota > Alphaproteobacteria > Rhodobacterales > Rhodobacteraceae > Cypionkella. Next base: position 10,083 of record CAYLYV010000166.1, on the reverse strand, counting down.
ACCCCCCCCTCGCTGTCGCCCCAAGACGCGCTGCTTGCCGTGATGATCGCGGTTTCCGCCTCGGATGAGAACATGCGCACGGCTGAACTGGTGGCAATTCAGCGCACAGTGAACCACATGCCGGTGTTTGGCAGTTACGACGCCGACCGCATCCGGGTTGTGGCGCAAACCGTGTTTGATCTGTTCGAGGAAGAAGACGGGCTGGAAGCGCTGTTCGGCCTGATCCGCGACGCTTTGCCCGAACGGCTGAATGAAACCGCCTATGCCCTGGCCTGCGATGTCGCCACCGCAGACGGCAGCCTGCGGGAAGCCGAACTGCGGATGCTGGAAGAGGTGCGCGAGGAGTTGAACATCGACCGCCTCCACGCCGCCGCCATCGAATGGGGCGCAAGGGTGCGGCATCTGCGGCCCTGACCCTGCACCATTCTGATTGCGCTGGATCAGGCCACTTGACCCAACGTCATTGGCGAATGGAATCCAAATTTCAGGGCTGATTGCACTTCATCCCGCATCGCCGATTGACCGATAGCTGCGACTTGGCCAAAGTTACACGCATTGGGGGGGAGCCATCATGTTGATATTATCGCGCTTTATAGATCGAAGCACCGAGGCAATCGGCAAGGCAGTCGGCTGGTTCATTCTGGCCGCCATTCTGCTGAGCGCCGGCAATGCGGTGGTGCGCAAGCTGTTCAACAGCTCCTCCAACGCTTTGCTAGAGGCTCAATGGTATCTTTACGGCGCGGCCTTTCTTCTGGCGGCGGCTTACACGCTGCGGCAGAACGAACATATCCGCATCGACATCGTCTACGGGGCTTTGTCACGGCGCACCCAGCACTGGATCGACTTGCTGGGCCATCTGCTCTTCCTGATGCCGTTCGCGATCCTGATGGATGTGTATTTCACCTCTTTTGTGCTGCAATCCTACCATTCCGGTGAAACCTCCAACAACGCGGGCGGTCTGACTTTGTGGCCCGCCAAGGCCTTGCTGCTGATTGGGATGCTGCTGCTGACGCTGCAAGGCATCTCGGAAATCATCAAGAAAATCGCGGTGATGCGCGGCATAATCCCCGATCCAAACCCCTTCGTGTCCAGCCATGAGGCTGCAGCCATTGAGGGCGCAGAACTCGCCGAAAAACTCGCCGCCATCCAAGCCGAAGCCGAGCAAGCCGCCAAAGGGGACCGCACATGATGGAACTGATCGCGCAGAACATGGCGCCGATCATGTTCGTCTCGCTGGTGGTGTTTCTGCTGGCGGGCTATCCGGTGGCGTTCTCCTTGGCCGCCAATGGTCTTTTGTTCTTCGTCTTTGGCGTGTTTCTCGCCCCCATGTCCGAAGGCACCATTACCCTCGATTGGCCGCTGCTTTATGCCTTGCCGGAACGATTTTGGGGGGTGATGCAGAATGAAACGCTGCTCGCCATCCCGTTCTTTACCTTCATGGGCATCGTGCTGGAACGCTCCGGCATGGCCGAGGATCTGTTGGAAACCATCGGCCAGCTGTTCGGCCCGGTGCGCGGTGGGCTGGCCTATGCGGTGATCATCGTCGGCGCACTACTGGCCGCCACCACCGGGGTTGTCGCCGCCTCGGTGATCGCGATGGGCCTGATTTCGCTGCCGATCATGCTGCGCTACGGCTATGATCGCCGGATGGCCAGCGGGGTGATCGCAGCCTCTGGCACCTTGGCGCAGATCATCCCGCCTTCCTTGGTGCTGATCATTCTGGCCGACCAACTTGGTCGCTCGGTGGGCGATATGTACAAAGGCGCGATGGTGCCGGGTTTGGTGCTGACCGGGCTGTATATGTCCTATGTCTTCCTTGTCACCATGTTCCGCCCGAACTGGGCCCCGGCGCTGCCGAAAGAGGCGCGCACCTTGGGCAGTGGCGTCACCTCGCTGCTGGTGTCGCTGCTGATTGCGAGTGTTGCGGGCTATCTGATCATCAAAGCCCTGCTGCCGCTCTACGGCGAAGGCGCTGATATCATTGGCGCTTCCCTTGCCATCATCGCGATCTACGTCGCAGCCCTGCTGGATCGGGCGCTAAAGCTGAACCTGATGTCCAAACTATGCTCGCAGGTGATCATCGTGCTGATCCCGCCGCTGGCACTGATCTTTCTGGTGCTGGGCACGATCTATCTCGGCATCGCCACCCCGACCGAAGGCGGCGCGATGGGTGCGGTGGGGTCACTGTTCCTCGCAGGCATCAAGGGCCGCCTCAGCCTAAGCGTGATCCAGCAAGCGCTCGCCTCTACCACCCGGCTGTCGTCCTTCGTGATGTTCATCCTGCTCGGCGCGCGGGTGTTCTCGCTGACCTTCTACGGCGTGCAAGGCCATCTGTGGGTCGAACATCTGTTGACCGCAATGCCGGGCGGCCAGTTGGGCTTCCTGATTGGGGTGTCGATTCTGGTGTTCCTGCTGGCATTCTTCCTCGACTTCTTCGAACTGGCCTTCATCCTCGTGCCATTGCTGGCCCCGGTGGCCGAAAAGCTGGGGATTGATCTGATCTGGTTCGGCGTCATTCTTGGCGTCAACATGCAGACCTCGTTCATGCACCCGCCGTTCGGCTTCTCGCTGTTCTATCTGCGATCCGTTGCCCCGAAAGAGCCGTATAAAGACCGGGTGACGGGCAAGATGATGGCCCCGGTCAAAACCAGTGAGATCTATTGGGGGGCAGTGCCCTTCGTGATCATCCAAGTGGTGATGATCGGTCTGGTGATCGGCTTCCCGCAGATGGTGATGCATTACAAAGGCGCTGCGGTGGATACCTCGCATATCACCTTCACCGCGCCAAATTCCGGCCTCGGCGAATTGGGCGGTTTGGGCGGCTTGGATGGTGGGCTTGGCACTGGCTTGGGCGGCCCCGCGACCCCTGCCGCGCCGGCAACGCCTGCACCCTTGGGCAATGACCTGCTGTCGCAACCGCCCAGCTTTGGCACCACGAAACCTGCGGCCCCCGCGCCGTGATCCCCTGCTAACCGCATGAAAAAGCCCCCGCCGATCGCTCGGCGGGGGCTTTTCTGTTGGCGTTCGTCTTACAGCTTGCCGTCGCGCTGCTGGATCATCATGAAGGTGTCGTAGTTGTATTCCGCCACCTGCGTCCACTGATAGTAGTCGTTGCGGAACGCCTTGATCGACTCCCAGATTTTCTTGAATGGCGCGTTGGTGGCTTCCATCTCGGCGTAAACCTCATTGGCCGCGGTGAACGAAGCCTGCAGGATTTCCGGGCTGAACGGGCGCAGTTGCACGCCCTGACCCACCAGAGATTTGATCGCCGTCGGGTTTTTGTAGTCGTATTTCTGCAGCATATCGGCATCCGCCGCGCGGGCAGCCGTGCGCAGCAGCGATTGATAGGTCGGCGTCAGCGCCTCGTATTGCGCCTTGTTGAAGAAGAAATGAACCGTCGGGCCACCTTCCCACCAACCCGGATAGTAGTAGAAGGGTGCCACTTTGAAGAAGCCAAGCTTTTCGTCGTCGTAGGGGCCAACCCATTCCGCCGCATCAATCGTGCCCTTCTCCAGTGCCGGATAGATATCGCCGCCCGGAATTTGCTGCGGCACCACGCCCAGCTTGGTCAGCACCTTGCCCGCAAAGCCACCGACGCGGAATTTCAAGCCCTGAAGATCGGCCAGAGTGTTGATTTCCTTGCGGAACCACCCACCCATCTGCACCCCGGTATTACCGCCCGGCAGGCCGAAAATACCCTTGGTGGCCAGGAATTCGTTATACAGATCAATGCCGCCGCCATGATAATGCCACGCGTTGATGCCGCGCGCCGACAGTGAGAACGGCACAGCCGCCGCCAGCGCAAAGGTCGGGTCCTGCCCGAAGTTATAATAGCCAACGGTGTGACAAGCCTCGACCGTCCCCGCACTCACTGCATCCGCCGCAGGCGCGCCACCGGGCACCAATTCCCCTGCCGCGAATACCTGAATCTGGAAATTGCCATCGGTGGCTTCCGACAGCATTTTCGAGAGAACTTCCGCCCCGCCATAAATCGTATCCAGCGATTTCGGGAAGGATGAGGTCATCCGCCAGATGACCTTAGGGCTTGACTGAGCAATCATCGGTGAGGCCAGCATCGCGGCCCCTGCCGCACCGACGCCCCCGATGGAAGCCTTTGTCAAAAATGAACGACGATCCATGCAATCCTCCTGTTGATGCAATAGCGAAGTCCGGCGGGGCGGTTCTGCCCTCACCGACACAGCGAAAGACTACACGCTGTGGTAGTTCTGTCTACGCGGTTAGAGCGGCGGCTGCGCATTCAAGCGCGAAATCTCCGCATGTTTTCCATGTGATGCAGCTTGACGTTACGGCAAGACGTGCTCCGGGCTGCTGACTGCCCACCAGCATCATTGCACCTGGCTCGCATGTGCAGATGCATCGCGAGGTCGGGCCGAAACAGCCCGGCGCCAAAAGCCGATGCCTAAAGATAAACCTGCCCCCAGCGGTTCAGCAACTGGCCCTGCAACCGATGCGCCCGCCGCACCCAAGCCTTATCCCCCTCGGGTGATTCCCGGTTCCACTCTGGCACCGCCTCGCGGCGCGGCACATCGGCGGCGAAGATCGCGAAGGCCAGCGACCGCCCCCCCGGCGCATCAACATAGCCCGACAGATTTGAGACGAAATTCATCGTGCCGCTTTTCGCCGAAACCCGTGCCACGCTGCCGGGTTTGGCAGCTTTGGCCGCAGGCTTGCCATCCGGCTTCGGCAGATCGGCAGTTTTCAGCAGATCATGCAGCATCGACAAATGCTTATCCTGCTGCGCCTTGATCATCACCTGCACCATCTCGGCAGGGCTGATCCGGGTTTTCGGCCCCAAGCCCGAATGATCGCCAAACACCGCCCGCACGCCAAACCGCCGACGCGCCCAAGCGGTCATCACCGCCGCCGAGCCCTCCAGCGTGCCCGCGCCCGAGGCCGCAAGCCCCACCGCCTCTGCCGTCAGGTTGGTCGAGAATTTCAACATTTTGCGCAGTATATCCGGCAAAGCCTCGGACTCATGCCGGACAATCTCCACCGCCTCGGGCAGAGCATAAACCACCTCGGCCTGCGGCAGCTTGATCCCCTGCGCCGCGCACAGGGTCTGAAAGACTTCCGCCACATAGACCCCGGCATGGCGCACCGGCAGCCAACGTGACCCTTCGCGCCCCAAGGCACCGCGGGCCACCGACCAGTTGTCGCGCGCCGCACCCGCCTCATAGGCAAACACCGGCACATCCCGGTCGACCACCTGCACGCTTGCCATCGTCACCGGGGGGACAAACCGCGCGCCTTCGGCGATCATCGCCAAAGAATAGCCGCCATTCACCGCTTTCCAGACGAAATTCACCCGGTTGAAATTCAGCATCAGCCCCGAAATCGCCGGGTTATATCCCACGAAATCCGGTTGATCCGTCGCAATCTCGGCCCGCTCCGGCAAAACCCCGGCGTAAGCGATGAACTTCCCCGTCACCTCGCGCAGGCCAGAGGCCGCCAAAGCCGCCACCAGATCGCCCATCTTGTCGGTGTCAAAGGTCGGATCGCCACCGCCCGCCAAGATCAAATCGCCGTCGAGCCGCCCGTTCACCACCGCACCCGTCCGCATCACCCGCGTCACAAAGCGATGCTCGATGCCCAGCTTTTCCAGCGCAAACGCCGTGGTCACGGTCTTGGTCACACTGGCAGGCGGCATTTCCTGCGCCTCGCCCGCCGCCTCCAATACCCGACCCGAAGCCATATCAACCACGCAATAGCCCACCGCCCCGGTCAGCTTGGCAGCCGCCACCAACGCCGCAGCGCCCTGATCCGCAGGCTTGGCCGCCGCGCCCAAAACGGGCCGCGCGCGGGGTCGCAGCGACACGGCAGGCGCTTCTGCCCACGCAGGCAGCGCAGCCCCCGCCAGCAGCCCACCCAATATCCATCTGCGCCCCACCAGCATGCCGATTCCCTTGGTCATCCCAACCGCACAAATATCCTCGCGGCAGCATGCGATGCAATCGCAGCCCAGAAAATTCTGCCCCGGTCACACCAAAGTCATCAAAAGTCACCGCACCGGATCGCGGTGTTCACGCGGCGATGAAGTGCGCTTCCAACCTATGATCCTGCCTGAAACCCCATTGTCCTGCTGAATTATTGGTGCTTATGTCCGTCCTGCAATGAAATGCCCAACGTCTTGTTTTCGATAAAGGTGAAGAAATTTATGCGCACGTTTTCGAAAGCTGACCTTCCCGCGTTCATTGCAAAAGTCGACGCTCTGGGCGGACCTTCCAGCGCCAAGGCGATGGAATATTGGCAAGGCATGCGCTACCGCCCGCAGATGAAGGTGAATGAAGACCTTGATCCGTTTTCAGAAGCCTATGTGGAACAGCAGCTTGCGCTTTACCACGAAATCTCCGGCCGGGCGATTGATCAAGAGACCAACGAGCAATCCGATTTCAACATTGACCACCACGTCGCTGGGGCCAATGCCTATGGGATGACCAATCCCAACAGCATGGTCCGCCACTATCTGCGGCTGTCGCATCTGATCGCCGTTGCGGATTTGCCTGCCGGTGCCAAGGTGCTGGATATGGGCGCTGGCTGGGGCATGTCGAGCGAGTTCTTCGCAACCTTGGGCTGCCGCGTCACCTCGGTGGATATCAATCCCAGTTTTGTTCAACTGATCCGGCGCAGACAGTTGCGCCACGGCCTGCCGATCGTCGCAGAACAGGGCACCTTTGACGAATTCTCGTCTCTGGATCGGTTTGACGCGGTGCTGTTTTATGAATGTCTGCATCACGCCATCCGGCCGTGGACCGTGATCGAGCGGTTGGGAAAAATGCTGAAACCCAATGGGGCGATCATCTTTGCCGGTGAGCCGATCAACAACATGTGGCGTCATTGGGGGCTGCGCAACGACCCTAAATCAATCTACTGCATTGCGAAAATGGGCTGGTTCGAAAGCGGCTGGTCTGAAGCCTTCATAACCGCCTGCCTTCAGCGCGCGGACCTGTCTGTGAAGATCGAAGCTTCGAGCGTTCCAACGGTGGGACATCTGTGCGTGGCCCGTGCAAGGCCCAATGCGTCGCAGCCAGCGGTGGTGGCGCAACCGTCATCCCAGCAAATAGGCTCTTTTGATCTGACCCGCTCTTTGGCACGGGACGATGAATGGTTCATTGCACCGGAACATTTGATCGCCAAGGCGCGGTCAACCTTGGATGTGCAAAGCCCGACCGATGGAGCGACCTTGGTGCTTGGTATAGAAAATTACCGCCGCACGTCCATCAAGCTGCGGGTCGAGAGGAACGGCACAACCGTTCAGACCCTCGCTTTGACCGACCGAAAGACAGAAGTGCGAGTCCCCCTCACCGCCGGAGCGAACGCAATTTGCTTTGTCAGCGATACTTGGGTTCCCAAGCTGGAACTGGGGAATGCCGATACGCGGGCAATCGCGTTTCATTTGGCGGCGGCACATATCGAAGCTTAAGCAGATCAGCCGCTGCGACGGCCTACTTCTTCCACTCGCCCCGCGCCCGGATCGCACTCGACGACGCGCCATTCATCGGGATGTTCACAAAACACCAGGCCGGCGCCTTACGCCCGCGCAAATTCTCACCCCGATCCACCTGATTGACTCGAAACGCCCGTGCCGCCACCGAGGTGCGCGCCGCCACCCCAGATCCCGGCCGCGCCAGAACCCCGACGGGAACCGAGCGCAAAATATCGCGCCAGCGGTTCCAGCGGTGAAACTGCACCAGATTATCCGCCCCCATCAGCCAGACGAAATGCACACCCGGATAAATCGCCCGCAGCTTGCGCAAAGTATCCGCCGTCGCCCGCGTGCCCAATCGCGCCTCCAGATCGGAAATCACCACGCGCGGATCGGGCATCACCGCCCGCGCTCGCGCCAAACGCTCCGCCATGGGTGCCGGTTGTCGTGCCTTCAACGGATTGCCGGGGCTGACCAGCCACCACACCCGATCCAGCCCCATCCGCTTCAACGCTTCGCGGGTGATATGCACATGCCCCTCATGCGCCGGATCAAACGATCCGCCCAAAAGGCCGATGACCATGCCCTTGGCCGCAATGGGAAACCCGGTTCTCATGCCGCCATGTTTCTCTGAAGCCTTGCGGCTTTACAATCGCTTCCCGCACGCCAGTCCCAGACTGTGCCCGATCTGCGCCAGCCCCCTTGACGCCACAAACTCCTTGACTAAAGTCAGGCAAAATACCTGATCAGGGTCAACCATGCTCGACGCCATCGCCCGCCTGCGCCGCTTCAACCGTGCCGTCACCCGTGAGGTCGGTGCCTTAGACCATTCCTACCTTGGCCGGGGCCGCCCGCTGGGTGCCGCCCGCGTGCTGCAACTGATCACCCAGCAAGGCACCGACATCGCCGAAATCCGCGCCAAACTGGCCCTCGATTCCGGCCTGCTCAGCCGCCTGCTGCGCTCGCTTGAATCCGAAGCCTTGATCCAGCTGACGACCGATCCCACCGACCGCCGCCGCCGCACCGCGCAACTCACCCCGGCGGGCGAAACCGAAATGCAAGCCTACAACGCCATCGGCTACGCCCGCGCCGCCGAAACCCTCGCCCGCGCCGGCAAGCATCCGCAAGCCCTGATCGACGCGATGGATCTGATCGCCACCACCCTGCTGCGCGATCAGATGGAACTCCGCGACGCTGACGCCACGGATCCCGCCGCCATCGCCTGCCTCGATGCCTATTACCAGCTGCTGACCGAGAAAATTCCCAGCCTCAGCCGCGATATGCTGACCCTGCCGCTCACTGATCCCGAGGCTTACCGCCCGCCCCACGGTGCCTTCCTGATCGCGTGGAGTGACGATCTGCCCGTCGGCACCGTCTCGCTCCGCCCGCTGGACAAAACCACCGCCGAGGTCAAACGGCTCTGGGTCGATCCTTCTGCCCGGGGCCAAGGCCTTGCCCGCCGCCTGATGCACGCCATCGAGACCCGCGCCAAATCCCTCGGCTATGCCCATCTGAAACTCGACACCAACGCCGCATTGACAGAGGCCATAACGCTCTACCGCCGCGACGGCTGGCAAGATATTCCGGCCTATACCAGTTTTCCCGCAACGCTCTGGTTGGGCAAAACCCTGTAACGACACTGGCCGCTTAACCCGCGCTCACCCCGGCCTCATCGCCAAACAACTGCGCCAAAATCTGTTGCTCATAGCCCGCCAGTTCAGGATGGCCATGCCGGCGCGGGCGGGGCAGGGGGATCGCCAGATCCAGCGCCACCTTGCCCGCATCCAGCACGATCACCCGATCCGCCAGCACCACCGCCTCGGCCACATCATGCGTCACCAGAACGGCGGTAAAGCCCTGCGCCTGCCAAATCCGGCCCAGCAACTGCTGCATCTCAATCCGCGTCAACGCGTCCAGCGCGCCCAAAGGCTCGTCCAACGCCAGCACACTCGGCTGCCCGATCAGCGCCCGCGCCAAAGCCACCCGCTGCCGCTGTCCGCCCGATAGAACCGAGGGCCAGTCGCCATCCCGCCCCGCCAACCCGACCTTTGCCAGCAGGTCATGCGCCCGCGCCATGGCCTCGGCCTTACCCGCAAGCCCGGTCAGACCCACCGCGACGTTATCGACCACCCGCGCCCATGGCAGCAAGCGCGGTTCCTGAAACATGATGCGGATGCTCGATTGCCCCGGCTGCACATCGGCACGGGTGATCTCGCCCCCATCGGGCTGATCCAACCCCGCCAGCAGCCGCAACAAGGTGCTTTTGCCGCAGCCGCTTTTGCCGATGATGGCGACAAACTGGCCCTGCGGCACCACAAGGTCGATATCTTTCAACACCGATTTCGCGCCGAAATGCCGATGCACGCCCCGAAACGCAAAAGCGGGCGGGCGGGTATCGGGCAGGGCCTTATCGACACTGCGCAGATGCGGGGTCTGGATCATCACGTCCTCGCGGTTTTCTGGAATGCCGGATGCCATTGCAGGCAAAGTCGCTCCAGCAGGCGCACAAAGCTATCCGCCAACTTGCCGAGCAGGGAGGAGGTCAAGATCGACAGCACCACGACATCAATCATTAAGAACTCCCGCGCCCGCATCGCCATATAGCCCAAGCCGGATTAGGCCGAGGTGGTTTCCGCCAC
>CAYLYV010000165.1:0-10327 GCA_964387655.1 uncultured Cypionkella sp. | reverse complement strand
ACCCCGTCGCCGGGCAGGACGGGGATGAGGGCGCCCTCGAGCTCGTCGAGCAGGTCGGCCTTCAACGCGCGTTGGGCGGTGCTGGCTCCGTGAACCAGCACGTTCTTGTCGCCGGCCGCAGCACGGGCCTGCCGTACAGCTGTCTCGACGTCGTTCAGGTAGTGCACGTTGCCCCATTCGGCTGTCCAGGCCGGTGCGGGGTGGCGGCTGAGGATGGAGATTGCGATGAGCGACGTAGGTGGCGAAACGGTCGGTCGACGGGCACGGGGCGGCGGTGGCGCAGCCCGGCGGGCAGAGCGCACGGCAGTTTCATTTGAAACCGCGAGATTCATCCAGCGCAACATTCCGAACTTTGAAATCCTCAATGAGGAAGCCCTGCAGATCATCGAATACAACGCGGAAACCGTGTTGGAAGAGATCGGCGTCAATTTCGTGGAAAACGAAGCGGCTCTGGTGCGCTGGCGCGAAGCCGGGGCCGATGTGCGCGGCGAGCGGGTGCATATTCCGCGTGGCCTTGCGCGCAAGCTGTGTTCGACTGCGCCCAAGACTTTCACCCAATACGCCCGCAACCCCGAGCGCAATGTCGAGGTCGGTGGCCGCAATCTGGTGCTGGCGCCGGTCTATGGCCCGCCCTTCGTGCGCGATATGGAAGGCGGGCGGCGCTATGCCACCATCGACGATTTCCAGAAATTCGTGAAACTGGGCTATATGTCGAAATGGCTGCACCATTCCGGCGGCACGGTGTGTGAGCCGACCGATGTGCCGGTCAACAAGCGCCATCTCGACATGCTGCGCGCGCATATGGTGCTGTCGGACAAGCCTTATATGGGCTCGGTGACGGAACCCAGCCGGGCTGCGGATTCGGTGGAAATGTCGAAGCTGCTGTTTGGTGCGGATTTTGTAGATCAGAACACGGTGATGACCTCGCTGATCAACATCAACTCGCCGATGACCTTTGACGGCATTATGATGGGCGCGTTGGAGGTTTACGCCAAGAACAACCAAGCCTCGATCGTCTCGCCGTTCATCGTCGGCGGTGCGATGGCCCCGGTGACGGTGGCGGGCACACTGACGCAGGTGCTGGCGGAGATTCTGGCGGGCGTATCCTACAGCCAACTCGTGCGCCCCGGCTCGCCGGTGATCGCCGGCGCGTTTGTGACCTCGATTGACATGAACTCGGGCGCGCCGACCTTTGGCACCCCGGAGGCCGCGCATATCACCTATGGCGTTGGCCAGTTGGTGCGTCGCTTGGGTCTGCCCTATCGTTCGGGTGGCTCGTTCTGCGGCTCAAAGCTGCCGGATGCGCAGGCGGCTTATGAGACGGCAAATTCACTGAACATGGCTCTCTTGGCGGGCGTCAACTTCATGCTGCACGCTTGTGGGTGGCTGGAGGGCGGTCTGGTCAGTTCCTACGAGAAATTCGTGATGGATGCCGATCAGTTGGGCACTCTGCACCATCTGGCCCAAGGCGTGATGATGGACACCAACGGCCAGGCGATGGACGCGATCCGCGAAGTCGGCCCCGGCGGCCACTACTTGGGCTGCGAGCATACCCAAGCCAACTTCAAAACCGCGTTCTGGCGCTCGGATCTGCTGGATTACAAACCATTCGAGACCTGGGCCGAAGAAGGCGCGCGCGACACACAAACCCTCGCCGCCGAACGGGTCAAGAAGATGCTGGGCGATTATGTGGCGCCTGCGATTGACGAAGGCGTGCGCGAAAGCATCGACGACTATGTGGCGAAGAAGAAAGCCTCGATGCCCGACGCGTTCATGTGATCAGGGCATGAGATCAGTTTAACGCGTGCTCTGGTATCAGTGCGTGAAAGGCCCGCAGCGATGCGGGCCTTTTGCCATTCAGACGGCTTTCGGGCTGCGCGGCAGCAACCGCACCTCGGCCATTAACGCGATCAAAACCTCAATATGGCGGGCGACCGAATAGCTGGCCTCGCCGCTGACCCGGATATCCTCCAAGCGTTCCTCCTCGGCCAACAGGCGCGTTACGGCGCGTTCGGGCGAGGGCGTGCTATCCACCAGACGCTTCAGATCACGGTCGCGGCGGTAATCCAGCACGCCGCAACGGGCAGCGCGGATCAACATGCGCGGGCGCTTCAGGGTTTCAAGCAGGGCGCGGAAATCGGTCATCTTGGGAGCCTCCATGAGTGGTGGAGCCTGCATAGCACGGCACAACTGGGCGTTGCGCAAAGCCGAATTGCAGCGCGCGGGAGCTTCCGAGATTGTTTAAGATTTATAAACAATTATCGGCAACAACTCAGAAATTAACGATTGGGTAATCAATGCCTTCCACGCTTGTTAACGTTTCGGCAAGGTTTGATCAGGAAGGCGCTGCGGCGCAGCAGAACACGATGCAAAGCAATCTCTCCCCCCTGCAGTGCCTGCCCGGATGGCTGCCAGACGCGGTGCGGCTTTATCTGGACCATACCGCAGATGGTCAATCCTATCGGGCCCTTGCGCGACGCGAGGGCCGACATGCCTCCACCGTGATGCGCGCGGTGCGCCGCTATGAGACCCGGCGCGACGACCCTTTGCTGGATGAGGCGCTGGCCGCCCTGACCAGCGGGGCAGAGCCGAGCCTTCCCCCTCTCAACAAGGATGATCCCTCTATGTCTGCACCCCTGCGTCCGCAAAATATTGTTGCCGATGAAGCGACAATCCTTGCCGAAGGCAAACGCATCCTTCGCCGTCTGGTAGAACCGGGAGCGGTGCTGGCCTTCGCGCCGGATATGGAAAAGGCCGTGGTGATGCGCGAGTTTCCCGATGGTCACGCCGCCCGCACGGCGGTGGTGGAGCGGGTGATCGCGCAGGCTTTCGCGCTGAAGGATTGGATTTCCTGCCGCAAACCGGGGCGGGTGGCGACCTATGAAATCAGCAGCACCGGGCGCGCGGCGTTGAAACGGATGGTCGATGAAGATGCCCGCGCCGGCGGTTTTGCCGAGGCGCAAACCGCGTTTGGCGGGCAGCACCGGGAGTGGGACTCGCGTGTTGTCAGCGAGGACGGTGGCCCGCGCCGCATCCGCTACAATCTGGCGGAAAGCCCGGTGTCCGTGCTGGGGCGCAGGCGTGATAAGGATGGCAAGCTGTATCTGGAACCCGAACTGGTGGTGGCCGCTGAACGGCTGCGCGAGGATTTTGAACTGGCGCAGATGGGACCGCGGGTGGCGCAGAATTGGGAGCGGTTTTTGACCGGGGCGGACCGCGGCAGTTTCCGCACCGAGGCGGGCATCGCGGAAGGGCCAAGGGCCGCACGGGATCGGGTGGCGGCGGCGCTGCGTGATCTCGGGCCGGGTCTGGGCGATGTGGCGTTGCGGGTCTGCTGCTTTCTCGAAGGCATCGAGACGGCTGAGCAGCGCTTGGGCTGGGCGGCGCGGTCTGGCAAAGTGGTGCTGCGCATTGCATTGCAGCGCTTGCGGCGGCATTTTGATGAGACCTACGGGCGGTCAGGGCCGCTGATTGGGTGAGCCGCGCCCCGGCTCTGCCGGGGAAAAACCCTCCAGTGGAGGGTTTTTAGCGGCGAACGGGCGTGCAAGCCTGCGCGCCCCGGCGGCCGAACGCCTCACCCCGCGCGACATCGCTCTAAGCCCCCAGCCCCTTCGCCAGCAATGTCAGCGACACCACGCTCAACCACACCGAAGCCCCGCGCCTGATCCACAGCATCGCCCCGCCTTCGCTGCCCGAGACTCCGCCCAACCACGCGCCAAACCCGGCCCATCCCGCCGCCACCGCCACCACCAAAGCCGAAAACAGCGTCAGGTGGGGGCCAAGAGCATCCGGCGAGGGCAGCAAAACCAGCCCGAAAATCAATGCCTTGGGATTGAGCAGGGTGGTGATGAACACCAAGGCCGCACTGACCGACTGCGCGCCATTTTGCGCAGTCTGCGGCAACCACAGCTTGACCGCCAGCCACGCCACCCAAAGCCCCGCCGCAATCGCCACCAAGGCCCGCGCGCGCGGCGCGTCATGCAAAACCGCCGCACCCACCAGCGCCAACGGCACCACCATCAACAAATACCCCGCCAATTCCGCTGGGATCAGCCGCAACGCGGGCCGCCAGCCGCGCTCGGCTCCGGCCAGAGACAGCAAGGTGTTGGTCGGGCCCGGCGTGATCAGCAGCACAAGGATGGCGAGGGTGAGGTCTGTCATGGTCATCGGCCTTCCTTAGCGTCGCGACGCTAACGCGCCCATGACCCAGATCAACCGGAACCAAAAACGGGCGGCGGTTTCCCGTCGCCCGTTCAGCATCGTCAAACCCGATCAGGCACGGGTGAGGCCCGCCTTATAAATCAAACCCGCCACCGCGCCCCCCGCCAAGGGGGCCACGATGAACAGCCACAACTGCGACAGCGCCGTGCCGCCGACAAACAGCGCAGGCCCGATCGAGCGCGCCGGGTTCACCGAAACCCCGGTCACATTGATGCCGACCAGATGGATCGCCGCCAGCGTCAAGCCAATCGCAACCCCTGCAAAGCCCGCCGCCGCTCCGGTTCCGGTTGCCCCCAGAATCACCGTGACGAAAATGAAGGTCATCACGAACTCGAACATCAGCGCCGCCGACATCGCATAGCCGCCAAGATAGCCCACACCATAGCCATTCTGGCCCAGACCATTCACCACAATGCTATACTCCGGCTGGCCCGAGGCGATGCAATACAGCACCAAAGCCCCGAGGATCGCCCCCACCACTTGTGCTGCCGCATAACCTGCGCAGTCGGCCAGAGTCATCCGCCCCGCCGTCACCATGCCCAGAGAAACCGCCGGGTTCAGATGCGCGCCCGAGATCGCGCCAAGCCCGTAAGCCGCCGCGACAATCGCCAGACCAAAGGCCAGCGCAATGCCGGTAAAGCCAATCGTCGCGCCTCCGATCACGGCCGCGCCACAACCGAATAGCACCAGAATGAAAGTTCCCAAAGCTTCGGCTAGCAGTTTTTTTGTCATTTTCTGTCCCTTACCCTTGTTATGCTTGCATGGGCCTGCGGCGGGAACGCCGTTGCCAAGCCCTGTCTAGCAGACTATTTGTAAAACCAAGTTGGTTTCAGGGGGAAAAACCGTTGCGCGATCTCAAGCTGCCGGATCAACGTCATCCCGAAAAGGCGCATAAGCCTGACAATGCGCAACCCAAAAAGCCCGATTGGATCCGCGTCCGCGCGCCGACCTCGGAAGGCTACAAGAAAACCCGCGACATTCTGCGCGAGAAAAAGCTGGTGACGGTCTGCGAAGAGGCCGGTTGCCCGAACGTGGGCGAGTGCTGGAGCCAAGGCCACGCCACCATGATGATCATGGGCGAGATTTGCACACGGGGCTGTTCGTTCTGCAACATCGCCACCGGCAAGCCGAACAATCTGGATGCGTTCGAGCCGGGGCGTGTCGCCCATGCCGTCGCCGAACTTGGCCTGAACCACGTGGTGATCACCTCTGTGGACCGCGATGATCTGGCTGACGGTGGGGCCGAGCATTTTGCCCAGACCATCCGCGCCATTCGCCACCGCGCGCCGGGCACCACGATTGAGATTCTGACACCGGACTTCCTGAAATGCCCGCCCTCGGCCTTGGAAAAGGTGGTCGAGGCCCGCCCGGATGTGTTCAACCACAACCTTGAAACCGTCCCCGGCCTTTACCCCACCGTCCGCCCCGGCGCGCGCTATTTCCATAGCTTGCGGCTGCTGCAGAAGGTGAAAGAACTCGACCCGACCTTGTTCACCAAATCCGGCATCATGGTGGGCTTGGGCGAAGACCGCCAAGGCGTACATCAGGTGATGGACGACATGCGCGCGGCGGATGTCGATTTCCTGACCATCGGCCAATATCTGCAACCGACCCCGAAGCATCACCGGGTGGATCGGTTCGTGACGCCAGATGAGTTCAAAAGCTACGAGCAAACCGCCTTCGGCAAAGGCTTCCTGATGGTCTCCGCCACGCCGCTGACCCGCTCCAGCTATCACGCCGGCAACGATTTCGCCCGACTGCGCGCGGCACGGTTGCAGAAATTGGGGCGCGCCTAAGAGTTAAGGGGGGGGCGTAGCCCGTCCCCAAAAGCTCAGCTTTCCGGCTGACGATAGGCCTTATGGCAGGCCGAGCACGCGCCGCCCAGTTGCGCCATGCTGGCTTTGATCGCATCACCATCCGTCGCCGCCGCCGTTTGCATCATCGCGGCGGCAGTGTTCAGATCGGTGATCTTGGCCAGAAAATCATCCGGCTTGGCCCAGATATCGGCCAGCGCAAAGCTGTCGGCGGATTTGCCGCTTTCCGAGCCCGCCGGGAATTGCGCCGTGGAGATCACCGAGGCCACCGCCACGACATTCGACGCCGCTTTGGTCGCAGAAGCCTTGTCATAGGTCACTTAGCCCTTGGCCATGCCGCCCAAAGTGCCCAGATCAGAGGCCATCTGCAGCATCAAGCCATGCCGGGTTTCCACCGCATCGGCGAACGGGTCTTCGGCATCCTGCGCATAGACGCCAAACGCCGTCAGCGCCACCATGGTGGTAAAGGCAATAAGACGTTTCTTCATGGGGAACTCCGCGTGCTATGCGCCGTTTGGGGCGCGGGCTGGCCGGAGCAGGGCGCTGCCGGTTGGCGGCACGCTTGCGCAGTTGCTGCAGCTGCACAAGAGGGGCGCGCGGCAGCTTCAGTGCTAAAGGCTTGAAATACACACAGAGTTTACGGCCAATCCGCGCTTATGCCAAAGGCTTAGACTGGTGGCTTCAAGTCGGCGGCAGGAAGGTTTGGTAGTTCGCCTGAAACGCCGGCAGCGCCTCTAGCACGACACTCAACCGGTGCAGGTGTGGCAAGCTGGCGGGATCAATCAACCCCGGATGCGCCTCGGTCACAAAGCGCCAGGCGCAGCCCACCGCGATATCGGCATGGCTGAGCGGGCCGAACCAATACGGTCCAGTATCTGGCTCAGAAACGCGACGGCTGGCCAGATCAGCCTCAAGCGCCGCCAGTACCGCCCCGATCTGGGTGCGGCAGCGGGCGTCAAAGCTGGGCGAGATCGTGGCGTGCATCGCCCGTTCGTAGAACAGGCTGACCGCTTTATCCGCCAGCCCGCAGCCCAAAGCCGCAATTTTCAGCACCCGATGCCGCGCGGGTTCCATGCGCGGAAACAGCGGCTGATCGACCAGCCCGTCCAGATAATCCAAGATCATATGGCTGTCGGTCAGCACAAAGCCATCATCGAGCACCAAAGTCGGCACCCGCGTCAGCGGGTTGAACGCGCGCAACCGATCCGCATCGCCAAACGACGACCACGGCCGATGCTCAAATTCCATGCCATACAGCGTCAGTGCAATACCAACGCGGCGCACAAACGGGCTGTCATATTGACCGATCAGAATCATTCAGTTCACCGCAGGCACAAGTTGCAGATAGGCCGCCACCGCCTTGCGATCCGACTCGGGCAGCTTCGCCATGTTTTCGACCACATGCGCCATATGGCCACCAACCGAGTCAAACTCCGGCGTGAAGCCCGAGGTCAGATATTCCACCACATCCGCCTCGCTCCATGTCAGTTTCCCCGGCGTGATGTTCGGGATGCGGCCCTTGCCCTTGGGGTTCGGCGCCCCCGACAGCCAAGCCGAACGCTGCAACCCACCCAAAGCATTGCGCGGCGTGTGACATTCGCCGCAATGCGCCAAAGCCTCGGCTATGTAGCGGCCACGGCTCTGCTCGGCGGTCAGATCGCCTGCAATCACCCAATCGGTTCGCTCGAACAGCAGCTTCCAGATCCCCAAAGACCGCCGGATGTTGAACGGAAAGCCGATCTGATGCGGCTTAGAAGGCTCCGCCGAGACAGGCAGCCCATCCATGAACGCCTTCAGATCGGCCACATCCTGCGGCACCATCTTGTTATAAGCGTTATAGGGCAGGGCAGGGTAGAGATGCGCGCCGTCTTTGCCCACCCCCTGCGTCACCGCATTGGCAAACTCCACCAGCGTCCAGCCACCAATGCCCTGCGCAGGATCCGGTGAGATATTGGGGGCAACAAAGGTGCCGAAGGCCGAGGGGAATTCCTGCCCGCCCGCCAGCACCAATTCCTCCGCGCCCTTGGCATCCGCCGCCGCGTGGCACGAGGCACAGCCCGCCGCCCAAAACACCAACTCGCCCTTGGCCGCATCGCCCTTCAGCCCGTCATAAAGCCCGACATCGACGGAGTGCGGAGCCGAAAGCAGCAAAAATCCACCAAATCCCAGCAACACGACAGCTAAAACGGCAGAGAGCAGACGAGACATGGCATTGACCTTTGAAGGGCTTAGCCATCTGGTCCGGCCAATTATGCCGCACGTTACACCAGAATAGGTGTTTGGGAAGGGCGATTTCAGCGATGGCTTCGGCCGGGCCAGTTCTAGCGCAGCTTGGTCTTGCCATTCACCGTCAGCCAGTCTGGCCAACCCCAGACATGCTCAACCCCGAACAGAATAAGGCACAAAATCCCCACGCCCAGCACCAGCTTCACCCGTGCCATTGATGGCGGGCGGCGCGCCCAACGCGCCATACGGATCAGCCAGATCGGAGTCATCAGTCTGTAAACCGCACTTTGCCGATATAAGGCAGGTTGCGGTTTCTCTGCGCGAAATCAATGCCGTAACCGACAACGAACTCATCGGGGATCTCAAATCCGGTCCAGGTTGCCTTGATATCCACCTCGCGCCGGGTTGGCTTATCCAACAAAGCGCAGACCTCCAACCGATGCGGCTGCCGCGACATCAACAGGTTCTTCACATGATGCAGGGTGAAACCGGTATCAACGATATCCTCGACCACCAGCACATCCTGCCCGGCAATCTCGCCGCGCAAATCCTTCAAAATCCGCACCTCGCGGCTGGAATGCATCGCATCGCCGTAGGAACTCGCCTCCAGAAAATCCACCTGCACCGGCAGATCAATCTCCCGCACCAGATCAGCGATGAACACGAAAGACCCGCGCAACAGCCCGACCACGATCAGCTTGTCGCAGCCAGCATAATGCGCGGTGATCTCGCGCGCCAAAGCCTCCACCCGCGCGGCAATCGCCTTGGCCGAGATCATTTGGTCGATGACATAAGGACGCGTCTGCATGGGGACCTCTTGATTTCCGTTGGGTTTCTACCCAATACCACTGCCTAAGTCACGCGATAGGTTCCCTGTGCCGCATCACTCTGAAACCAAGCACCTGCCGTATCAAGCCGTACAGATGTACGATCTTGTCGCCGATGTCGCGCGCTACCCCGAATTCCTGCCCTGGACCGCCGCCGCCCGAATCCGAAGCCGTTCCCCCATCGCAGGCGGCGGCGAAGTGATGGAGGCAGATCTCGTGATCAGCTTCAAAGTCTTCCGCGAGAAATTTGGCAGCCGCGTCACCCTGCTGCCCAGCGAAAACAAGATCCTCACCGAATACATCGACGGCCCGTTCAAACATCTGAAATCGGTCTGGGGCTTCCAGCAAACCCCGAACGGCTGCGATGTCTCCTTCAACGTGGATTTCGAATTTCGCAACCCGATCCTCGCCGGCCTGATCGGTCTTGTGTTCAACGAGGCGATGACCCGCGTGGTGCGCGCGTTTGAGGCGCGGGCGGCCAAGCTTTACCTGCCTACAACCCCCTAAAACTTATCTAAAATTTTTCATCTGTCCTTAAATATCCCGGGGTGTGGGGCTGGCCCCACTCCGACACTGGCCGCTTACGCCATCGCCCGCAGCAACAATCCCAACGCATGATCGCGCGCAACTAACCGCACCCGGTCCCTGCCCAAAGCGCCAAACTCCACCGTTTCCACCAGCGTCGCTTTGCCCTTCATCGCCAGCCCAAAACACACCCGCCCCTCGGGCTTGAACGCGGAGCCACCCGGCCCGGCAATCCCGGTGGTTGCGACCGCCAGATCGGCCAAGGAATGCGCCAAGGCGCCCTCGGCCATCGCGCCCGCCACCGCTTCCGACACCGCGCCAAACTCGGCCAGCAGGGCTTCGGAAACCCCCAGCATCTCGATCTTCGCCTGATTGGAATAGGTGACAAAGCCGCGGTCAAACATATCCGACGACCCCGCCACATCGGTCAAAGCCGCTGCAACCATGCCCCCCGTGCAGCTTTCGGCGGTTGCAATCCGATAGCCCCAATAGCGCGCCAGCCGCAAAAGGTCCGCCGTCATGGATCACCTCATCAAGATCATCGGGATGTGATAGGCCGCCGCCGCCACACTCGTTGCCAACCCAGCAAACAACCCCGCCCAGAGATCGTCAAGCATCACGCCCGCCGGATCATGCCGACGGTCAGCCCGGCCCACCAGCCAAGGCTTCCAGATGTCAAACAGCCGAAAGAATAAAAACGCCGCAATCGGGGCA
>CAYLYV010000164.1:0-10337 GCA_964387655.1 uncultured Cypionkella sp. | reverse complement strand
GAGGAGGGTGTCGATCATTCGGTGCGGGCCGAAGCGCTGGGTCAGCTTTTGGGTCACACCATAGACGCCGCCTTTGCGACCCACATCTTCGCCCATCATCACGATCTCATTGTGGGTCAGCATCAGATCGGTCAGCGCCCAGTTGATAAGCCGCGACATGATTTGCGGCTCGTCCATCTGCTTCAGATCGCCGCCGAAGGCCGCCGCGCGGGCGTCGGGGCTGGGGCCGTTGCTGGGCTTGCACGGGCGGAGGGGCGGAATGATGGCGGCCATCACTTCGGTGGCCGTTTTCAGATGCGGACGGGTGACGGCCTCGGCGGCGATGCGGGTGATGCGCTGGGCGGTGTCAGTGTAGATATCCAGTGCTGCGGCGGCGGGCAGGGCTGCGGCTTGGTCGAGCTGGCGGACCATGTGCAGCAGCGGATCGTGGGCTTCTTCAGCCTCGACTTCCTCGCGCGGCAGGTAGGTGGTGGGCATGTCTGCGCCGGCATGGCCGTAGAGGCGGATGGTTTTCAGGTGCAGGAACGCGGGTTTGCGGCGGGTGCGGACGTAATCTGCGGCCTCTTGCGCGACCTTGTAGGTCTCATAGATATCCAGACCATTGGCGTGGAAATACTTCAGGCCGGGGCGGTGTTTGAAGCTGTTGGCGATCCAGCCGGTGGGGGTTTTGGTGGAGATGCCGATGCCATTGTCTTCGCAGACGAACAGCAGCGGGAGGGGGAGGCTTTGATAGGAGGTCCAGCCTGCGGCGTTGAAGGCACCTTGGGCGGTGGAATGGTTGGCGGAGGCGTCGCCAAAGCTGCAATAGACGATGGCATCGTCGGGAAGCTGGGCGTGTTCGGGGCGGTTTTTCTTGGCAGCCCCAATGGCATAGGCCGCGCCCACCGCTTTCGGCAGGTGCGAAGCGATGGTCGAGGTTTGCGGCGGGATATTCAGCGCCTTCGAGCCCAGAACCTTGTGGCGACCGCCGGAAATCGGATCATCCGACGAGGCCGCGAAGCTGAGCAGCATATCATAGGCGATGGTTTGCCCCGGCACTTGGCCCGCGCGGGCGATCTGAAACGCGGCGTCGCGGTAGTGCAGGAAGGCCATATCGGTCGGGCGCAGGGCGAGGGCTACGGCGGCGAGGCCCTCGTGGCCCGAGGAGCCGATGGTGTAAAACCCGGTGCCTTGGCGCTGCATTTCGCGGGACGTGCGGTCGAGCGCACGCGAGGTGCAGGCGGCGCGGTAGATCGCCACGGCATCCTCGGGGGGCAGCGGGCCAGCGGCGGGAGCGCCTGCAGGGAAGTCGCGGGCGGCGACGCGGCGCAGGAAATTCTCGTGAACGATGACAGAGCGGCCCATATTTCCCCCATTTTGGCCAATGTTTAGCCGATTGCGGGCGGGCGGGGAAACGAGAAGAAGGCATAGGGGTATGTAGAAACGGCCTAGAAGTGTTCTGGCCTTATCGGCCCCTATCGTCTGGACATAAGAGGATGCCGCGGTTTCCCGGATTATGGCGCGAAATCGGGCCGCGCTGGGCGGTGCATCAATGTGAGGATCGGCCATGCAAGGCTATACCAACGCCAATGATATTTCTGCCGTGGTGGCCGCCGACAAGGCGCATGTCTGGCACCACTTAAGCCAGCATAAGGGCTATGAGACGCCGGATGTTGACCCTCGGATCATCGTTGAGGGCAAGGGGCTGCGGGTCTGGGATGCGCGCGGCAAGGAATATATCGACGCGGTATCGGGCGCGGTCTGGACGGTGAATGTCGGCTACGGCCGCGAAAGCATCGCCAATGCGGTGCGCGATACCTTGTTGAAAATGAACTATTTTGCGGGCGTGGGCGGCTCGATCCCCGGCGCGCTGTTCGCCGAGCGGCTGATTTCCAAGATGCCGGGGCTGTCGCGCGTCTACTATTCGAACTCGGGCTCCGAGGCGAACGAGAAGGTCTACAAGATGGTGCGCCAGATCGCGCACAAGCATCACGGCGGCAAGAAGTGGAAAATCCTATATCGTGAGCGCGACTATCACGGCACTACGATTGGCACCCTCGCCACCTCGGGCCAGTTGGAGCGGGCGGCGCACTATGGGCCTTACCCTGATGGCTTCGTGATGGTGCCGCACTGCTTGGAGTATCGCAAGCAGTGGGATGTGGAGAACTACGGCGAACGCGCGGCGGATGCGATTGAGGAAGTCATCCTGCGCGAAGGTGCCGATACGATTGGGGCCTTGGTGCTGGAGCCGGTGACGGCGGGGGGCGGGGTGATCACGCCGCCGACCGGGTATTGGGAGCGGGTTCAGGAAATCTGCAAGAAATACAATATCCTGCTGCACATTGATGAAGTGGTGTGCGGCGTGGGTCGCACTGGGACGTGGTTTGGCTATCAACATTACGGCATCAAACCGGATTTCGTGACGATGGCCAAGGGTGTGGCCTCGGGTTATGCGGCGATCTCCTGCACGGTGACGACCGAGGCCGTGTTCGACATGTTCAAGGATGCGGGCGATCATCTGTCGTATTTCCGCGACATCTCGACCTTCGGCGGCTGCACGGCGGGGCCTGCGGCGGCGCTGGAAAACATGCGGATCATCGAGGACGAGGGTCTGCTCGACAACACCCTGAAGATGGGCGCGCGGGTGATGGACAACCTCAACGCCTTGATGGAAAAGCACAAAGTCATCGGCGATGTGCGCGGCAAGGGGCTGTTCTGCGGCGCGGAACTTGTGGCGGATCGTGTCAGCAAGGAACCGATGGATGAGAAGAAAGTCGCCGCCGTGGTCGCTGCCTGCAACGCGCAAGGCGTGATCATCGGCATGACCAACCGCTCGATCCCCGGTTTGAACAACACGCTTTGCTTGTCGCCCGCGCTGATCGCGACGCCGGATGATATTGATCAGATCACCGGAGCGATTGATAACGCGCTGACGACGGTGTTTGGCTAGGTCCTTCGGATTTATCTAAAATTTGCGCTTTCTGATTGACCCCGTGCCTTGGCTGGCGCGGGGTTTTTCTTTTGATCTTTCGAGTGTTGAAGGCAAGAATTGAGTATTTGGGAAAGAGCAAATCCCTTGCAGTTGCTCTTTTTGAAATACTCAGCCCGGAACAAATTGCTCCGGGTAGCCGGAGGCTTCCTCGGCTGGTCCAGATCACTTGACTTTGCCGCATCGGCGCAGGCCTATAAGTCCAGTCATCCACCGCCATGAGGCCAGAATGTCGATCCCTGCCGAAGCCTTCGTGCTGCCGCCTGCTGCGCGCGGCACCTTGCAGCAACGTATCCGGCAGATGGTGACGGAAGGGGTGCTTTCGGGGCGGTTTCGCGCCGGGCAGAAGATGCCGTCGTCGCGGGGGCTGGCGGAGCATTTGGGGATTTCGCGGATCACGGTGACGCTGTCCTATGCCGAACTGGTCAGCGCGGATTATCTGATGGCGCGGGGACGGTCGGGGTATTTCATCTCGGAAAATGCGCCGCGTGCGCCGGAGTTGCAGGCGCGGGCACCGAGAGCGGAAGGGGTGGATTTTGCGCGCCTGACGGGGCGGCGGTTTTCCGGGCTTGCGACGGTAAAGCGACCGCTGGATTGGGAGAATTATCAGTTTCCGTTCATCTACGGCCAAGCGGATGCGAGTTTGTTTGACCATCAGAACTGGCGGCTTTGTGCGCTGCGCGCACTGGGGCGGAAGGATTTCGCGGCGCTGACCTCTGATATGTATGACCGCGATGATCCGCTGTTGATCGAGCATTTGCTGCGCTCGATCCTGCCCCGGCGGGGGATTGCGGCGCGCGAGGATGAGGTGTTGCTGACCTTGGGGGCGCAGAATGCGCTGTGGATCACGGTGGCGACCCTGCTGGGGCCGGGACGGCGGGCGGTGGTGGAAAATCCGGGCTATTCCGGCCTGCGCGGGGTGTTGGAGCCTTCGGGCACTGAAGTGATCTCGGTTGATGTCGATGCCGATGGGCTGCCGCCGGATCGGTTGCCGAAGGCGGTGGATGTGGTGTTTACCACCGCTTCGCATCAGTGCCCGACCAATGCGACGATGCCTCTGGAGCGGCGGCTGGCACTGTTGGAGGCGGCCTCGCGGGAGGATTTCGTGATTGTGGAGGATGATTACGAGTTTGAGATGTCGTTCCTCAAGCCGGTGTCGCCCGCATTGAAGTCCTTGGATAGCGAGGGGCGGGTGATCTATGCGGGGTCGTTTTCCAAGAGCGTGTTTCCGGGGATGCGGCTCGGCTATCTGGTGGGGCCTGCGAGTTTTATCCGCGAAGCGCGGGCGTTGCGGCTGATGATGTTGCGGCATCCGCCGGGGCATATTCAGCGGACGGTGGCGTATTTTCTGTCGCTTGGGCATTACGATGCGCTGATCAATCGGATGCGCAATGCGTATCGGCGCAGGCGTCAGGTGATGGAAGAAGCCATTCGCGACAATGGCTTGGCGGTGGCGGGGCAGGGCGGCTTTGGCGGATCGAGTTTCTGGATGCGCGCGCCTGCGGGGGTCGATACGGAAGTGCTGGCCGAGGGCTTGCGAGCGGAGGGGGTGTTGATCGAGCCGGGGCGGGCGTTTTTTGACCCTGCACAGGCGCCGCGGAATTTTTATCGGCTGGGGTATTCCTCGATCTCTCCGGCGAAGATCCCCGAGGGGATTGCGCGGATCGGACGGGCGATACGGGGGGCGTGAGGCTTGGGGCTGGCCGCCGGGGCGCTGCCCCCGCCGATTGGGTCTTTGAACCAATGGCAGACCCAATCGGCACCCGGGATATCTATGAACAGATGAAAGACGGAAACTGGCCTTATGACGGGGGAGGCTCTGGCCCTAAGGCGGGAGTCTCGCGAGGGATAGAACTGCTGCAACCATAGAATTTCAGGAGATGCGCCATGCGGATGACCACGGAAGAAGCCTTTGTCAAAGTGCTGCAAATGCATGGCATTGAACATGCGTTTGGCATCATCGGCTCGGCGTTCATGCCGATTTCTGATCTGTTTCCGCGCGCGGGTATCACGTTCTGGGACTGCGCCCATGAAGGCTCGGGCGGGATGATGGCGGATGGTTATACCCGCGCCACCGGCAAAATGAGCATGATGATCGCGCAGAACGGGCCGGGGATTACCAACTTTGTGACGGCAGTGAAGACCGCCTATTGGAACCACACGCCGCTGTTGTTGGTCACGCCACAGGCGGCGAACATGACCATTGGCATGGGCGGGTTCCAAGAGGTGGAGCAGATGGCGTTGTTCGCCGATATGGTGGCCTATCAGGAAGAAGTGCGCGATCCGTCTCGGGTGGCGGAGGTGCTGAACCGGGTGATCATCAATGCCAAGCGGGCGTCGGCACCGGCGCAGATCAACATGCCGCGCGATTACTGGACGCAGGTGATCGACATTGATCTGCCCGCGATTGTCGAATTTGAGCGGCCTTCGGGGGGCGAGGCGGCGATTGCGGCGGCGGCGGAACTGCTGTCGTCGGCGAAGTTTCCGGTGATCTTGAACGGGGCGGGCGTGGTGCTCGGAGGGGCTATTCCGGCGTCGATGGCGTTGGCGGAACGGTTGGATGCCCCGGTCTGTGTGGGCTATCAGCACAACGATGCTTTCCCCGGTTCGCACCCCTTGTTTGCCGGGCCTTTGGGCTACAATGGCAGCAAGGCGGCAATGGAGTTGATTTCTGCGGCCGATGTGGTATTCTGTCTGGGTACCCGATTGAATCCGTTTTCAACGCTTCCCGGATACGCGCTGGACTATTGGCCTAAACAGGCCAAGATCATCCAAGTCGACATCAACCCCGATCGGATCGGGTTGACGAAGAAGGTGACAGTTGGCATTGTCGGCGACTCCAAGAAAGTCGCGGAAGCGGTTTTGGCGCGATTGGCCTCTACCGCAGGTGACTATGCGCGCAGCGAACGCAAAGCCAAGATCGCACAAACCAAATCGGCATGGGCGCAGGCTTTGTCCTCGATGGATCACGAGGACGACGATGTTGGCACCACGTGGAATCAGCGCGCGCGGGCGGATAAGCCGGAGTGGATGTCGCCCCGGATGGCGTGGCGGGCGATTCAGTCGGCTTTGCCGAAAGAGGCGATTATTTCATCCGACATCGGTAACAATTGCGCGATTGGCAACGCTTATCCGACGTTTGAAGCGGGGCGGAAATATCTGGCTCCGGGGTTGTTCGGACCCTGTGGTTACGGTTTGCCTGCGGTGGTTGGCGCGAAAATCGGCTGCCCGGATGTGCCTGTGGTGGGGTTTTCCGGCGATGGGGCGTTCGGCATTGCGGTGACGGAATTGACGGCGATTGGCCGGGGGGAATGGCCTGCGATCACTCAAGTGGTGTTCCGCAACTATCAATGGGGCGCGGAGAAGCGCAACTCGACTTTGTGGTATGACGACAATTTCGTTGGCACCGAATTGGACACGCAGGTGTCTTATGCGGGCATTGCCAGGGCTTGCGGCTTGCAGGGCGTGGTGGCGCGGACGATGGACGAGCTGACGGCGGCGTTGCGGCAGGCGATCATTGACCAGAAGGCGGGCAAGACCACGCTGATTGAGGCGATGATCAATCAGGAACTGGGCGAGCCGTTCCGCCGCGATGCGATGAAAAAGCCGGTGACGGTGGCGGGGATTGATGCGGCCGATATGCGGCCTCAGCAGGTATGACGCTGCCCTTTGAAATGGGCTATGGCGCGGCGGCTTTCATGGCCGTCGCGGTGCTGGGCTCGGCCTTTGTGCGGGGCTATTCCGGTTTTGGATTTTCGGCGCTGGTGATCTCGGCGGCGGGGCTGGTGACCAATCCGCTGCACGCGGTCGCGGTGGTGGTTTTGTGCGAAGCGCTGATGTCTTTGCAGGCGTGGCGTGGCATTGGCGCCTATGTTGATTGGCGCCGGGTGTGGCTGCTGATGGCGGGGGCTGCGATCGGGATGCCGCTGGGGCTGTGGGCGCTGACCTCGATTTCCGAGGATGCGGCGCGGGCGGTGATCTCTGGCTATGTGCTGATCATGTGTCTGGTGCTGCTGGCGGGCTGGCAACTGGGACGCGAGGTGCGGGGCGCGGGCAATTTCTGGGCAGGTGTGGCCTCGGGTCTGGCCAATGCGCCGGGGATGGGCGGCTTGCCTGTGGTGGCGTTTTTCGCCGCACAGAGCATGCAGGCGCAAGTGTTTCGCGCGACTTTGGTCGCGTATTTTCCGCTGCTCGATCTCTACTCGGCGCCGCTGTATTTTTGGCATGGCATGGTCAGTTGGGATACTTTGTGGGCCAGCCTGTTGGCGCTGCCGATGGTTTTTTTTGGGAATTGGCTGGGCAGCAGGCATTTTCTGCATACCGATCCGCAGGATTTTCGCAAGTTTGCCATCGGCTTGCTGGCGCTGCTGTCGGTGCTGGGCCTGCTGAAGTCGGTGTTGTAGATGCTGTTGGTGGTGAATGCGGGCTCGTCCTCGATCAAGCTGGCGGTGTTTGACGGCGATTTGCGCGAGGTTCTGGCGGGCTCGGTGACAGAGATTGGCGGGGCGGGACGATTGTGTCTTGGCACGGAGGCACAGGATTGTGCTGTGGCCGATCACCGCGCGGCTTTGGCACTGGCGTTTGACGTGATGGCGCAGCAGGGCGTGGCTTTGGCGGACCTTTCGGTGGCGGCGCACCGCGTGGTGCATGGCGGCGCGGCTTTGGTGCAGCCTGCGCGGGTGACGCCAGCCGTGATTGCGGGGATTGAGGCTTGTGTGCCGCTTGCGCCTTTGCACAACCCCGGCAATCTGACGGCCATTCGGGCTTTGCAGGCTTTGGCCCCGGATCTGCCGCAGTTTGTCAGCTTTGACACTGCGTTTCATGCCAGCAACCCGCAGGTGGCGGTGACCTATGCCTTGCCTTTGGCCGAGCGCGCGCGGGGTTTGCGGCGCTATGGCTTTCATGGCATCAGTTACAGTGGTCTGGTGCGGCATTTGCAGGAAAAATCATTGCTGCCGCAGCGGTTGCTGGCTTTGCACCTGGGCAATGGCGCCTCGCTCTGTGCGATTAGAGACGGCGTTTCGGTGGCGACGACGATGGGCTATTCGCCGCTGGATGGCATCACCATGGGGACGCGGACGGGCGGCATAGACGGCAATGCGGTGCTGCGGCTGGCGGAATTGCATGGCATCGCGGGCGCTGGGCGGATTTTGAACCGCGAAAGCGGGTTGCTGGGGTTGGGCGGGCATAGCGACATGCGCGCCTTGCACGCGGCGGGGACGCCAGAGGCGGCGTTTGCGGTGGAGCATTTCTGCTATTGGGCGATCCGTCATGCAGGCTCGATGATGGCAGCGATGGGGGGCCTCGATGCCATCGCCTTCACTGGCGGGATTGGCGAGAATGACGCTTTGGTGCGGGGGCGGATTGTCAATGGTTTGGCATGGGCCGGGGATGTTCCGGTGCATATCGTGGCAGCCGAGGAGGAGCGTTCGATTGCGGCCGAGGCTTTGGCACTGCTGTGAGGTGGTCTGTAAGCGCATGGCGCGCGTGGGTTTTTCTGGGTTTCGGGATCTGTGGCGGACGTTTTTCCGAGATTGCAGCGAATGTCGCAACAGTGTGTCGCAATCAGGCTTGTTTGGCGAAAAACTTCCGTCCAGATTGGCGACCAGACGCAAGGGGGCACGATGAGTATTCAGCCAAAGATTGACACCTCGCCTCCGGTTTCGGACGAAATCCGCAAGACCACCTGCTATATGTGCGCCTGCCGGTGTGGGATTAACGTGCATCTGAAGGAGGGTCGCGTCAGCTATATCGAGGGCAATCGCGACCATCCGATCAACAAGGGCGTGCTCTGTGCCAAGGGGGCGTCCGGCATCATGCAGGTGACGGCGCCGTCGCGGTTGCGGGCACCTTTGAAGCGGGTGGGGCCGCGTGGATCCGGCGCGTTTGAGGAGATTTCCTGGGACGAGGCTTTGGCTTTGGCAGTGTCCTGGATGAAACCCCTGCGCGAAACAGCCCCCGAGAAGCTGGCGTTTTTCACCGGGCGCGATCAGTCGCAAAGTTTTACCGGCTGGTGGGCGCAGGCGTTTGGCACGCCGAATTATGCCGCCCACGGCGGGTTTTGTTCGGTGAACATGGCAGCGGGCGGAATTTACACCATCGGCGGCGCGTTCTGGGAGTTCGGTGCGCCGGATTGGGAGCGCACCAAGCTGTTCGTGCTGTTCGGGGTGGCGGAGGATCACGATTCAAACCCGATTAAGATTGGTCTCGGGCGCTTGAAAGAACGCGGCGCGCGGGTGATCGGCGTTAACCCTATTCGCACGGGGTATAATGCGGTGGCCGATGATTGGCTCGGGATCACGCCGGGCGCCGATGGGCTGCTGATCCTGTCGCTGATCCACTGTCTTCTGAAGGCGGGCAAGGTTGATCTGGACTATCTGGCGCGCTACACCAATGCGCCTTTATTGGTGGTGGAAGATGGCCCGGAAAAGGGGTTGATCGCCAAGAACGCCGAAAGCCAACCCTTTGTGATTGATCGCAGAACCGGGATGCCTGCGCCTTGGGACGGCAAGGGCGTGCAGCCCGATCTAGGGGCCAGCTATCAGGGCAACCGCACGGTGTTTCAGCATATGGCCGAGAAATATCTGTCGGATGAGTATATGCCGGAAGCGGTGGCTGCGCGCTGTGGCATCGCGGCGGATCGCATCCGGGCGCTGGCTGCGGAACTCGCGCAGGTGGCGTTTGATCAGGCGATTGAGATTAAGCAATCCTGGACGGATTTTCGCGGCGATTTCCATGACACCATGCCGGGGCGGCCTGTGAGTTTCCACGCCATGCGGGGGATTTCGGCGCATTCCAACGGCTTTCAAACGGCGCGCGCTTTGCACCTGTTGCAGATTGTTTTGGGCACGGTCGAGGTGCCCGGCGGTTACCGTCTGAAGCCGCCCTATCCAAAACCGATGGAGGCGCATCCGACGCCGCATTTCGTCACCGCCCCCGGCAAGCCGTTGTCGGGGCCGCACTTAGGCTATGTGCGCGGGCCGGAAAATCTGGCGCTGAAGGAAGACGGCTCGCCCGTGCGGATCGACAAAGCCTTCACCTGGGAGAACCCGTTTTCGGCGCATGGGCTGATGCATATGCTGATCCCGAACGCCCATGCCGGCGATCCGTACAAGATTGATACGCTATTTTTGTATATGGCGAACATGGCGTGGAATTCCTCGATGAATTCCGCCCGCGTCATGGAGATGCTGACCGACAAGGGGCCGGATGGGGAATATGTCATCCCGCGCATCATCTATTCCGACGCCTATGCTTCGGAAATGGTGGCTTATGCCGATCTGATCCTGCCGGATACCACCTATCTCGAACGTCACGATTGCATCAGCCTGCTGGACCGCCCGATTTCGGAACCCGATGCGGCGGGAGA
>CAYLYV010000163.1:0-10339 GCA_964387655.1 uncultured Cypionkella sp. | reverse complement strand
CACGGCACCGCCGAATTTGGCCGGGCGTTTGTGACCCCCACGGCGGAGGGTCTGTCGATCCTTGACGGGTGGTTCGCAGATGGCCGCGAACAGGTCTGGATGAGCCACGGCGACCACGTCTCCAAAATCGCCCCCGGCTTTCAGGTCTACGGCACTTCTCCCAACGCGCCTTTCGCCGTCACCGCCGACCCCGCCCGCCACTTCTACGCCGTGCAATTTCACCCCGAGGTGCATCACACCCCGAAGGGCGCGAAACTCTACGAGAATTTCGTGCGTCTGGCGGGGTTCTCGGGTGATTGGACGATGGATGCCTACCGCGAGCAAGCCATCGCCGCGATCCGCGCGCAGGTGGGCGACAAGAAGGTGATCTGCGCTTTGTCTGGCGGCGTCGACAGTTCGGTCACCGCTATTCTGATCCATGAGGCGATTGGCGACCAGTTGACCTGCGTGTTCGTCGATCACGGCTTGTTGCGTCTGGGCGAGGCTGAACAGGTCGTCGCGATGTTCCGCGACAATTACAATCTGAACCTGATCCATGCCGACGAATCCGAATTGTTCTTGGGCAAGCTGGAAGGCGTCTCCGACCCCGAGCGCAAGCGCAAGATCATCGGCGGGTTGTTCATCGACGTGTTCCAGAAATACGCCAACGGTATCGAGGGCGCAGAATTTCTTGCCCAAGGCACGCTCTACCCCGATGTGATTGAATCCGTCAGCTTCTCGGGTGGCCCATCGGTCACCATCAAATCGCACCACAACGTCGGTGGTTTGCCCGCGAAAATGGGCCTGAAACTGGTCGAACCCCTGCGCGAGTTGTTCAAGGATGAAGTGCGCGCTTTGGGTCGCGAACTGGGCCTGCCCGCGTCGTTCATCGGCCGCCACCCCTTCCCCGGCCCCGGTCTGGCCATCCGCTGCCCCGGTGAGATCACGACCGAAAAACTCGACATCCTGCGCCAAGCCGATGCGGTTTATATCGACCAGATCCGCAAACACGGCCTCTATGATGAAATCTGGCAAGCCTTCGCTGCCATCCTGCCGATGAAAACCGTGGGTGTGATGGGCGACGGGCGCACCTATGATTTCGCCGTGGCCCTGCGCGCGGTGACTTCGGTGGACGGCATGACCGCAGACACCTACCCGTTCAGCCATGATTTTCTGGGTGAAACCATGACCCGCATCATCAACGAGGTCAAAGGCGTCAACCGGGTGTTCTACGACATCACCTCCAAGCCGCCCGGCACGATCGAACTCGAATGATCCGTCTACGCGGCCATCTGGTGTGTGTCACGGCAGAGGAAGCTGCCGCTGTGCAAGCGCATGTCGCGTTGCACACGCAGCTTTCGCGGGCCGAACCGGGCTGTTTGTCGTTTGAAGTCACCCCAACAGATGATCCACTGGTCTGGGAAGTGATGGAAAGCTTTCGCACGCAGGATGATTTCAATGCGCATCAGGCCCGCACAAGGGCCTCAAAATGGTTTGAAGCCACGCGCGGGATTTTGCGGGATTTCCGGGTGGAAGACTTGAGAGATTAGATACAAAAGGGGCGCTCACTGCGCCCCTGTCATATGATATCATCGCAAAGCTCAGACGAATTTGCCGTGAGCTGCGATTTTATCCAGCGGGAAACGATTACTCGGCACTTCGCGCGCCTGCAACACTTCGGGCAGGTTTTCGATATTGCCATGCTCGCCCACAGCGACGACCGCGTGCAGCGCGTAACCTTTGGGCAGCTTCAGGCTTTCTGCCAAAGTCTTTGGATCAAACCCGGCCATCGCATGCGCGATCAGCCCGGAATGATGGGCTTGCAGGGCAAGATAGCCCCAAGCGGCACCGGCATCAAAAGCATGGGTCGGCACGGGCACGTCGGCGCCGTCTTTTTCAACGCTCGTGCGCGAGGCCACGACGATCAACGCTGCCGCTTTTTCGGCCCAAGAGCGGTTGAACGGCACAAGGCTGTCGGCAATCTTGCCGAAAGCCGCATCGCCGCGCAGGCCGTAAGCAAAGCGCCACGGCTGATTGTTGCTGGCCGAAGGTGCCCAACGCGCGCCCTCCAGCACTGTCAGAACTTCTTCCTCGGTCAAGGACTTTGACGTAAAACCGCGCGGTGAGAACCGGCTGGTGAACTGCGCATGGATCGGATGATCGGCTTCGCGGGGGTTTTTGATGGCGGTGTGAGCGGTCATATCGGTTCCATATTCTAATGATCTGTCCTAAACATAATGCCGCAGCGCAGCACGGCAAGGTCATCCTGAGCAGAGCTGCCCCGCAAAAATGCACATGATGCCCCCTCTGGCAAAGCGCCGCTGATCGCGCTAGTCCTTGCGCCATGTGCGCGTTGTCTCAAAACTTTCTGTTCCGTCACCGCGATTTCGGCCTGTTCTGGGGCGGTATGGCCTTGGTGAATATCGCAGCCCAGATTGAGGCCGTGACGATTGGCTGGCAAATCTATTCTTTGGGCCGCGCCACGTTGTCGATCGAAGAAAGTGCGTTTCTGGTTGGCATGGTGGGCCTGTGCCAATTCCTGCCGCTGTTCGTGTTGACCCTGTGGGCCGGGTCGCTGGCAGATCGCTATTCGCGCCGCAAGATCGTGATGCTGGCGCTGCTGACCGAGACTGTGGGCGTGCTCGGTTTGGTCGCCTTGGCGCTGCACCCCGAGCCGGGCTTCACGGCCATCTTCACGATTGCGGCTTTGTTCGGGGCCGCGCGGGCGTTTCTATCCCCGGCGGCTACGGCGTTGGTGCCGATGCTGGTGCCGAAATCCGATATGCCGCAGGCGATCTCGCTGAAATCACTCAGCTGGCAAGGCGCGGTGATCATCGGACCGTGGTTGGGCGGCATGCTCTGTGCCATCTCGACCGCCACCGCCTATGCCACCACGGCGACGCTATACGTCGCGGGCGTGGCGATCCTGCTGCTGATGCGCGCCAACACCACGCCCGAACGGCAACCGGGCAGCCAATGGGCGCAGATCAAAGAGGGCCTCGCCTATACCTTCCGCAAT
Organism: uncultured Cypionkella sp.; assembly: GCA_964387655.1. GTDB lineage: Bacteria > Pseudomonadota > Alphaproteobacteria > Rhodobacterales > Rhodobacteraceae > Cypionkella. The sequence continues at coordinate 7,341 of CAYLYV010000163.1, read as the reverse complement.
AAGATCGTGTTCGGTGCGATCTCGCTTGATCTGTTCGCGGTGCTGCTGGGCGGGGCGACCGCCCTGCTGCCTGCCTTTGCCAGCGATATTCTGCATGTCGGGCCAGAAGGCTTTGGCATCCTGCGCTCTGGCCCGGCGATCGGCGCGGTGCTGGTGGCGCTGGCCTTGGCGCGCTGGCCGCTAAAGCGCCGCGCTGGGATCAGGATGTTCTGGGCGGTGGGAGCGTTTGGCCTTGCGACCGTCGTGTTCGGGCTGTCGAAGAACATGTATCTTTCCGTGGCGGCTTTGGCGGTGCTGGGGGCCGCCGATATGATCTCGGTCTATGTGCGGCAAACCTTGGTGCAGATCGTCACACCGGACCATATGCGCGGCCGGGTGTCTTCGGTGTCGGGTCTGTTCATCTCGGGCTCTAACGAGTTGGGAGAGTTCGAATCCGGTGTGGTATCACGTTTCCTTGGCCCGGTCGGCGCTGCGGTTTTTGGCGGCATCGGCACCATGATTGTCACCGGCTCTTGGGCGTGGATGTTCCCGGCCTTGCGCAAAGCCGACCGTCTGGACGGCGGCACGTCTGACACCGAAACCTTGCAACCCCATTCGATGACCTCACAGGTCAGCCAATGAGCCACGCCAAAGCCCCCAACTCCCCCACGATCCGCGCGGCGCTTTGGATGATCGGCTCGATTCTGGCCTTCTCGGCGATGGCGATTGCCGCCAAGCAGATCGGCCCGCGTCACGACAGCTTCGAGATCATGACGGTGCGCTCTGCGGTGGGCTTTGTGCTGGTGCTGGCGCTGGCTGCCGCCACGGGCAAGCTGCACGAGATCACCACCCGCAATCTCGGCGGTCACGCTGTGCGCAACGTGATCCATTTCACTGGGCAAAACCTGTGGTTCTGGGCGCTGACGATGATCCCCTTGGCGCAGTTGTTCGCCATCGAGTTCACCTCGCCTTTGTGGGTGGTGCTACTGGCCGCCCTGCTGCTCGGTGAGCGGCTGACCAAGATCCGGCTGATCGCCGCCGCCTTGGGCTTTGTCGGCGTGCTGATCGTCGCGCGCCCCGATCTGGCGCATCTCAATCCTGGTGTGTTGGCTGCCGCGGGCTCGGCCCTGTGCTTTGCCACCACCAATGTGGTCACCAAAAAACTCACCCAAGGCCTCTCGATCCTGTGCATCCTGTTCTGGCTGACGGGGATGCAGTTCTTCTTCGGCCTTGCCGCAGCACTTGCCGATGGCATCTTCCACCTGCCCACCGCCGCCACAATGCCGTGGCTTTGCGTGATCGGCTTGGCTGGCGTCACTGCGCATTACTGCATCACCGCAGCCTTGAAGCTCGCCCCGGCCTCTTACGTCATGCCGCTGGATTTCCTGCGGCTGCCGCTGATCGCCGTGGTGGGCGCACTGATCTATGCAGAGCCGCTTGACCCCTACGTCATTCTCGGGGCTGCAGTGATTTTCGCCGGTATCTGGCTGAACATCCGTTCTGAAATCCGTCCCAAAGGTCACATCGCGCCAATCGCACCCCCGTGACGCCGCGTCATTGATTGACCGCCGCGCAGGCTTCCGCTTAGCGTGACAAATCACCGCATTAGACGCATTAACCCTCGGAAAAGCTGGGACATGCCAAGATGTAGAATCGGTTACGGGGAGGAAACCATGAAGCATATCGTTACCGCGCTTGGCGCATTGGCACTGACTACGACGCTGGCACAGGCGGGGGGAATTGACCGCTCTGGCAGCAGCTATTCGGCGCTTTTTGACAAAGGCAGGGTTGCGACGATTGGGTTTTCCAATGTGACCCCCTCGGTTGGTGGTGTGTTCACGCATCCGCTTGCCGGCGCAATCCCCACCGGCAACATGTCGGAAAGCTATACGACGCTGTCGTTCAGCTATAAAGCTGACATCAATGATAAATTGTCCTACGCAATCTTCCTGAACCAGCCCTACGGTGCGGATGCCCATTACAAAGAAGGCATCTACGACGGGCTTGAGGCACATTGGAAAAGCACGCAACTTGCGGCTTTGCTGAAGTATAACTTCAACGAGCGCGCCTCGGTGTATGGTGGTCTGCGTCTGGTCAGATCTTCCGCAGAAATCAATATCCCGGCCCAAATGTTGTCGCCGATTGGGCCTTATACCGCAAAAACCGATACCGACACGCAAGTTGGCTACGTGGTTGGTGCAGCCTATCAGATTCCTGACATCGCCCTGCGCGTGGCGTTGACCTACGAATCCTCTATCAAGCATGAGTTTGGCACGTCAGAACGCTTTGCCGGTCTGAACGGCGGGGCGACCATTGATGGCAAAACCGAAATTACCATGCCGCAAAGCGTCACCTTGGATTTCCAGTCGGGTGTGGCGAAAGACACGCTGGTGTTCGGCTCGGTGATGTGGAGCGAGTGGTCGAAATGGCACGTTCGGCCCGATTACTACAATGGCGTGATCCATGACGAGATCACCGGTTTCTCCAACAATGTCATCACCTATGAATTGGGCGTCGGTCGCAAGATCAACGACAACTTGTCGGTGTTCGCGCGGATTGGCTATGAGGACTCCGATGGCGAGGAAGCCTCGCGGCTTTCCCCCACCGATGGCCGTCGCAGCTTTGGCATCGGCGGGTCGTGGACCAAAGACAACGTCAAGATCACCGGCGGCGTTGAATATGTGAAGCTCGGCGATGCGGTGGACGCCTCCGGCACCAAGTTTTCCGGCAATGATGCGGTGGGTGTTGGCGTAAACGTCGCCTTCACGTTCTGATCTGTGAAATTGCACAAACGGCCCCGCACTTCTGCGGGGCCGTTTCCCATTTGCGAAGGTCTTTGCCAGCCTGTAACAAAGCCCTGACCAAGCCAGCGGAGGGCGTGATGATTTACAGCTCAGGACAAGATTTTTGCGCCGCCGAGCAAAAGCGTGTGCTGCTGTTTGGCATGTCGGGGCTTGGCAAAACGTATCTCGCGAACATGCTGCGGGACGCAGGCCAAGCGGGCGCGGGCGGCTGGTTTCACTACTCGGTCGATTACCGCATCGGCACCCGCTACATGAACGAATTCATCGCCGACAATTTCAAGCGCGAGGCGATGAAAGTGCCTTTGCTGCGTGAACTCTTGATGTCGGATTCGGTCTATATCGCCTCGAACATCACCTTCAACAACCTTGCCCCCTTGTCGACCTATCTCGGCAAGCCGGGTGATCCGGCGCGCGGTGGCATCGCGTTTGAAGAATATCAACGCCGTCAGGCCGAACATGCGCAGGCCGAGATTTCGGCCATGCTGGATGTGCCGCGCTTTGTCGAGCGGGCTGAGACTATCTATGGTTATCAGAACTTTATCTGCGACACCTCAGGCTCGATCTGCGAAGTGGTTGATGCCGAAAACCCCGCCGACCCGGTGATGCGGGCCTTGGCCGACAATCAGCTTCTGGTCTGGATCAAAGGCTCCGACGCCCATAAAGCTGAACTCGCCCGCCGCTTTGATCGCAGCCCAAAGCCGATGTATTATCGCCCGGATTTCCTCAAAACCCTCTGGGCCGAATACTGCGCGGGCGAAGGCAAATCCTCGACCGAAGTCGACCCCGACGCCTTTCTGCGCTTCGGCTATGCCCGGCTTTTGGACCATCGCCAACCGCGCTATGCCGCGATGGCGCGCTGGGGCATCACGGTGACGGCCGAGGAGGTGGCGCAGGTCAAATCCCCTGCCGATTTCGACGATATGATTGCCACCGCCCTTGATCGCCGTCAGACCAACGCCTAACTCCTCGCTTTATCAGGATAAACCCATGCCCATCACCCTGCCCGCCACCCTGCCCGCCTTTGACGTTCTGCGGAACGAAGGCGTCATGGTGATGTCGCCGGAACGGGCGCAAGCGCAGGAAATCCGCCCTCTGCGCATCGGTTTGCTGAACCTGATGCCGAAGAAAATCCAGACCGAGAACCAATTCGCCCGTCTCATCGGCGCGACGCCCTTGCAGATTGATCTGCACCTGATCCGCATGTCCGAACACCAAGCGAAGAATACCGCCGCCGAGCATATGGAGACGTTCTATCGCCCGTTCCAAGAGGTGAAGGACGAGAAATTCGACGGTCTGATCATCACCGGCGCGCCGATTGAGCACCTCGCCTTTGAGGATGTCACCTATTGGGATGAGCTCTGCGAAGTGATGGATTGGACCCAGACCAACGTGTTCTCCACTTTCGGCGTCTGCTGGGGGGGCATGGCGATGATCAACCATTTCCACGGCGTCGAAAAGCACATGCTGGACCATAAGGCCTTCGGCTGCTTCCGGCATCAGAATCTTGCCCCGACCTCGCCGTTCCTGCGCGGGTTTTCGGATGATTTTGTCATCCCGGTTTCGCGGTGGACCGAGATGAAACAGCCCGAGATCGACGCAGCCCCCGGCCTGCGCACGCTTTTGGGCAGCGATCAGGTTGGCCCCTGTCTGGTCGAAGATCCAAGCCATCGCGCGCTCTATATCTTCAACCATTTTGAATATGACAGCGACACGCTGAAACAGGAATACGACCGCGATGTGGCCAATGGCACCCCGATCAACGTGCCGGACAATTACTACCCGAATGACAATCCCGCCCTACCTCCGCTGAACCGCTGGCGCAGCCACGCGCATTTGCTTTACGGCAACTGGATCAACGAGATTTATCAGGGCACGCCTTATGACATGGCAGAAATTGGTCGCTAAGTTCCTGATAACGGCGACCCTTTTGGGCGGTGTCTCGGCGGCGACGCTGTATCGCGCGCAGGCGCGTGAGGCCGCGATTGCCGCCGAATTTCCGCCCGAGGGCCAGTTCCTGACCGTGAACGGCGCGCAGGTGCATGTCTATATCAGCGGCATTGGCCCCGATCTGATCCTGATCCATGGTGCGTCGGGCAATGCCCGCGACATGACCGTGGCGATGGCTGCTGATCTCGAAAAATCCTACCGCGTTATCGCTTTTGACCGTCCGGGCTTGGGCTGGTCAGACCCGATCCCGGACCAATCTTTGCGCGGCCAAGCCCGGCACCTTGCCGCAGCCGCCCAAGCGTTGAATGTGCAAAACCCGATCATCGTCGGCCAAAGCTATGGCGGCTCGGTCAGCCTCGCTTGGGCGCTTTACGCACCCGTAAAACCCCGCGCTGTGGTGCTGATCTCGGCCCCCTCGCTGCCTTGGCCCGGCCCACTCGACATCTTTTACCGCCTGAGCGACAGCGCAATCGGCTCCGCTCTGATCCCACCCTTGGCCTCGGCCTACACCCCCGACAGCTATCTCGACACCACCATCGCCGCCATCTTCGCGCCCGATCCGGTGCCCCCCGGCTATGCAAAGGCCATTGCCGCGAAACTGACGATGCGCTGTGCCACCCTGCGCGCCAATTTCGCGCAGGTGAATGATCTGCGTGCCGAGATTGTCGCGCAGGAACCGCTCTATCCGCAGCTCACCCTGCCGATCGAGTTGATCCATGGCAGCGCCGACACCATCGTGCCGCTGAACATCCACTCCAAACCGCTGTCCGAGCGCCTGCCCAACGCGCATCTGACGGTGATCGAGGGCGCCGGCCATATGCCACATTACAGCCACCGCGCCGAGACGCTTGCCGCCATTGAACGGGCATCATTGCGCGCGTCGCTGCAATCGCCATAGTGGACAAAAGCCAACCGGAGGAAATCATGGACCTGCCCTTTGACGGTGCCATCAGCCGCTATTTCAAGGAAGCCGCACCGAAAGAGGTGCGCAAAACCATCGAAAAGGCCAGCAAAGACCAGATTCTGTGGAAGGATTACCCCTACCGCGAGGAAATGAAGAAAAAGGACTACGAGGCGCAGATGGATGCGCTTCAGGTGCAACTGGTGCGGATGGCGGCGGATGTGAAAGCCACCGGCAAACGCATGGTGGTGGTGTTTGAGGGTCGCGATGCCGCTGGCAAGGGTGGCGCGATCTCGGCGGCACATATGAACCTGAACCCCCGCGTCGCAGGCATTGTGGCGCTGCCAAAACCGACCGAGCGCGAAGCTGCACAATGGTATTTCCAGCGTTATGTTGATTGGCTGCCTGCGGCGGGTGAAATCGCGTTCTTTGACCGCTCTTGGTACAATCGCGGCATTGTCGAGCATGTCTTCGGCTTTTGTACCCCCGAGCAGCGCGCCAAGTTCTTCCGGCAACTGCCGGAATTTGAGCGGATGCTGGTGGATGAGGGCATTATTCTGGTCAAGCTCTGGCTGGAAGTCGGCCAAGCCGAGCAGTTGCAGCGGTTTCTGGATCGTGAGCAAGACCCGCTGAAGCAATGGAAGCTCAGCCAGATCGACATTGATGGCTTGGCGAAATGGGAAGAATACTGCACGGCGATTGACGAAACCTTCGCACAGAGCGATTTCAAATACGCGCCCTGGACGGTGATCTTGTCGGATGACAAGCTGCGCACCCGGCTTTGCGCCATCCAGAACATCCTGCTTTCGGTGGATTTCAAAGGCAAAGACCTCGACGTGATCGGCAAGATTGACGAGAAAATCTGCGGCGGGCCGAAGAAAAGGCCAAAAGGGTGAAACGCGGCTACCATCACGGCAATCTGCGGCAGGCCTTGGTTGAGGCGGCGTTAGAGTTGATCGCCGACCAAGGCCCGACCGGGTTTACCCTGTCCGAAGCCGCGAAAGCCGCCGATGTCACCCCCGCCGCCGTCTATCGTCATTTTGCTGGCCGCGATGATCTGATCGCCGAGGTAGCCCGCCAAGGCTATGATATTTTCGCAGCCCTGATGGAATTCGCTTATAACAATGGTCAACCCACGGCGCTTGCGGCGTTTGAGGCCACAGGCCGCGCCTATCTGGCCTTCGCCCGCAAATATCCCGGTCATTACAAGGCGATGTTTGAATCCGGCCTCAGCCTGCAAGCCCATCCTGACCTCGCCATCGTCGCGCAAAAGGCCCGTGCGGTGCTGGAGCAAGCCGCCGAAAAACTCTCGCAACACCTGCCCGCAAACAAACGCCCGCCCTCCAGCATGTTCTCGGCGCATATCTGGGCGATGAGCCATGGCGTCGTCGAGTTGTATATGCGCGGCGCGCCGGGAGCCAAAAGCCCGTTTCCGCCCGAAGATCTGCTGGAAGCGGGCATCGGCATCTATCTGCGTGGCTTGGGGCTGCTGCGACCCGACTCCTGACTGCCAATTTCATCTTGGCAAAAATACTCCCGCGCGGCGCTCCTCAGCCGCCAATGGGTGCAGTTTTTCGTCGCCTTAGCGAAACAGCACCAGCGCCCCCGGCGACCATGCCACGCGGGTTTGTGTGCCAATGTCCAGCACCGGCCCCCCGAACACATCGCGCATCGACCGCCGCATCGGCCCTGCGGTCCCCTCCAACCGGG
>CAYLYV010000162.1:0-10442 GCA_964387655.1 uncultured Cypionkella sp. | reverse complement strand
AAAATGGCTGCGTAAGTTCTACGAATGCACCCCGTTAGAAATGGGGGGATTACCCCGCATGATGGTATCGGTTGGAAAACGACCAATTGACGAAAATAGAATCCTCGCAGCGGAAGCCGCAATCGCCGCGCTTGAGCTTACGGTTAAATTTCTTGTCACCGACTATACAGTTGAGTTCCTTGTAAACAAGGTGACAGCCGAAGAGTACTATGTGCCGAACTATCAACGACGCTTTATCTGGAAGCACGATGCACAGTCTCGGTTTATCGAATCAGTACTGATGGGCCTGCCGATCCCGTTTGTTTTCCTGTGGCAGGACGACGATGGCAGGCTTGAAATTGTCGACGGTTCTCAGCGATTGAGAACGCTGGAAAGCTTCTGCAAGGGCGAACTCAAACTGCGAAACTTGGAGTTGCTTCCCGAGCTGAACGGTCTTTCCTACGAGCACTTGTCCCGAAGCAGGCAAAGAAAGTTTGGTGCACGGGTCATTCGCGGCATAGTACTGGATTCAGCCGTATCTGCCGTGACCCGCACAGAAATGTTCAATCGCATCAATACCGGTGGGCAAAAGGCAAACGATGCTGAGGTGCGCCGAGGTGCCTTGCCTGGTCCGTTCACCGATCTGATTGACCAGTGCGCAGAGGATCCAACCTTCGTCGAAATGACGCCCATTTCAGCCACTCAGGTCTCTGAAAGAGAGAGGGAAGAGCTTGTTATACGCTTTTTCACGTACCTAAATGCCGTGGAAGAGCGGGACGGGCAGCTTGACTTGCCGCGGTGGAAAGACCGCCCAGCTGACTACATCTATGATTTCGCGAAGGCGGAGAACGCCCGGTGTTTGGAGGACGGTGGAAGGATCGAAGCACATACGATGGAATTTCAAAGGATGATCGAATTTGTAAGGGCCAATTTTCCGAACGGATTCCGAAAAACAGCGACCGCGACCCAGATCCCGCGCGTGAGGTTTGAAGCTCTTTCGGTGGGTACTGGCCTAGCACTCCGCACCGACCCTGATCTCGCGCCGCAGGACGTCTCGTGGCTCGAGGGGGCAGAATTTGCCGCTATTACAAGGACAGATGGAGCAAACGTCAGGGCGAAGCTTCTGGGGCGGATAAGATTTGTGAAGAGAGCGTTGCTAATAAATGCGTGAGTTTGAAAGTCTCTTTATAGAGCGTGCGAACGAGGTGAGACTGCATTTGTCTGCCGTTGACAAGCTTGATGGGCAGATCGCCCGAGCAATGGTGCCAATTCCTCTGTTGCAGGCTGTCAGCATTGATCAGCTGAACATCATCAAAAGCGGTTTTCTCATTCAGCTTTACAGCTTGGTTGAAGCCGTCATGACAAAAGTTTTGGAGGAGGTGAGCAACGAGGTGTTGCAGCACGCGCCTGCTAACTGGGGCGACCATGTGATGCGTGAATGGGTACGCGTCCGGGGCGGCCTTGGAAGAGATTTAAGGATTGATGAGCGGCTTGATCGGGTTTTTTCGCTGCTCGGGGAATTTTCCGGGGTACAAAGCCTTAAGCCGTGGCGTTTTCGCCCGGTCGAACAACTCACCACTTGGTCCAATGACGAGATGGTTAGCGCCGCTGCCAAACTGGGCTGCACACTGAACATATCGGCGCAAATTGTCAGTGACGCATGCACTGTACACTTCTCAAATGAGATGGCTCCGATGAAGTTTGTGCGGCACAAACGGAACAACTTGGCCCACGGCAACGAGACTTTCTTGGATGGCGCGAAGGATCTTACGCCGGCGCAGCTCGCGGCTCTGATGGAGCCTGTGGTCGGTTACTTGGAAGAGGTTTGCCGATCCTTTTCAACATATCTGGACGCGAAAGCATTTCTGCGCCAAAAGGCAGGATGACCGTTACGAACCCCAGCTCCATCCGCGCGATCGACCTTTTCTGTGGCGTCGGTGGCTTGACGCATGGGTTGGAGACATCGGGCATTGACGTGGCATGTGGCGTTGATGTTGTTGGTTCCTGTCGGTTTGCTTACGAGGCAAACAATGCTGCGAAGTTTGTCGAAAGCGATGTGCGGAAACTTTCATCCGAATGGATGCGCGAAGAATTTGGTACATCTGCGATAACCTTGCTAGCTGGCTGCGCGCCCTGCCAACCATTTTCGAGCTATTCGAGAACTGTTCGGGATACTCGGACAGGCGAAAACCGCAATGACTCTGGAAAAGACGACTGGACCTTGGTGAGGGCTTTTGGGCAGCTGATACGCGACGTCTCGCCGGATTTGGTTACGATGGAGAATGTCCCAGGACTCCAGCTGACAGACGTTTTTAATGAAATGCTCCTGTCACTTGAAGGCTATCACATTGATTATAAAGTGGTCGATGCAACCAAAGTTGGGCTTCCACAGACTAGAAAAAGACTGGTCTTGGTTGCTTCAAAGCTTGGCCCCATCACGCTCCCGGAATTTGCCCACAAGCCGGTGAGCGTACGAGATGTGATCGGAAGTCTACCGCATTTGGAAGCTGGTGGCGTCGACTCGTCAGATTTGCTTCATCGCTCGGCAAGCTTAAGCGATAAAAACCTACAGCGCATCAAAGCCTCAAAGCAGGGTGGAACTTGGCGAGACTGGCCCGAAGAGCTGCTGGCCGACTGTCATACTAAGGCGTCCGGCATCTATTATTCGTCGGTTTACGGTCGAATGACGTGGGATGCTCCATCTCCGACGATCACGACGCAATGCTATGGTTTCGGCAATGGTAGGTTTGGGCACCCTGAACAAAATCGAGCGATAAGTTTGCGGGAGGCTGCAATGCTGCAGGGCTTTCCGAGAACCTATGCTTTCGTCGCACCCGATGAGAAAGTCAGATTCAACAAACTTGGTCGGCTGATAGGAAATGCCGTTCCGGTTACGTTGGCGAAGGCAATCGGAGATGTTCTGGTCGACCATGTAGAGTCGGTTCGCGGCACTGCAGTTGCCAACTCGTCAGCGGCGTAGGGTCGCGCACGTTCGACCAAACCTACTGATCGAATCCAGACGCAATTCGGGAGGCATGCCTAAGGCTTAGATGGCGGTGTAAACCACCCTTTAAACCGGTCTTAAATGCCCCGTTTAACGAAGCGGCAGGCGAAGGCAGAATCCGGTCATTTCTGATTCTCGACATGCTTGTTGGCGCAAAATCCGAAATGTGAGGTGCTAGAGCAGGGTGAGAGCCGCCGCAGAAACCAAAAATCGCGTTGCTGCCAACTCTGGTGTCAATTACTGCCAACTTTGCTGTCACGCCACAACAGCCGCCCTGAAAGCCCGGTTTTTAGACCTGACATGAGTCCTGCCCGCCACACCTTGCACCTATATGCAGTATCCCCGATCTGCCCCCTAGGCGAAGGCTAGGCAATGGCGCTAGGGTCTGTGGATAACTCGGCAGGATAGCCGGGGCCGAGGCAGTCACAAATAACAAGCAAGGAGGGAGCCGATGCGCTGCCCATTCTGCGGAAACGTCGATACGCAAGTGAAGGATAGCCGCCCTGCGGAGGATCACGTTTCGATCCGCCGTCGTCGGTTTTGTCCGGCCTGCGGTGGGCGCTTCACCACCTATGAACGCGTGCAGCTGCGCGATCTGATCGTCGTCAAAACCTCGGGCAAGCGCGAGGATTTCGACCGCACCAAGCTGGAACGCTCGATCCGCATCGCCATGCAGAAACGCCCGATTGATCCCGAGCGGATTGATCAGATGATTTCCGGCATCGTGCGCCGCTTGGAGTCTTTGGGCGATACCGACATCTCCTCGAAGGTGATTGGCGAGATCGTGATGGAATCTCTGGCGCGTATCGACACCGTGGCCTATGTGCGTTTCGCTAGCGTTTACAAGAACTTCCAGGCCGCCGATGATTTCGACCGCTTCGTGTCCGAGCTCCGCCCCGGCACCGCTGCGGACGAGTGAGCGACACCGACCATATGGCCCACGCCCTGCGCATCGCCGCGCGGGGCTTGGGTCGCACCTGGCCCAATCCGGCGGTGGGCTGTGTGATCCTCAAGGCGGGCGTGGTGGTGGGACGCGGCTGGACGCAACCCGGCGGCCGCCCGCATGCTGAGGTGACGGCCCTGCACCAAGCCGGGAATGCGGCGCGTGGCGCGACGGCTTATGTCACGCTGGAACCCTGCGCCCATCACGGCAAAACCCCGCCCTGCGCCGAGGCTTTGATCGCCGCAGGTGTGACCCGCGTGGTCTCTGCCCTGCAAGACCCCGATCCGCGTGTGTCCGGCAAAGGCCACGCCATGCTGCGCGCCGCTGGCGTAGAAGTCACGGAAAACATTCTGCAATCCGAAGCCAGCCGCGCCAACGCGGGCTTTCTGAAACGTGTCACCCAAGGCTTGCCCTTTGTCACTCTGAAACTCGCCACCACCTTGGATGGCCGCATCGCCACCGCCACGGGCGAATCCCGCTGGATCACCGGCCCTGCGTCGCGTCGCGCCGTCCACACCATGCGGCTGAACCATGATGCCGTGCTGATCGGTTCTGGCACGGCCCGCGCCGACGATCCTGACCTGACGGTGCGCGAGCTTGGCGCATCGCATCAACCGATCCGCATCGTGATGGACAGCCGCCTCACCCACAGCCCCGACAGCCGTTTGGGTCAAACCGCGAAAACCTCCCCGGTCTGGCTGCTACACGGCCCCGATGCCCCCGCCGAACGTCGCGCGGCGTGGACGGGGCAGGGCGCGATCCTGCTGGAAATCGCTTGCGACAACGGCACCATAAACCCCCGCGCCGCCCTGCAAACCCTCGCCACCCAAGGCCTCACCCGCGTCTTCTGCGAAGGCGGCGGCAGCCTCGCAGCCTCCCTCATCCGTGCCAAACTGGTTGACGATCTCGCCCTGTTCACCGCAGGCGCACTGATCGGCGGTGACGGCCAAGCCAGCCTCGCCGCGCTCCACCTCACCGCCCTGAAAGACGCCCCCCGCCTCACCCTGCGCGAGACGAAAACCATAGGACCAGACGCCTACAGCCTGTGGTCCTTCTAGCGCCCACGCGCTTTGCATTTCACATTGGCTTAAATATCCAGCCCGGAATGCCAAAGCAGTCCGGGTAGCCGGGTGCGCAGGCTTCAACCTGCGCACCCCCGGCAGAACACTCGCTTACCAGCTTCCGGTATTCGCCATCGACGCCCAAGGCTCCGCCGCAGCCAACGACTCGCCCTTCTGCAAAATCTCAATCGAGACATTGTCCGGCGAGCGCACAAACGCCATATGCCCATCGCGCGGCGGCCGGTTGATCAGCACGCCATTGGCTGCCAGATGCGCGCAGGTGGCGTAGATATCATCGACCTCATAAGCCAAATGCCCGAAATGCCGCGAATCCGCAGGCAGGCCCGCATCGCCATCCCAGTTATAGGTCAGTTCCACCGGACAGTCCGGCTGTCCCGGAGGTGCCATGAACACCAGCGTAAAGCGGCCCTTGTCATTGGTATAGCGCTTGGTCTCCTCCAGCCCCAACAGGCGATAGAACGCCATCGAGGCATCAAGGTCCAGCACCCGGACCATGGTATGTAAATAGCGGATTGTCATAGACCACCTTTATGCTGATTTTATCTTATACAGCCCCGAGCGACCGCTCTAAAAGTTGGAACGGATGCCCAGAGCAACGGATGTTTGCGAGCCGCTGTAGCGGCTGATGTTTGAACTGGTGACTTGGTGTGTCAACGTCAAGTCGGGCGCAAAGCCCATGACAGAGAGCCTAGGCAACGCCATATCCAATGTCACCCCCCAAGTCTGATCTGTTCTGCCCTTGGTCACCTCTGCAAAGCCGAGTGAATAACGATCATAACCCCGCCAACCTGCGTTCAAAGCAACTGCAATCTGCGCGGCACCCACAGCAGCATCCGGCGCATAGCCCAGTCGCAAATCGACAGCATCATAGGTGGAGTTGACAAACTCTGCCCGCGCCGCCGTCGCCCCCAGACTAAGATTCACCTGCCCGGCCAAAGACGAAACAGCCTTGGTGCCGGTCAGTTGCAGTTGCAACGCGTTTGAGACGCCCAAGCCCCCACGCTGCCATTGCCGCTCAAAACTGCCCCCCAGCCAAAGGCTGGCATCTTTGCCCAGCACCAAAGCCGTGCGAGCGTCGCCACGGATATGTGGCCCAAGTATATACCCCCCTTGCCAGCTTTGACCCAAGGTCAGGGTCATGCTGAGGGGCATCTTGGATCCGGGTCGGTTTTGATCGCGGCGGATCAAAGCCTCAAAGGTCGTGCGGTTCAGCACCGAAGCATCAAGTTCCGGTGCGGCGGCTTGTGCATCAGACGAAAGACTGTAGCTGGTAAGGGTCGTGCGGAGACCAAGGATGTTTTGGCCCTTGGCATGGGCGGGCAGAGCGTACAGCAGTTCAGCTTCGGCCGTTGTGCGTACGCCCGCGCGAGCCTCTGACCAGCCGCCCAAAGTACCTATAATATGTTGATCAACGATCAGCAGCCCCACGTCGGACCCGCCATTGATATTGGAACTTGGTGTGACCTGAAGGTCAAGCTTCCACCGCAGCGGAGTCTGCGCGCGCACTTGCTGAAAATCGCGTCCCGTTTGCGCTTCCGCCTCTGTATCTGGCGCCACGTCAAGCGCCCGCCGCAGCCAATACTGCGCGATTGCAGGCCGACCCTCGACAAAGGCCGCCTTGGCAGTCAGGCGCGCAATGCTGTAGCGCAACTCGCTTGGCCGCCCGCGACTGGCTGCCCAGGCCTTGCGTCCCATCGCGCGGCCAAGCTTTGCATTGCCAAGACCCGGTTCGGTCGCAGCAAGCACCATCAAAGCTTGCACATCTTTTGGGTCGCCCTCCAGCAAGCGCTTGGCGATGACATTTGCCAACACCAAGTCTCCGGAAGCAAAAGCTTGCGAAGCAACCATCAGCGCCTGATTGCGCGTTAAGTTCAGAACCTCAGCTTGAGCGTCAGACCGACTCCACGAAAGCAAGAGTGCTAGGGCTAGACCCGCAGCGCGGATAACTCGCAACAAAACGTCTAGCGGGGCACGCATAGCGGTGCCGAACCCGCGAGATCGCAGCGCGGCAAGTTGAAGGTGCCATATTCCCAGACGCCATTCTGCCCTTCGATCGGATGCAGCCAGAGCACCCCTGCCACGTCGGTGCCATCCGCAGCAAACAACCCTGCATAATCCCCGATATCTTGCCCGGGCTTGCCGTAAAACTCTACATTGCCAAGGAACTGTCCGTTTGAGTCGATCGCCGTTTCCCGCAAGGTCAGGTCGGCCAAGGTGGCGGTATCAACGACCTGGGTGCCCAACTGGATGGCGGTAATCTGATTGCCTGCTGAGTCAAACAATGCGCGATTGACGATACCCCCTTCGATCAGCTCGGGGCGTGTTGCAGCCCCATTCGCATCGGTAGGGCTGAAACTTCCGTTGATCTGAACATCGCCTGTGACACGCCAAGGCACTGCTGGTCTCAGCCCCGGCGGGCGTGGGTTTGCCGGATTGTCCCATTCACCGGGCACAAACATTCCGGCATAGGTTCCCGCATACGAAAACACGCCTTCTTCCGGGCCCTCGCCAATGGTGGGCCGTTTGTAGACATCCATCCGCGCGAAGCGTCCCCCGGCGTTGTGTTCATTGAACTGACCGCCATCCGTGGCGGAAACTGCGATCAGATTGCCGCGCGCATTGGTAGCGACATAGGCCAGATAAGATCGCGTCAACTCGGTTTCCTGATACACGAAGGCGCGATAGTTCGGTTGGCCATTTCCAGCGCTCGCGATGTCCATGCTCGGGATCCGTTGGAACTGCGCCATCTGCGCCGATGAAGTCACCCCCGTCATATCCACCCGAAGCGTGCCACCATTCGCCGGATCATAGCTGATCGCTTTGAGGTCTTTGGACACAGAAGCAGGCACTGGATCGACGGTCGGCTCGGGATCTACCGGGCCCGGATCGACGGGCGTCTCAACAAACGGATTCCCGCCGCAGGCCGCCAATGCCGCTGTCAAAGCCAGAGCGGTCCACACCCGATACGTCATGTCAATTCGCCCTAGTTGCGCCAAAATCACATCAACTTTGCGTGCAAAACCCTTGAAAGTCAAAGCGGATTCGATTTTGCCGCCCAATCTTTCGCCGCTGTGCCCGCCCAGCATCACCCAAGCACAGCGCAAGCTTCGGCCTTGGCGCAGCGCAGAGATCATGTCTATATATAGACAAACCACCACCAAAGCTGACAACAGCTTGTCATACGCCTGCAAAACCAGAACCCTCAAGCCAAACGGAACACAAACGTGCAAACCTATCTAAACGCATTGCGCACCGTGCTGGCCGAGGGCGAAACCTCGACCGACCGCACCGGCACCGGCACGATTTCGCATTTCGGCCTGCAGAGCCGTTACGATCTGAGCCTCGGCTTTCCGCTGGTCACTACCAAGAAATTGCACCTGAAATCCATCGTGCATGAACTGCTGTGGTTCCTGAACGGCGACACCAATATCGGCTATCTCAGGGCCAATGGCGTCGGCATCTGGGATGAATGGGCCGATGAGAACGGCGATCTTGGCCCGGTCTACGGCGCACAATGGCGGCGCTTTCCGAAACTGACTCCGGCAGGCAATGACCCCCAAGGCCGCCCTGTTTACTATGCCGACAGCGTCGATCAGATCGCCGATCTGGTCGCGGCGATTCGCAAAACCCCCGACAGCCGCCGCCTGATCGTTTCAGCCTGGAACCCCGGAGAAGTGCCGAATATGGCGCTGCCACCCTGCCACACCCTGTGGCAAGTCCGCATTGCCGGGCGCAAACTGCACCTGCAACTCTATCAGCGCTCGGCGGATATGTTCCTCGGCGTGCCGTTCAACATCGCCTCTTACGCGCTGCTGCAATGCATGTTGGCGCATGTCACAGGCTATGAGCCGGGCGATTTCATCCACACCATGGGCGACGCACATATCTATGCGAACCATATGGAGCAGGTGCAGACGCAACTCGCCCGCAACCCG
Source organism: uncultured Cypionkella sp. (assembly GCA_964387655.1). Lineage (GTDB taxonomy): Bacteria > Pseudomonadota > Alphaproteobacteria > Rhodobacterales > Rhodobacteraceae > Cypionkella. Next base: position 1,499 of record CAYLYV010000162.1, on the reverse strand, counting down.
AAACTCCTGCCCACCTTGCGGATCAAGCGCGAAGTCACCTCGATGTTTGATTTCACATACGAAGATTTTGAGTTTCTGAACTACAACCCCGATCCGGCGATCAAAGCCCCCGTGGCCGTGTAGGAGATCGCGCACATGCTCAGCCTCGTCGTCGCCCGCGCCCGCAATGGCGCCATCGGCAAAGATAACCTGATCCCGTGGCATGCGCCCGAGGACCTGGCGTTTTTCCAACGCGAAACCACGGGCGGGGCCATCATCATGGGCCGCAAGACGTGGGAAAGCTTGCCGTTCAAGCCATTGAAAAACCGATTGAATTGCGTGATTTCGTCTGATCCGACCCTGACCGAGCACGTCTTCGCAACCCCCGAAGCCGCACTGGATTTCGCCCGCGCCAGCGGCTACGCCCGCGCCTATGGCATCGGCGGCGAAGGCATCTACCGCGCACTGCTGCCTTTGGCGGATCGCCTGCTGATCACCGAAGTCGCCCTCGACATCCCCGACGCCGACGCGTTTTTCCCCGCTTTCGACGCCAAAGACTGGCAGCAACTCCCCCCAATTCCCTTGCGCGCCGAGTCCCCCACCTGCATCGCCACCGAATACCTCCGCCGCTGACTCCCTAAAACTTATCTCAAATTTTTCATCTGTCCCTAAATACCCCACGGGGTCTGGGGTGTGAAACCCCAGCGACCAGCCCCAAACCCAACCCTCACAAACCCACCACCACCCCGCCAGCCTCCGCCGCATCCTCGGGATCATGCGTCACCATCAAGGTCGCAATGCCGCGCGCCCGCAGATGGCCGAACAGAAACCGCCGCATCTCGCCGCGCAAGCCCGCATCGAGCTTGGAAAACGGCTCATCCAGCAGCAAGGCCAAAGGCTCGGCCAACAGCGCCCGCATCAGTGCCGCCCGCGCCTTTTGCCCGCCGGAAAGCGTTGAGGGGTCGCGCGGATACATCCCTTCCAGCCCCGCCTGCGCCAAAGCCGCCTCCACCGCCGCCCGCCGCACCGCCCGGCCCTTCAATGCAGCAGGCAGCCCGAAGGCTAAGTTGTCCCCCAGCGACAAATGTGGAAACAGCAGCGCATCCTGAAACATCACCCCGATCCGCCGGGCCTCGGCGGGAAGGGTGGTGACATCGCGGCCCTGCACCAGCACCCGCCCGCTCAGAGAAATCCCATGCGCCAGATGCCCCCCGATGGCGTCGAGCAGAGTGGATTTCCCCACCCCCGACGGCCCCATAACCGTCGCCACCGCCCCGCCCGGCACCTGCAATGACAGCGGAGCGAACAACGCCTCACCGCTCCGCTGCACCGAAAATCCCAGCAACTCCAGACTCACGCCCCACCCCCCCGCAAATCGCGCCGGTTGCGATGCCACCCCGCCGGGACCACCGCCGCAAGTGCATAGACTGCGAACGGCAGGGCCGCCTGCAGGCTGGCATAGACCCCGGTCACCCGGCCACCGGACCCTGAGGACCATCGCACCGCCCCGGTCGGAAGCC